>JAVEEG010000064.1 GCA_030840585.1 Frankiaceae bacterium | reverse complement strand
CCGGCCAGGCCCCCCAGCCCTGGCGGGCGAGGACATGCTCGGCGGTCGCGATCTGCTGCGCCTTCGTGGCGAGGTCGGCGCGGGCGGCGTAGTGGGTGCCGCCGAAGCTCTCCCAGGTGCGCTGGGCGAACTGCAGGCCGCCGTAGTAGCCGTTGCCGGTGTTGATGTGCCAGTTGCCGCCGGACTCGCACTTAGCGACGTTGTCCCACTGGGTCTCGGTCGCGGCCTCCGCGGTGCCGGTGAGCCCCGGCGCGAGGCCGACGACGGGCAGTGCCAGCGCGGTGGCGCCGACGGTGGTCTTGGTCATGAGCTGACCGGAGGTGCTGGGTGCCCGGTGACGGCCCCGGTAGCGCGCTTCGCGCATAGTGCTTCCCCTTCGTACGCGCCTACGAGGTCAGCTGACGGGTTCGGGCCGAAGGGTTGGCCCGGCCGACGTGAGTCGGCTTCACCCCATGTCCACGAGGGGACGGTTGGGTCCCCCGCTCCTGTCGAACGGGTCGCTGCGCTGCCGGGGTGACAGGACTCGGCGCGTCCCGGCAGGGTCCGGGCGGGCCCCGGACGTCACAAAAGCATAACGGACCGTCAGCGGAGCGTGACCACCGCCACCGTCTCGGCCGGCAGCTCGACCTCGTTGCCGTACGACCGTACGTCTTGGGAAGCGAGCAGGATCTCGCCGATCGGGGCACCCACGGGCACTCGTCGAGCGTCAGTGGCGAGGTTGACCGCGACGGCGACGCCGCCGCGCTGGATCACCAGCCAGCGTCGCTCCTCGTCGCAAGACGTACGTACGGTCGGCAGCCACGGGTCGGTGAGCTCAGGCCGGCTCTTGCGCAGCGCGATGAGGCTCCGGTGCCAGTCGAGCAGTTCGCGATGCTCGTCCTTGCCGGCCTCGGCCCAGTCGAGCACCGACCGTTCGAACGTCGCCGGGTCCTGCGGATCGGGTACGTCGGCCTCGGCCCAGCCGTGCGTCTCGAACTCACTGCGGCGCCCGGTCCGCACCGCTTCGGCGATGCCCGGATCGGTGAACGAGGTGAAGAACTGCCAGGGCGTCGTCGCGCCCCACTCCTCACCCATGAACAGCATCGGCACGTACGGCGAACACATCAGCAACGCAGCGCCGATCCGCAGCCGGCCGGGGGAGAGGTACGACGACATCCGGTCGCCGGTCGCCCGGTTGCCGACCTGATCGTGGTTGTGCAGGTAGGTGACGAAGCGCGACCCCGGGATGCGCTCGCGGTCGAGCGGGCGGCCATGGCTGCGGCCGCGGAACGTCGACCAAGTGCCGGCGTGGTGGTACGGCGACTCCATCGCGTTGGCGAGGATTTCGATCGAGCCGAAGTCGCAGTAGTAGCCCTGCTTTTCGTTGGCCAGCAACGAATGCAGCGCGTGATGCGGATCGTCGGCCCACTGCCCGGTGAGGCCGTAGCCGCCGGCTTCGCGCGCGGTGACCAGCCGCGGATCGTTGAGGTCGGACTCGGCGACGAGGAACAGCGGCCGGTTCGTCTCGGTCGCGAGCGCCTCGACCTCGGACGACATCTGCTCCAGCAGGTGCACCGCGCGGGTGTCGACGATGGCGTGCACGGCGTCCAGCCGTAGCCCGTCGACGTGGTAGTCGCGCAACCACATCAACGCGTTGTCGATCGCCCACCGGCGGACCTCGTCCGACCCGCGACCGGAGTAGTTGATCGCCGGTCCCCACGGCGTCGAGTAGTGCTCGTTGAAGTACGGACCGAACTCACCGAGATAGTTGCCGACCGGACCGAGGTGGTTGTAGACGACGTCCAGCACGACGCCGAGATTGCGTTGGTGGCAAGCATCGACGAACCGCTTGAACCCATCGGGTCCGCCGTACGGCTCGTGCACCGCGTAGAGCCCGACGCCGTCGTAACCCCAGCCGCGCGGGCCGTCGTACGACGCGACCGGCAGCACCTCGACGATGTCGATGCCGAGGTCGACGAGATGGTCGAGCCGTTCGATCGCGGCGTCGAACGTGCCGCCCGAGGTGAAGGTGCCGACGTGCAGTTCGTAGAGCACGCTGCCGGCGAGGGTGACGCCGCGCCATTGCGTGTCCTGCCAGTCGTAACGACTGTGGTCGTAGACGCGGCTCGCGCTGTGCACGCCGTCCGGCAGCCAGAGCGCGCGCGGGTCCGGTCGCGGGTCGCCGCCGTCGATCCGGAACGCGTAGGCATCGCCGTGACTCAGCTCGATCGGCGACTCCCACCAGCCACCATCGCCTCGGGTCATAGGCGCGTCGTTGACGTGCACCTCGCGGGCCCGTGGTGCCCATACCCGTGGTCGAGTCACGAGTTGGTGTCTTTCACCAGCAACGCGACCGGCAACGGGTCGAGGAGGTCGGCGAGGTCGCCATCGGTGCTGCGGTCGGTGAGCACGTCGCGCCACCGGCCCGGCGGGAGGTTCAGCCGGGCGTCGCCCCAGCCGCCGTTCTTCCGCAGGCCGACGGGCAACCGGGTCGCGACGGTGATGACTTCGCCGCCGCGGACGAACGCGACGGCGTGCTCGCTTTCCGGCGGCGGCTCGTAACTGCCGGCGAACGTCTCCGGCCGCTCCCGCCGTAACCGAAGCGCGCGAGTGGTGACAAGCAGCTTCGGCTCGCTTGCGGGCGTGTCGAGGGCGCGGCGGCGCGCGTCGTAGTCCACCGGCCGCCGGTTGTCCGGATCGACGAGGGAGAAGTCCGGCAGTTCCTGGCCTTGATAGACGTCCGGTACGCCGGGCATCGTCAGCTGGATCAGCTTCTGCGCCAACGAATTCGACGTCGCCGCGTCGGTGACGTGTGTGTCGATCCAGTCGCTGATCGCCGCCATCAGCGCGTCGTCGCCGAGCACCTCACGCGCGTACGCCGACAGCCTTCGCTCGTACTCGTCGTCCGGGTCGAGCCAGGTCGTGTACCGCTTGGCTTCGCGGACCGCCTTGCGCAGGTAGTCCTCGAGCCGATCGGCGCTGATCGGGAACGCGCCGACGAGGGTCTGCCAGAACAGGTACTCGGTCTCGCGATCCGGCCGGCCGTACGGCGCGGTCCGCTCGCCCCAGTCGCGTACGGCGGCCGCCCAATCGGCCGGGATCTCGGCGAGTACGGCGAGCCGGGCGCGGACGTCTTCGGACCGCTTCGTGTCGTGCGTCGACAGCGCTGTCATCGTTGCGGGCCAACTGCCCGCGATGCGGGTGCAGAACGCGTGGAAGTCGTCGACCGATGCGCCGAACCGGCCCGGATCGCCGCCGACTTCGTTGAGCGCGAGCAGCCGGGAGTAGCGGTAGAACGCGGTGTCTTCGACACCCTTCGCGGTCACGGGCCCGGACGTCTGGGCGAACCTCGTCGCGAAGGCTTCGTCGGTTCGCAACGCGCGAGTGACCGCGTCGATGTCTTCGCTGAGGTCGGGCCGGACCTGCTTGGCCGCCTGCGCCGCTTCGTCGACGTACTCGCCGTCGTAGGTGCGGTAGACCGGGAAGTGCACGAGCAGCTCGACGATGGCATCGCGCGGATGGTCGCGCGCGAGCCGGGCGATCTCGGCGCCGAACAACTCGTCGATGGCCTGCCGCTTGCTCGCGACCACGATTTCGTGGAACGACTCGCGGCTGCCGGTGAACTCGGCATAGAAGTCGGTCAGTGGCTCCGCGCCGGCCGGATCGACCAGCACCCGAGTGATCGCGCCGATCGCGTCGTATCCGGTCGTGCCGTCACACGCCCACGTGCTCGGCAGTTGCTCGTCGCCTTCGAGGATTTTCTCGACGACGGTCCAGACGCCGCCGGACAGTTTCTCCAGCGATTCGAGGTAACCGCGCGGATCCGCGAGGCCGTCCGGATGGTCGACCCGAAGCCCTTCGATGTCGCCGGCCTGGACGAGTTCGCCGATCAGTTCGTGCGTCGCGGTGAACACGTCGGCGTCCTCGACCCGCAACCCGATCAGTGACGTGACGTCGAAGAACCGCCGGTAGTTCAGCTCGGTGTTGCCGCGCCGCCAGTCGGTACAGACGTAGTACTCGTGCTCCTCGTCCGGCTCGCCCGCGGGCAGGAACGGTAAGAGCACGCGGCCGCCATGCTGCGACCAGTCGATGTCGAACCAGCTCGCGTACGACGACGCCGAGCCGTTGGCGAGTACGTCGGCGAACGCGTCGTTGTGTTCCGGGATCGACATGTGATTCGGCACGATGTCGACGACGATGCCCAGGCCGTGTGCGCGGCATGCGTCGACGAGCGCACGCCAGCCCGCAACGCCGCCGAGGTCGTCGTTCAGCCGGCTGTGGTCGACGACGTCGTAGCCATGCGCCGAGCCCGGCACGGCGGTGAGAATCGGCGAGCAGTAGACGTGCGAGACGCCGAGGTCGGCAAGGTACGGCACGATCGCGGCGGCGTCGTGGAAGCCGAACTCGCGGCGTAGCTGCAACCGGTAAGTCCCGGTCGGAACACGGGCATGCGTCATGTCAGTAGGCCTGGCGCAGCACCAGGATCGACCGGGCCTCGACCGCGATCCGGTCGCCGGACTTCACCGAGCGCGGGTCGGCGTCGTCCATCATCGGCGCGTGCGTGTCGACCACGACGTGCCAGCTGCTGGCCGCGCCGATCTCGGGTACAGCGAACTCGATGGGGTCGTGGTGCGCGTTGAACAACAGGAAGAACGAGCTGTCGGTGAGAGGCTCGCCGCGCGCGTCGGGCTCGCGGATGCCGGCGCCGTTGAGGAACACGGTCATCGACTTGGCGAACCCGGATTCCCAGTCCTCGTCACTCATCTGGTCGCCGTCGGGACGGAACCAGCCGATGTCTTCCAGCGCGGTGCCGTGCACCGGCCGGCCCTTGAAGAACCGGCGGCGCCGGAAGACCGGATGCTCTTTGCGTAACGCGGCGAGCCGACCGACGAACGTGACGAGGTACTCGTACTCGCGCGCGTGTTCCCAGTCGACCCAGGCCAGCTGGTTGTCCTGCGCGTAGACGTTGTTGTTGCCCTCTTGGGTCCGGCCGAGTTCGTCGCCGTGCAACAGCATCGGCACGCCTTGGGAGAGGAACAGCGTGGTCAGGAAGTTGCGCTTCTGCTGCTCGCGCAGCACGACGATGTCGATGTCGTCGGTCGGGCCTTCGACGCCGCAGTTCCATGACCGGTTGTGGCTCTCGCCGTCGTTGTTGTCCTCGCCGTTGGCATCGTTGTGTTTCTCGTTGTAGCTGACGAGGTCGTGCAGGGTGAAGCCGTCGTGGGCGGTGACGAAGTTGACCGACGCGAACGGCCGCCGGCCGTCGTCCTCGTACAGGTCGGACGACCCGGTCAACCGGTAGGCGAACTCGGCCAGCAGCGCATGCTCGCCGCGCCAGAAGTCGCGGACGGTGTCGCGGTACTTGCCGTTCCACTCGGTCCACAGCGGCGGGAAGCCGCCGACGTTGTAGCCGCCCTCGCCCACGTCCCACGGTTCGGCGATCAGTTTCACTTGCGAGACAACGGGATCCTGTTGAACCAGATCGAAGAACGCGGACAGCCGGTCGACCTCGTGGAACTGCCGGGCGAGAGTCGAGGCGAGGTCGAACCGGAAGCCGTCGACGTGCATCTCGAGCACCCAGTAACGCAGCGAGTCCATGATGAGTTGCAGCACGTGCGGGTGCCGCATCAGCAACGTGTTACCGGTGCCGGTGGTGTCGTAGTAGTGCTCGGGATCGCCGTCGACGAGCCGGTAGTACGACGTGTTGTCGATGCCGCGGA
>JAVEEG010000031.1 GCA_030840585.1 Frankiaceae bacterium | reverse complement strand
CAGGAACGCGAAGATCATCAGCGGCACGTACGCCGTGATCGAGCCGGTCGCACCGATTCCCCACAGGCTGGAGCCGTGACCCTGTTGGAAGACCAACACGACGACGCCGAGTGCTGCGCCGAGGGAGAACAGGTTGAGCACGACCGCCTTCGCGGCGAGCACAACGGACCGGAAGGCCCGGGTGAGCAGGATCATCGTGAGCAGCAGCACCACTCCAACCACGTACGGGAATGATCCGTAGAGAGCATGGAGGAAGTCCTGGTTGACGGCCGCTACCCCCGTGAGCGTGCCGCCGGTTCCCTTGAGCGCACGCTCGGATCGATGGATGACTCCGCTGATGCCGGGCGCGGCGCTGTCGAAGGCGGGGAACGCTTCGACCAGCGAGGTGGATCCGCGGTGCCAGGCGGCGGGAGCCGAGACGCCGGCGAGTCCGCGCACGCTTTGCATCCTGTTGGCGATCTGCTGAGGGTCACTGCCGTTCTCGACGAGGACGTTGAGCGGTTTCATGACGCCTGGGCTGATGTGCGCGTCGGCGAGCATCTGTCGTCCAGCAATGGCGGTGCCACCGCCGGGGAAGTGCGCGAGTGCGGTCTCGCCGGTCTTGAGTTGCGTACCGAACCCGGCGAGACATAGGACGAGTACGACGCCGACTGCAGCGATGGCGGCGGGTCGACGGAGCACGAATCGCGCCCAGCGTCCCCAAGGGCCGTTCTCGCCGTGGCCGTGGTCGAGGAATCGCCGTGGCATCACGCGAACGTTGTTGATCCGCGTTCCCAGCACTGCGAGCAATGCCGGGAGCAGCGTGAGCGTCGCGAGGACCGCGACAGCTGGGATGAGCATGCCGCCGATGCCCATCGATCGGATCAACGGCAGCGGCAGCGCGACCAGCGCCAACAGGCCGATGGCGACGGTGGAACCGGAGACGATGACGGAACGGCCGGCGTGCGTCATGGTTTCGACGAGCGCGGTCTCGACGTCGTGGCCTTCCCGCAGCTCGTCACGGAACCGGAAGATCACGAGTAGGGCGTAGTCGATGGCCAGCCCCAGCCCGACCAGGGCGATGAGGAACTCCACGATGAGCGAGACGTCGGTGACGTACGTGAGCGCCCAGACCAGGGTGAACGTGTTGAGGATCGCGGCGATCGCGATGCCGATCGGTGCCAGGACCGCTGGCAACGTGCCGAAGACGAACAACAGGATCACCAGTGCGCCCAAGCCGCCGATCACTGCCTCGAGCAGGACGCCGGTGCCACCGCTCTTGCCGTCCTTGGTGGCTTCGTCCAGGGCGTCGCGTCCAGTGACGTTCACGGTGATGCCGGCCGGCAGTGTCGTCGCGGCAGCTGCGCGGATTGCCTTGGCGTGGCTGACTTTGTTCACGCCGGCCGGCCCGGCCGGGTAGATCATCTGGAACGTGGTGTGCCGGTCTTTCGAGACGTAGACCAAGTTGCCGGTCGCGTAGTAGGAGCTGGTGAATGCTCCGGGGACGGCGGCGGCAGCCCGTTGCATCGACTGCTCAATGGCGCGGCTGCTGGTCACGTCGCCACTGGTGTGGAAGACGACGACGTCAGGGGTGCGGTCGCCTACGCCGAGCTCGTGGAGGCTGCGCTGGCTGGCCTCGTACGCCGGCTGCCCGGGAATCGCGGTGGCGGTGTACCAGCGTGACGACACCTGGCTGGTGGCGAACACCCCGAAGACCGTCAGGCACAGCCACAGGGCGATCATCGGCCACCGGTAACGGATGGTCAGATGAGCGAACCGGGCGAGCATCAGGCGGCCAGACTGAACGGCGGGTACCGGTCGGTGACGAGCAGGAACGCGTAGGCAACAACACGTTGAGTCCAGCGAAGAACGCCCTCGACGAAGGTGAAGATTCCTCGTGGGTAGCGACCGGTGAAGATAATTGCGAACCATGCCGCCACCACAGCTACAACTGCGGCGAGCCACAGGAACGCCAGTACGACGAAGTGCGGGATCGCCAGCAGCCACTTAACCAGCGGCAGCCAGCGGTTCAGATCCTGTTGGGCGTCGGGGTAGTTGTAGTCGAGGTGCACCGACTGACTGTCGTCCGTGGACGGGTAGTGGTCATCCATCAGTGCCAGGAAGGCGACGACGCGGTTACCGAAACGTTGCAGCTCGAGGTTCCAGTCGAACCACCAGCGTGGATACTTGCGCCGAAACACGATCATGAGCATCGGGCCGAGGAAAAGCGTGGCGCCGGCGCCGTAGGTGACCACTGTTCCGCCTCGCGCCGCGAAGTGACCGCCTGAGACGGTCTCGAGCACAACAAGGATCGGGATCGCGATGACGATACGCAGTGCCGTCGTCCATCTGTTGAGCTTGCGGTCGGGGTAATCGACCGAGAAGTGCACCGGATGAGACGACGGATGCATGGCGAGCGTGCTCATCGAGTCTCCTGACGAGCGGAGTCATGGAGTCCCCACGCGAGGGCCGCGCAGCGGCTTAGAGAATCGAGCGCCCAAGGAGCGCTGGGTCATGACGACCCGAAGCCGCTAGATGTCAGCAACGTATGGGCGTTGCGTGCCAGATACAACCGCTCGGGCGCTTCGTCGCGAGAAACCATCATTAGTGGTCCTCTACGAACCGGTACGAGTCGTGCGGAGTCGCGCGCGCAGCCCGCACCTACGCCGCTGCTACACGCGGTTGATTCGAGCCAGCAGCTCAGGGACCTTGTGCGGGGTGTAGTACTCGCCGCCTGGGTGCCAGCGCAAACTGCAGGTCAGAAGCTCGCCATGGCGATCAGGTCTCGAGCCACCGCGGCCTGTTGAGGCTTCGTTGAAGAGCGAGTTCGTCGCGAAGGCTTGGTGGCGCGGACAATCCGCGAGCGGTCAGTGCCGTTGTGTAGGCCTCCAACGAATCCAGCAGCTGGTGCTGCACGACCGCCTGCCGTGGCGCCACGGGCGGCCGGCGCTCGAGTTCGATCCGCATGGCACCGCGAGCCGTCAGCACGGCCGTCAGAAGACGATCGAGGCCGCTGTCCGCTTGCCTCGCGCACACTCGCTGCGGATGCCCGTCACGCGACGGGGACAAGGCCGGGGCGCTGCTCACACGTTGCCTTCGCTGTTGTTCCGGACGCTGACTTAGCTGATGACCGACAGTACTCCGCACCTGGGCTAAGCAGTCGTAGCGAGGTGCGTCAGGGCCCCGCGCTCAACGACGCGCTGCTGTGTCCGTGAAGACGGCTGAGAAGCCGCGCTCTTTATCCCGAAGACGTGACCTTCACGTGCGGCATCGCAGCCGAGGCTGATACCGCAGCACGCAGGGTCACCATGACTAAAACTCGGTCCAGTCTGCGGCTGCCGGTGGCCCCGCGGCCCCTTCGTGACTCCCCAGATGCCCGCAGCCGTGAGCAGGTGCAGTCCGCGGCCGCTCACAGCCCACGCGGTCTGCTGCCGCTGCAACGGTACGGTCGAGCAGCCGTCGCGCACGCCGATGCGCACTTGTCCAGCCTCGGTCTGAGCAACTGTCACGTCAAAGGGTGTCCGTGCATGCTGGCAGACGTTCGCGACCAGTTCACTCACTCCGAGTTGAGCCGCTTCATCGAGATCGCCTCGGCGCAGCAGGATCAGTGCGTCGCGAACGTAGCGGCGGGCCTTGCCGGCGGACTGTCCTACGAATTGCAGATGAAGCGGGGCAGCCTGAGCACTGTTCACGACGACGGCCAACCCCGGTGAAGGTCGGTAAAGGTGAGGCCGATGTCGCAGCTCCCGAAGATCACGAGATCGCTGCTGCCGCCGGGATGGCCCAGCGGCGCCAGGTAGCGGCCGTGAGGGTGACACGACGGGCACACGAGGGGTAGTCCGCGGACATCAGCCGCCGGGACGCAGACCAGTAGGTGAAACCGTCCGCAGCAACGGTCCCGAAACAGTAGAGGCAAGGTATGGCGGCCGACGAGTCGTCACGTAACGGCAGATGTTCTCGGGGCATCGTGTCGCTGCTTTCACCGGTGAAACCAAAGCGGCGAGGGGAGAGCGGAGGTCTAGACAGACCCAGGTCGCGGGAGCTCAGTCGAGCTGACTTTCGCCGCGATCTGCACGATCGAGCTCGACACCGAGCGCACGCGCTTCGGTCCGATCAAGGTCGAACAGGTCGGCGACTTCCGTCTCGTCGCCCGCTTCGGCTTCGGTGTCGTGCAACGAGGCCACGCCGTCACGGTCACGATCAGTCCCCGGCGCGTCCAGCGAGACGTCGCGAGACGAGTCGTGTCGACGGTCGCTATTGCCGCCGCAGTCGCTCACTGCTGAACCATTGCGGGGACAGTGTCGCGAGGCCGGTGTGCATCCGGCCTCCTTATCCGCTCTGAACAGCCGGGACAGGCAAGCGGGTCGGCCGGGTCGTACCACCAGGACACGTGGCCGTTGATCAACCCGGCTCCGCACAATGCGGTCATGGCGTCCATGTGCGGGGAGGCAATGACGTGACAGCGGTCGCTGCCCTTGACCAGCCCGATTAGGTGCCACGATCCGACATGCACCATGCAGAACTCCTCGTGCCGGAAGGCCGCGCTGGGAGTTCGCCCGGTGACCCGACTATGACGCCCTGCCGCCGATCACACCAGCCCCAACGCTCAGAACCGGCGAGACTGGTGTCTGCCTGCTCATCGAAGTGTTGCGACCCAGCGGTTGATTGCGGGTGCCGTTTGGCTGTGCTGCGCACGCGTGAGGCCGCATCGAGGTCCAGATCTCGGCACCTGCCGCGCCTGCCAAACGCATGCGCGGGCCCCGTGGCACTCATCACTGTTGGAGCCCAACTGGGCACAACGGGCGGTTATGGCGGACAGGGCTCTTGTTCCGTGGGAGTACTGTCGATAGCACCCAAGATTGCGGTCATACACCACTCTTGAGACGCCTTTGTCGGGCGAACCTTTTCGTCCCGTACCTGGCTCGACGCCTCCTGATGATGAGGAGCGAGCCATGTCAATGCTGGCCGAGCTACCCAAGGCACCGACGGGCATCAGTGGGCTCGACGACGTGACCGGTGGCGGTCTGCCGCGCGGGCGCCCAACGTTGGTCTGCGGTCCGGCCGGATGCGGCAAGACGCTTCTTGCCATGGAGTTCCTGGTCCGCGGGATCATGGAATTCAACGAGCCAGGTGTGTTCATGGCCTTCGAGGAGTCGGTGAGTGATCTAACTGCGAACGTGGCCTCTCTTGGATTCGACCTCGCCGAGCTCGAATCGAACGGTCAGCTCGTCATGGACCACATCAGCCTGTCGAGCGGGGAGTTCGACGAGGCCGGCGACTGGGATCTTGAGGGCTTGTTCCTCCGTCTTGGCGCGGCCATTCAGGCAGTGGGGGCGAAGAGGGTCGTGATCGACACGATCGAGGTGCTGTTCGGGGCGTTCTCGAACGCGGCCATTCTGCGGTCCGAGCTCCGACGGTTGTTCGTCTGGCTCAAGGATCAGGGGGTCACCGCCGTCATCACGGGCGAGCGCGGAGACGGAACGCTGACGCGTCACGGGATCGAAGAGTACGTGTCGGACTGTGTGATCGTGCTTGATCACCGCGTCACCGAGCAGACCTCGACTCGCCGTCTTCGGATCCTGAAGTACCGCGGGTCTCTGCACGGGACTAACGAGTACCCATTTCTCATCAGCGCTGCCGGCGTATCCGTTGTGCCAGTGACGTCGCCTGCGTTGCGGCACCGGGTGTCGGCCGAACGGGTCTCGACTGGCGTACCTCGTTTGGATGCCATGCTCGGCGACGGTGGCTTTTTCAAGGGCAGCGCTGCCCTTGTGAGCGGAACTCCGGGCACCGGCAAGTCAACGCTTGCGGCGCAGCTCTGCGACGACACCTGCCGGCGCGGTAACCGGGCCATGTACTTCGCCTTCGAAGAGTCGGAGGAGGAGATCATCCGGAACATGTCCTCGGTCGGCATCGATCTGAAGCGCTGGGTTGACGCCGGCCTGTTGCAGTTCCGCTGCTCACGACCGAGCCTTTTAGGCCTCGAAGCACACCTGTTCACAATGCAGAAGGTCGTCGCCGCATTCGACCCCGCCGTGGTGGTGATGGATCCCGTCTCAGATCTCCTGAGATCCGGCAGCGAGGCAGACGTAGCCGCAATGCTCACCCGCCAAATCGACTTCCTCAAGGCCAGGGGCGTGACCTCGATGCTCACCAGCCTCCAAGCCGAGGGAGCTGCAGCGCGAGCGGACGTGCAAATTGCGTCGCTGGTCGACACCTGGATCCAGGTCCGGAGCATGGAAGGAAACGGCGAACACAACCGAATCGTCTACGTCCTCAAGGCCCGAGGAATGGCCAACTCCAACCAGATCCGCGAGTTCCTGATCACCGGGCAAGGCATTGAGCTCGCCGACGTGTATGTGGGTGCCGATGGCGTGCTCACCGGATCAGCCCGCCAAGCCCAGGAAGCGAAGGAACGCTCCGCGACCACGGCCCGCGAGGAGGACCTCGAACAGCGGGGCGTCGAGCTGGACCGGCGACGGGAATCCGTCGAGGCGCAAGTGGCTGCGTTGTGGCGGGACTTTGAAGCCGAGGCCGACATCGTGGGGCGGCTGCTCAGCCACGGATCCGTACGCGTCGAGGACAGAGCCGACCAACGCGCCGAGCAGGGCCGGCTTCGGCAGGCCGATCCCGCCGGTGCCGAAGAGGCAGCCCCCGTGAGCGATCTGCAGACAGGCTCATGATGGACACCGCCGCTCGCCCCCACACATCCGGTGCGAAGGACGAGGAGATCTGGTCTCTCCGCCTGTACGTCGCGGGGCAGTCACCCCGGTCGCTGAACGCGATCGCGAACCTGACTGAACTGTGCGAGGAGCATCTGTCGGGGCGCCACGACATCGAGACGATCGATCTCGTCCAAGACCCGTCCCGAGCGCGCGCCGACGACATCTTGGCCATTCCCACGCTCGTCCGCCGGCGTCCGCAGCCCGAGCGCAGGATCATCGGCGACCTATCCGACATCCCCAGGGTTCTCGCCGCTCTTCGCCTTCGACCGGTCGTGAGCTGAAATGACTACGCCCCGTACGTCGGGGCTGGGCGCTCCCGCAAATGACGGTGGCGGAATGAAAAATCCTCCCTATGAACTCACGCTGTTCGTCAGCGGCCCATCAACAGTCTCCGAGCAGGCCATTGGCAGCGCGAGAGAGTTGTGCGACGTCCACCTGGCCGGGCGAGCTCGACTGGCCGTCGTCGATGTGCAGGCCGACGACAACGCAAGTCTGGACGAGGGGATGATTGCCACGCCGACCCTGGCGAGAACCTTTCCCCTGCCCGTCAAGAGGGTCGTCGGCGAACTTGCGGACGTGGCGAGAACGCTCGAGGCGTTGGGCCTTCGCGTCGAGGATGGCGCGTGACCGTGATGCGTGAGCACACGCCTTCACCCTCGGATCCCAAGGCTCCAGGAGGCTGGAACGGCGACGAGGCCTTGCATCGGAGCCCCGCCCGCAGCGGCGATGCGCTGGCCCGGCTGGCCGAGGCCGAAGACATGATTCGTGCCATCGGCGCTGGCGAGGTCGACGCGTTCGTACTACCCGACGGTCACGCAGGTCGGCGTGTATTCACCTTGGAGACGGCGGACCGGCCCTATCGGATGTTCGTCGAGAACATGCGGGATGGTGCGGCCACGGTCTCTTCTACGGGACTGATCCTGTTCGCCAATCGGCGTCTCGGAGAGTTGCTCTCCTGCGCCCGCGAATCCATCGTCGGGGCGCCGTTGACTCAGTTCCTCGCCGGCGATCCATCCCCCGTCCTCCACGCCGTCTACGGTCCAGAAGGCCACGGGGTCACCGTCGAGGCTGACCTGCTCGACGCCGACGGCCGACCCATCCCCGTCCTGATCGGATCTTCACCCCTCGCCATCGACGGGCGTTCCTTCACATGCATCACCTTCTTTGACCTTCGCGACCAGAAAGCCCAAGAACGCGAGATCGCCAGGCTCGACGAGGCGCAGGCGGAGAGGCTGACAGAGCTCGAGAGCGCCAAAGACGCCCTCGCTCTACAGGCAACTCACGATGGCCTCACCGGCCTGCCCAACCGTGCTCTCCTGGTCGACCGGATCAACCAGGCGCTGGCGGCCGCCCGCCGCTCCGGAAGATGCACGGCCGTCTACTTCCTTGACATGGACGGCTTCAAAGACATCAACGACACGCAAGGCCACGCCGCAGGCGACGCCGCCCTGCAAAGGGCGGCCCAACAACTGGTCGCCACGGTCCGACCGATGGACAGCGTCGCCAGAATGGGCGGGGACGAGTTTGCGGTCCTCGCCGTCGACGTGGACAGTCACGAGCACGCTGTCGACATCGGGGCCCGCCTCGTCGACGCGATGAGTGCGGTCCCCCGCGGACATCCAAATGGTGAACACTTGGGGGCCAGTGTCGGCCTGTCCATCTCCGATCGCGGGCGGGGAACAGCAGAGATCCTGATCCATGAGGCCGACACCGCAATGTACAAGGCGAAAGCCGACGGAGGAGGCCGAGCGGAGGTGTTTGACGCCGCTTTGGATCTCCAGTCACAGCATCGAGCCAACGCCAAGGTGGCCCTGCAGTGCGCCTTGGACGAACGACGGATAGTCGCCCACTACCAACCCATCGTCAACATCGCCACTGGGCAGACCACCGGCTTCGAGGTCCTTGCACGAATCACCGAGAACAGCGGCACGTTGATGTCCCCGAAGGATTTCATACCGACAGCCGAGGAGAGCGGCCTCATCGTGCCCCTTGGGGCAGAGGTCCTCACCGCCGCCTGCAAGGAGCTCGGCTACCAGCGATCGTCGCCTACGCACTCGGGTCCGTGGAATCTCGCTGTCAATGTCTCTGCTCGCCAGTTCGAATCAGGGGAGCTTCCCGCCATCGTCCGACGCAACCTAGAGGAGTTCGGCCTGGACCCGACGCGACTACACCTGGAACTCACCGAGACCGCGATCATGGCTCTCCACACCGGCGTCTTGAAACAACTCGCCGAGATCCGAGATCTCGGCGTGGAAGTCGGCCTCGACGACTTCGGTACCGGATACGCCTCTCTCACCCACCTTCGTCGACTGCCCGTAAGCTTCGTGAAGATCGACCAAACATTCGTGCAAGGCATCACCACCGACAGCGAAGACGAGGGAATCGTCTCGGCGGTCATCGCCTTGTCGGCCCGCCTCGGCCTGCGCTCTATCGCCGAAGGGGTCGAAACAGTAGAGCAACTCGACCGTCTGCGCGAGTTCGGCTGCGACGAGGCCCAGGGCTATCTGTTCGCGAAGCCCCAGGCCACCATCGACGCCGCGATGGGCCACACCACAGCGCCCTCGACCTCACTTGGCTTTCGGCAGGCACGTTTGACTATCCCGGCTTCCTTCCCTGGCTTGTGATCTGAGTCGCTTGTGAGCACTGTGTCAGCCGCACCGGGCTGCTTCGGCACACCGCAACCTCAGCGTTGCGTGCGGCAGGCGGACGCTGGCCTCGACGCGCTGCTGAGTGTGGCGCTCGCAGCTCGCGGCGCGATGCGCACCGAACCGCAAAGCAAGCCGTCGGGCGGGACCCGTCAGACATCGGCGCGACGGCAGCTGCTGTTGTCGCTTGAGGCGTACACCGCTGCGCTCACCACGCGCGGCCTGTGCGCACCGCCACGCCTTCGTGACGAACTGGCTCTCCAGCGCGCCGTCGTCAGCGCGCGATAGTTCGCAGCAAGGTTCCGCCGGACCGGCTTCTAGCAGGTGCAACCCGAGAAGTGCCGCTCTCTTCGTCGCTAGGTGGGGCGGCGGGCCGTCACGAGCCACGCAGCCGCGTTGGCGTGCACGCCCTCGGGGTCTTCGTGTGAGCGGTAGGCGTCGAGCAGTGCCGCGAGCGCGGCGGCGCGCTGATCGGCGTTCGCCTTCGCGAGCATCAGCCGACCGAACGTGTCCTCGGAGGTGAATGCGACTGCTTCCTCGGCGGTCCTCGCGCCGCCGATCGGCAGCCGGGTCTGCACGTCCTCGAATTCGGCGTCGGTCCAACCGGCCTGCTCGAGCAGCCCGCGCACCCGCTCGGCGTCGGCGAAGGCGAACGGCCCGGGCGCATCGGGCGGTGGCATCTCGGGAGCCTCGACGTGCGGCAGGATCGCGCCGATCGCTAGCAGCACCCATTCGTTGAGCGCCGCGGCCTGCCAGCAGACGAACGCGAGCCGGCCGCCGGCAGCGGTGGCGCGGAGCAGGTTCGCGAACGCCGCGACGGGATCAGCGAAGAACATCACGCCGAACCGGCTGATGACGACGTCGAACGCACCGTCGGGCAGCGGATGGTCCTGCGCGTCGGCCTCGATCACCTCGACGTTCGTCAGACCGCGTTGGGCGGCGCGGCGGCTCGCGGCTTCGACGAGATGAGCCGCAACGTCGACACCGACGACCGACCCGGCTGGACCGACCGCCTCGGCGGCCTGAAGGGTGAGCTGACCGGCGCCGCACCCGACGTCGAGCACGCGCTCACCTGGATTGAGTGCAGCGGTTTGCAGGACGCGATCACCCAGGCCACCGAGCATCGCGTCGTACCGTTCCGGCGTCGTCGACCAGGTAGCGGCGGCATCGCTGTTCCACAGGTCGACCATGTCGCGGTTGCTCGGCATGCCTCATTGCACCACGCCATCAGCGAGGCGGCAGCCGCGTCGCGATGTCGTCCTCACCGACCTGCGGGACTGTCACGTCCCGAAAGTCGAGGAGGTCAGCTGTGCCGACCAGCGCGATGAGTACGAGCGCGCCCAGCCCGCCGATCAGGGCCTCGAGCAGTGCGCTCGAACCACCCCCGGAGCCCGCCTTGGTCGCCTCGTCCAGCGCGTCGCGACCCGTCAGACGAGCCCGGATCGACACGTCCGGGAAGTGTCGTAGGCCGAGGGTCTGCGCACGTTGCGCACCTAGGAGATCTTGAAAGATGCTTGTGCACGCAAACCGCAGGTCAGACGCTTAGCCAAAGTGGAGCTGAGGGGACTCGAACCCCTGACCCCTTGCATGCCATGCAAGTGCGCTACCAGCTGCGCCACAGCCCCGAAAGCGCCGCCGAGTCTACCCGCATCGAGGCAAGCAGTGCGCCGCCGCGTCGTACGGACGCCGGCACGCAGCTCAGCCGCGGTGAAGGACCTGCCAAGCGCCCACTTGCCCGAACCCACACCGGCTCAGGCACTCGGCCGCCGCCACGCCCGCCTGTGCGTGCACGAACTCGGCGCCCATCTCGGCCGCCGCCCGGGAGGCGGCATCGACCAGCGTGCGCGCAATGCCCTGGCCCTGTGACCCAGGCCGGACGTACAGCGCGAAGCCGAGCGCGCTGCGGAACTGCCGTCGTACGGCGCAGGAACCAAGAAGTGTGCCGTCGTCCGCCGTAACTCCGACGACCCGGACCGGGGCGGCGATCGCGAAGAACTCGTCCGGGTAGTGGCTGGCGAGCATCCGCTCGGGAACCCCGCTGCAGCGGAGCAGCTCGCGGAGTCGAGGCACGTCCGCCGGACCAAGCTCCGAGACGCCGCGCGCATCGGTCAGGCTGATGACGGAGCGTGCATCGGCCACGTCACGCGCCACGTGGTGCATGAACTCGCCGCGCTTCCAGCCCGCCGCCACCATCGCGTCGATAAGAGCCGAGTGCGCCGCGGTCACGTATACCTCGTGCACACCGCTCGCGCTGCCGAGCATCGCCAGTACGGACGAGACGTCCGCCCGGCCGTGTATCCACGCGGTCTGAGCAGAACCGGCGACGACTGCTACGCCGCCCTCCTGCCGCCACAACCCGCCGAGTGGCGCGCGGGCCGCGGATGCAGCGGTGAGTTCCTCGGCGATCTCGGTCCAACCGATTCGCCGGCTGAGGTGCGCCTGCGGCGCTGCTACTGGCATCGGGGCCTCAGTCCCAGTACGCCGCGGACCACGCGGCTCCGGTCCAGGCACTACCGGTCCAGGCACTACCGGTCCACGCGCTTCCCGTCCATGCGCTTCCGGTCCAGGCGGCTCCCGTCCAGGCGGCTCCCGTCCAGGCACTGCCGGTCCATGCGGCACCGGTCCACGCGCTCCCCGTCCAGGCGTTGCCCGTCCACGCACTGCCGTCCCACATGTTGCCGGTCCACGCACTGCCGTCCCACGTATTGCCGGTCCACGCACTGCCCGTCCAGGCACTCCCGTTCCACGTGCCGCCGGTCCAGGCGCTACCGCTCGAACTCAACGACGCCCATGTTGCCGGGTTCCACGGCTGGCCGAAGATGTCCATCTCGCCGGTCAAGACGGTGGTGCCGTTAGTGACGTGAGAGGTACCGCGGGCGAGCTCCAGCGAGCCCTGCCCGGTCGCGCCGGTCGCCGCCTGCACGTACGCCGGGCGCTGTCCCAGTGCCTTGTTGACGTCCGGCACCCCGACGCCCGCATAGACCGTCCTCACGGAGTTCGGCACCGTGGCGGTCATCATCAGCGCCCGCTTCACGGCATCCGGCGTCGCGTTGGGGTACTTCGACAAGTACAGCGCAGCCAAGCCCGATACGACGGCCGTCGCCTGCGAACTACCGGATCCCCGGAAGAAGCGGTTGTTCACGACCGCTTGCGAGTTGTCCTTGTCGATGAACGAACCCGGGTCGCGCAGGCCCAGGATGTGCACGCCCGGCGCGATCAGGTCGACGTGCCGCCCCGTCGTACCGTGCTGGGAGAACGACGGGACCGTGTCGTCACCGACCGAGTCCGTGTTCATCGGATCGTCTGCACCCACCGCGAGGACCAGCGGGTCGTTGGCCGGGTCGGCTAGCGCCTGGCGGTTCGTTCCGTCGTTGCCGCCGGCGGCCACGACGACGATGCCGGCCCGCCACGCGTTCTCGACCGCGTAGTCGAGCGGGTCGACCGTTGCGTCCTGAGTCGAGTCCGTCCCGTACGAGAGGTTGAGTACGCGGATGTTCATGCCAGCGTCGTGCGCGTGCGTGACCACCCAGTCGATGCTCGCAATGATCTGCGAGACGTCGACGGCGCCGGAGCTCGCGGCGACCTTGATGCTCACCAGCCGCGCGTCCGGCGCGATGCCGTTGAACTGATGAGTGTTGCCGCTGCCGTACGCCGATCCGCTTAGCTGCTGGTCGCGCCCGACGATGATCGATGCCATGTGCGTGCCGTGGCCGAACGTGTCGAGGTGTGTGAGGTTTGACGCTTGCGACTCGAACGACAGGTCCGGCCCGTTCAGCACGTTGCCGCTCGCGAGACCCTGCACCGGCGAGACACCGCTGTCGATCAGCGCGACGTCGACACCCTGACCGGTGTAGTTGGACTTCCATGCGTCACGGGCGTGCGTGATCTGCGCAACGTCGAAGAGGGATCCTTCGTCGTTCTGCACGTCGTAGCCCAGCGCCGGGTCGATGCCCATGAGATGACCAGTGTTGTCGCGCGTGACGCCGCGCACTCCGGGCGCGTGCGACAGCGAGGGCACGGCGTTCGACGGCACTGTCGCCGCGACACCGTTGACGACCGACAGCGCGCGCCGGATCGATCCGCCGGACGCGACCACTGCGTGCTCCACTTGCGACAACGCGCCGGGCAAGCCGGTGACGATGACGTTCTCGCGCGGCTCGCGGCCAGCACCCGAAGCGGCGCCCGGCGCGGCGGTCAGCGAGACGGCGCTGGCGGCGATCGCGAGGATGGCGGCGGACGCGGCTACCCCGCGGGTAGTGCCGAGCCTAGTCGCGTTCATGGGTCTCCCCAGTTGCGACAGGGCCGGTCTCACCACTGGCTCTCCGCGCCTGGTCGCCCCGAAGGGCCAGGTGACCGGTTGCCCGGCGCGGGTCTACGCCTCCCTGTGGATCCCCCGTGGATCCACTAAGAGCTTCGGCTCGCAGCCGCCCACACTTAGTTTCTGTAAGGCCGAATTTTTGCATCCACTCGGAGCAGACCAAATCGGGTAAAGCTCGCTTAGCCCGCATGTCGGCCAGTAGCGGCCACCGCAGCTGCTACCGATCCGGCGTCGCGAGCGACCCACGCCGATCCGTCCTCGGTAAGGATGATCGGTCGCTGGATCAACGCGGGATACGCCGCCAGCACCTCGATCCACGCCGACCGCTCGCGCGGCAGCACATCGAGCGATACGCCGAGCGCCGCAGCGTCGGCCACCCTCGTGATGTCCCACGGCTCCAAGCCCAGCCGGTCAAGTACAGCCGACAACTCAACCACCGACGGCGGATCGTCGAGATAACGCCGTACGACGAACGACGACCCGGCATCCTCTAACGCCTCTACCGCGATGCGGCACTTCGAGCACGCCGGGTTGAACCAAACGACCGCCGGCGGAGCGCCATCAGCGGGCGTCGTCACCGGTCTCCTCTTCCGGCGGCTGGCCGGCGTTGTGCTCTTCCAGCCGCCAGCCCCGACCCATGTCGGACAGCAGCGACCATCGGCAATTGCCCAACGGTGCCAGCCGCCACCACGTGTCCGGGTCCAGCGCGAGCAGTGTGCCGATCGCCGACCGCGCCGTACCGCCATGCGTGACCGCCGCGACCAAACACCCCGGCCCGAGCGAATCCAACGCCTCGGTCAGGCACGCGACCGCGCGCGCACCAACCTCGGCGTACGTCTCGCCGTCGCCGCGCCGGGCGTCGATGCCCGCCTGCCACGACGCGTACTCCTCCGGGAATTGCGCCCGCGCCTCCGCCCGGGTCAGGCCTTCCCACCGGCCCAAGTGGATCTCGCGCAGCCGGGGTTCGGCGACCGGGACCAGCCCGGCCTCGTCGCCGACGAACGCGGCCGTGTGCAGCGCCCGAGACAAGTCAGAAGTCAGCAACACATCAGGCTGCATCGGCGCTACGGCGACCGCCGCCGCGGCCGCCTGCGCCCGCCCGATCCCGTCCAGCGCCGAGTCCTGCTGCCCTTGGAACCGCCCGCTCGCATTCCACTCGGTCCGCCCGTGCCGCAGCAGCAACACCCGCCGAGGCTGGCTCATCGATCGGCCGCCGCGGGCGGCGGCAGCGCGTCGGCCGGCAGCGGCAGCATCGGGCAGTCCTTCCAGAGCCGCTCCAACGAGTAGTACGTCCGCTCCTCGCTGTGCTGCACGTGCACCACGATGTCGACGTAGTCGAGCAGCACCCACCGGCCCTCGCGTTCGCCTTCCCGCCGTACCGGCTTCGCACCCAAGCCGAGCAGTTTCTCTTCAACCGCATCGACGATCGCGCGCACCTGCCGATCGTTAGGCGCGGACGCGAGCACGAAGCAGTCGGTGATCACCAACTGGTCGCTTACGTCGAGGATCATCAGATCCGAGGCGAGCTTGTCGGCGGCGGCGAGGACGGCAGCGGACGCGAGTTCGACGCTACGGGCGGAAGCAGTCATCGCCTACCAGCCTGCCACGACTCACCGCTTGTAGTCGCGGCCGAGGATCACCACGATGTCCGCGACGTTGTTGCCCTGCGTCGACGCGAGCACATCGGTCCGCGGCAGGTGCAACAGATCCGCGACCCGATCGCCGTCCTTCGTCACCCGCACCAGATCGTCCTGCGTCGGCGGGAACACCAGAATCTGCGTCTTCGGATAGTCGAAAGACTGCGCATTGCCACTGCCCGCGAACGTGAACCCGGCCGGCAGCAACCGGTCGCACGCGGACTGCACCAGTCCCGGCGTGCCCACGCCGTTCTGGATCAGCACCGTCGGCCGCTTCGACACATCACCGGTCGGCAGCGACTTCCCCAACTGCGACGCGACGAGACTCTTCAAGCCGGTCGCATCGACCCGGTACGCCGGCGTCCCCCCGCCGCTGTCGATCGGCTGCGACGGCATGATCTCGGACAGGAATCGCTTGTCCCGGTCGTCCGCGGCCAACGCGGTGAACAGCGACGCCGTAGCTGTCAGCGAACGGCCGTCGACCTGCGCCGCCCGCAACGACGCGACCACCGCCGACGTCTTGCGCGGCAGCGCGGTGATGAGTCCTTCGAGCACCGACTGGAACCGCGGCAGGCTCGCCGCCGGCGGCTCGCCTGAGGCAACGTACGTCGCAAACAGCACCGCACTCGCACCGTTCAGGCGTTGCCCGTTTCCCTTGGGAATCGCAACAACTCGGGTCCCGCCCGACGTGGTGATGACATCGGTATCTACGTCGACAGCAATGCCACCGACACCGTCGACGAGACGTGCGAGTTGCGTTTCGGTCAACGTCAGCGTGCTGTCGATCCGGACCTCGCCGAGCACCTGGCTCAACGTCGTACGGGCCAGCTTCGCGCCGTCCGGCAACCCGAACACCCGGCCGAACTGCTGGCTGCCGAAACCGCAGACATCGGTCAGCAAACGCGACGGGATCAACATCTCGAAGCCGGCGCGCGGGTTCGCCTGATGCGCGGCCAACATCGACGCGGATGCGTTCCGATCCGCACCGGCCAAGGCAATGAGCATCGTCTGCTGCGGGTCGACCGGCTTCGTCGGCCCGGACGTCGCTTGGTGCACGAAAAGCCCGCCACCCACCAGCAACGCGAGCAGCAGTACGACGACACCGGCGATGCCACCCGCACCCAGCCGGCGGCGGCGCTGGCGGCGTCGTTCGGCGCGCAACTCCCGCCGGGTGGGCGGACGGCCACCGATCGGCGGCGCGGGCCGGGAGCCCGGGCCGGACTCGGGCCGGCCGGCGCGACGCTTGCCGGTCACGACGCCTCCCGGTACAGCCCGCGCTTCGAGATGTACTGCACGACACCGTCGGGCACGAGGTACCAGACCGGCTGGCCCGCGGCGACCCGCGCCCGGCAGTCGGTCGACGAGATCGCCAACGCCGGCACCTCGACGAGACTCACCACGCCGTCGGGAAAGCCGGGGTCCTCGAGGTGATGCCCGGGCCGCGTCACACCGACGAAGTGCGCCAACGAGAACAACTCATCCGACCGATGCCAACCAAGGATCTGCGCGAGCGCGTCGGCACCGGTGATGAAGTACATCTCGGTCGACAGCCCGTAGATCTCGCGCAGGTCGTGCAACGTGTCGATCGTGTACGTCGGGCCCTGCCGGTCGATGTCCACGCGGCTGACGCTGAACCTCGGGTTCGACGCGGTTGCGATGACCGTCATCAGGTAGCGGTCCTCAGCCGGCGAGACGTCGTAATCCGACTTCTGCCACGGCTGCCCGGTCGGCACGAACACGACCTCGTCCAACCCGAACCGGCCCGCGACCTCGCTCGCCGCGACGAGGTGGCCGTGGTGGCACGGATCGAACGTCCCGCCCATCACGCCGACCCGCCGCTCCGTCACGCCGAAAGGCTACCGGCGCCACCTGTTACAACCCCGGGATTGGCGGCTCGCCCTCGGTCCACGTCACCACCCGGACGGCTTTGCCCACTTCTTGCCGCGGCACCGTTCCAGGCGCGAGCACCCGCACGTCCGCGCGCAATCCGAGCCGCTCGTGCAACCCGTAGACGATCGCGTCGCGGTGCTGCTCCGCACCATCCGATGCTTCACAACACACGATCAGCTCGGTCGCCGCGGCCCGCCGGTCGACGACGAGTTGATAGTGCGGCGCCAAGCCCTCGCGCGCGAGCAGCACGCTCTCGACTTCGCTCGGGTAGACGTTGACGCCACGCACCACCAGCATGTCGTCGCGGCGGCCGAGCACCTTGCTCATCCGGACCAGCGTCCGGCCGCACGCGCACGTGCCGCGAGTCAACGACGCGATGTCGCCGCTGCGATAGCGCAACAACGGCAACGCTTCCTTCGTCGGCGTCGTGAACACCAGCTCGCCCGGCTGCCCGTCGGCGACCGGCGCCCCGCTCGACGGATCGACGCACTCGACGATGAAGTGATCCTCGTTGACGTGCAGCCCCGACTGCGCCTCGATGCACTCGGTCGCGACACCGGGCCCGATGACCTCGGACAGCCCGTAGACATCGAGCGCCTTCACCGGCAGCGACGACTCGATCTGCGCGCGCATCGCCTCGCTCCACGGCTCGGCGCCGAAGATGCCGGCCCGCAAGCTCGACACGTCGGTCCCGGTCGCGCGCGCCGCTTCGCCGAGAGTCACGGCGTACGACGGCGTGCACGTCAGCACCTCGGGTCGCAGGTCTTCGATCAAGGTGAGCTGGCGTTGGGTCATGCCGCCGGACATCGGGATGACCGTCGCGCCCATCCGGATCCCGCCGAGATGAAACCCGACCCCGCCGGTGAACAACCCGTACCCGTACGCGTTGTGTACGACGGTGCCGGCGCGGGCGCCGGCACAACCCAACGACCGCGCGACCACCTCGGCCCACAGGTCGAGGTCGGCGCGGGTGTAGCCCACCAACGTGGGCCGACCGCCCGTCCCGCTCGACCCGTGCACCGCCGCGACGTCTTCGCGCGGCACCGCGAGCATCCCGAACGGATATGTCTCCCAGAGATCCGACTTGGTCGTCGTAGGCAGCGCGGCGAGATCCGCGAGCGACACGTCGGCACCGCCGGTCACGCCGGCAGCGCGCAATCGACGACCCTGCATTCCGTCGACCGCGAGCAACCGATCGACGAGATCGCGCAACCGCTGTTCCTGCAACGCTGACCGTTCGTCGGCCGACATCGCCTCGGCCCGCGGGTCGAACATCGGGGTCAGACCGGCAGCAGTTGCTCGACGAACTGTTCCAGCTGCGCGGCGTTGCGACACTCGATCATCGGCACGACGTCACCGTACGACGACGCGGCCGAGTCACCGGATCCCCAGTATTGGCGCGGCTCCGGGTTCAACCAGTAGGCGCGACGCGCGTGATGCACGACCGATCGCAACGACGGCAACGACAGCGCGCGGTAATTCGTCCGCGCGTCACCGAGGATCAGCAGCGACGTCTTCGGCGTCACCGCGTCCGGCCACTTCTGCGCGAACACTTCGAACGAATGCCCGTAGTCGCTGTGCCCGTCGAACCAAACGACGTTGGCCTCCTGCGCCATCCGGGCCAGCGCGTCGCCGACATCGCCGCCGTGCTCGAAGAACCGGGTCACCTCGTCGCAGGTGTCGACGAACGCGAACACCCGCACTTTCGCAAACTGCTCACGCAACGCATACGCCAGCAACACGGTGAAGTGCGCGAAGGCCGCGACCGAACCGCTGACGTCGCACAGCACAACCAGTTCGGGCTTGTGCGGCTTGTGCGGCTTGTGGATCGTCGTCAACGGAACGCCACCGCTCGACAGTGACGCGCGCACGGTGCGCCGTACGTCTAACCGGCCGGACCGACCGAGCCGGCGCTTCGCGGTCAACCGGGTGGCCAGCCGGCGGGCCAGCGGGTAGACCCGGCGGCGCAACTCGGCGATCTCGTCGCGGGACGCGCGGAGGAAGTCGACCTGCTCGATCAACGGCTTCACCGACGTCTTCGCGATCGCCTCGACGCCGCGATCCTCCGCGAGCCGGCGGCGTACCTCGGCCTCGACGTACTCCTCGAACTTCTTGATCCGCTCGGCCAGCATCTGCCGAGCGACCCGTTCGGCCAGACCACCGCGCTGCTCACCTTCGAGGATCGCTTTGAGCAGATCGGCGAGCAGCGTCTCCGGCGACAGCGCGCGCAGCACCCGGTAGGTGAACCACGACTGCCGGCCCGGTGGGCTGTCCGTACGACCGAGGCCGGTCACCGACTGGCGCGCGAGTCGCCGTAAGGCTTCGTCGTCACCGGAAAGCAGCACGTCGCGCAACTGGTCGCGCAGCAAGTTGCGCATCGCGTCGAGGTCGGCCGGCTCGACCTCGGTGAACTCCTCGGCCGCGCCGTCATCGGCCGACGAGCCGGACTCGCCGTCGCCGATCGCCGGCGGCCACCACAGGTCGAACAGCCGGTCGAACGTCGCCCGGTGCGGCGCGCGTTTCACTACCGCAGCGGCGTACGCGGCCCGCAACTGGCGCCGATCCATCAGGTCGATCGCGGCCATGGCCTGGGTCGCGTCGAGTGACTCGGCGAGTGACACCGGCAGCCCCGCGCCACGCAGCGCGCCGACGAACGCGACGTGCCGATCGACGAGGCCGGCGGCGCTCACCTAGTTGAGCCCGAGCTCTTTGA
>JAVEEG010000018.1 GCA_030840585.1 Frankiaceae bacterium | reverse complement strand
CCGGGTCGCCGGCCGCGTTGTGGTCGAGGCTGTACGCGTAGCCGGGGATGCCGGAGAGCGCGCTCGTCGACGCGGTCACGCTGCCACTCGTCGCCGGGTACCACGTGCTCTGGTTCGGGTGCGAAGTCGACGTCAGCGTCGGCGCCACCGGCACCGTCGCGTCGATCATGATTTTGTACGTCGTCGTTTGCGTCCACGTGCCGGCGTTGTTGACCGCGGCGAGGTGCAGGTACCAAACGCCGTCCGGGATGTTCGTCCGGGTGTCGCTGAGGCCGAGCGTGCCGATGCTCTGCGGCAACGTGGTGTTCGCGTTCTGGTCGAACGCCTCGGCGTAACCGGCGATGCCGGAGGCCGCGGCCGGCGCGGTCCAATTGAACGTGACCGTGCGGGTCGCACTCCACGTGTTGGCCGGGATGGTCGCGGTGACCGACGGCGCGAGCGGCGTCGCCGCGTCGATGCGCAACGGGTAGGTGCTGATCCCACTGACCAGACCGCTGCCGCTGATCGCCCGGATGTGGACGTACCAGACCCCATTGGCCAGACCGGTGTACGTCGCCGTACCGCTCGCACTGGTGATGGACAGGCCTGGGTCACCCGCCGAGTTCTGGTCGAGCTTGATCGCGTAACCGGTGATGCCGGACACCGCGCTGGCGGTCGCGTTCACGGTCGCGCTGGTCGAGGTGTACCAGGCGTTCGTGTTCGGGTTGGTCGCCGAGCTGAGCGCCGGCGCGAGCGGAGTGGTGCCGTCGATCATCACCTTGTACGTCGCGGTCGCGCCCCACGTGCCGGACTGGTTGACGGCGGCGACGTGCAGGTACCAGATGCCGTCGGCGACGTTCGTCCGGCTGTCACTGAGGCCGGTCGTCGTGATGACGTGCGCGAGCGTTGCACTCGGGTTCTGGTCGAACGCGACCGAGTAGCCGTTGATGCCGAACGTGTCCGACGGCGCGGTCCAGTTGAAGCTCACCGAACGGCTGGTCGTCCAGTTGGTCGAGGACGTGCTCGACGTGATCGTCGGCGCGGCCGGGATTGCCGCATTGATCAGGAACGGCCCGATGACGCTGTCACCGCTGATGTTCCCGGCATTGTCGACCGTCTCGACGTGCAGCCACCATGTGCCATCGGGCAGCGCGCCGCTGCTGACTGACGTACCGGTGGTGTCGATCGTGCCGTCCGCCCGGGTGGTCGCCGAGTTGTTGAACACGTACGAGTAGCCGGCCACGCCGGACGCGTTGTCGCTCGCCGCGTTCCAGCTCGCGTTAACCGTCGGGTTCGTTGACAGCAGGTTGGCGGTGTGGTCGGACGTCAGGCCACTCGGCGCGGAGGGCGCGGTCGTGTCGATCCGCAACGTGTACGTCGCGGTCGAGCCCCAGATGTTCGCGTTGTTCTGCGCGCGGACGTGGAAGTACCAGATCCCGTCGGCGAGACCGCTGTACGACGTGGACGTGGCGGTGCCTTCGGCGGTGGTGTCGGCGACCGTGGAGCTCACCTGGTCGAGGACATACGAGTAGCCCTTGATCCCGGATTCGCTCGACGCGGACCACGACACCGTTGGCGTGTTGTTGGAGTACCACGTCGACTGGCTCGGGTGGGTCGACGACGAGACCGACGTCGCGGGTCCGGTGGAGTCGATGGTGAAGTTCACCCAGCCAGCTGACCAGACGCCGTACAGCTGGCTGTCGTACGCGCGGACGCGGTACGAGTACTTGCCGTCGGCGAGCGCGGGCGTTGTCGTCCAGGTACCGGTGGTGCCGGAGGCGACGTAACCGGTGTGACCGGTGGCACTCGCGGTCACGCCGGAGACGCTCGCGTTGCCACTCGCGTCGACGCTGGTGAGCCAGCCCGGGTAGACCTCGAAGAAGTACTCGATGGTGTCGGCGTCAGCGTCCGTGGTGTTACCGGTGAGGGCGGGCGTCGTGTCGGCGGTGATCGGGTCGGTGCACGGACTGCAGGTGTTGCCGCCGACCGACCGGCCAGCCGGCCGTCCCGGCGCGGTGTCCGGGTCCTCCCAGTTGACGACGATTTCCGGGTCGTTCGTGCCCTGGACGGAGTCCCACTTCTTCCACTCGTAGTCGTTGGTCTCGCTCGGCGCGACGAGCGCGACGCCGTCGTTGGCCCAGGTGTTGCTGGCCCAGTCCTTCATCGCGGTGGTGGCGTCGAAGTTCACGTACGCGCCGGTCGGGCAGCTGGTGTAGCCGTGCGCGGCGGTGACTTGGTCGATGAGCGCGCCGAGCGACCAACCCGGGTAGGAGTGCAGCCCGGTGCCGGTCCAGCTCTGCGTGACCCGGTAGAGGTTGACCGGCTCGGCGGTGCAGGAGAACGACCAGTTCTCGAACACCTTGACCGTCGCGGAGTTGATGACCTTGCCGTCGAGCGCATTGATGCCGGCGAAGTGGATGAACGAGCGCGCCTTGTCGGTGCCGCCGTCGAACGTGCCGGACTTGAGCAAGACGTCGGTCGAGTAGTCGTTGGTGTACGGGTACTGCACGAAGGTGTCGTCGGTGCCGCCGTGGTACGTGGTCGTCGTTGCGGTGGGGTCGACCGTGACCGGCCACTGCCGAGTCGGGTCCGACAGCCAGGCGTTGTCAAGGCTGACCTTCAGCTCCGAACCGGTCGGTCCGCCGGAGATGAGCTGGTAGGTAACTCCATTCGAGAACGCCGGGTCGCCGGAGTGCGGGTCGATCTTCGAGTCGACCATCGAGCCGTGCGGGGTGCGGGCCCGCTCGACGCCGTTGAGGTCGCGGTAGATGACGTTGCCGTCACTGTCGAGGCTCGCGGTCAACCCGTTCAGGTACAGCGGGTACACGAACGTCCGCGGCGCCAGCGCGCCGGTGAGGACGAGGTCTTCCTTGACGCCCTCCGCCTGCGAGGTGATCCGCAGATTGGTCGCGGTGACGATGCTGGGCAGGGTGATGCTCGCGCCGACCGGCGCAGCCGTGGTGATCGGAGCCGACCCGGACAGGGCGTAACCGAGCGAGAGCCCGTCGCCGAGGTTCATGTGCACCAGCTCGCCACCGTTGACCGCGACCGGCTTCACCGTGATGCCGAGATCGTCGGCCGCGTTGTGGAACGTGCCGTCGGTGCCCGGCACCAACGTCGGGTCGATGTTCTGCCAAGCGCCATTGGCGTCGAGGTAGTGCACCGGCTTGGCATGGATCACCGAGTCGTACGTGCCCGGTGTCGCGCCGGCGAACGTCGTCCCGTAGCGGGTCCGGAACTCCGGCACCTCGGGGCCGGCCGGCACGAAGCCGCCGCTCACTCCCGGATCCGAGGAGACGCTGCCAAGCGCAGCGCTCGGGATTAACCCGATGCCGCCGACCAAAGCGGTGATTGCGGTGATGACGGACACGGTGCGACGGCGTGCAGAAAGCACGAGGTTCCCCCTACGGCGTGGGCAGCGCGGCGAGCAGGTGAGCGGTGAGTTTGGCCAAGCCCCCGTGGTGTGCGGATCCGCCAGCAAGACTGGCGCGGATCAACGACTCCCGCTTCAGTCGGCCATAGTGCGAGTAGCTAGTTCGAGCCTTGCGCCGATGGCCGAACCGGGTAGTCCGCTATTTCGCGCGCCCCCCCGGGGTTGCCCATCACTGCTCCACTCTGGGGGCACACTCGGCGGAATTGGATAGTCATTGCGGGCCATCTTCGGGCTATGCAACCCCGGGCATCACTGGCGAATTCGTCGTGAGTCGCCCAGCCCGACCAGCTAGTTCTTCCGGGTGTGCTCAGCCGGCGGCGCGCTTGCCGGTGTCGGTGCGCTTCGGGCGCGGTGGGCGGCGCGCTGCCGGGGAGGCCGGCGCCACCGCCGCAACCACCCCGCGCTTGAACCGCCCGAGCACCATGCCCCATGCGGCTTCCATGAACTCCGCCTGCTCGGCCGACTCGACCAGTTGGTGCACCTCGACCCGAGCGCGCCGCCGCCCAATCGGAAATACCCGCAGGTATCCGGTCCGCGGGCGCCCGGGCACCGGCACGTTGCCGTCCTCGAAGTCCCAGCTCATCACGATCAGCGTGGGCGGTACGACGACTTCGTAGCGACCGCGAATCTCGGTGCCCCACTCCATCGTCGCGGCGAACCGGCCGGCCCGAATGCTCACCGGGGCACCCAACCAGCGCGAGTAAACGGCGGCGTCGGTGAACGCCCGGAACGCCGTCGCCTGATCGACGTCGACCTCCACCGACGCGACCACCGCGCCGACCGACAGCGTCGAGGCCAGCGACCGCTCCGGGATCTCGGTCGCCGTCTCCCACTTCGTCTCGGTCTCGAGCGCGCCGTACAACCCGGCCAGCGCCTCCTGCCGCGCGCGGTACCGCCGCGAGGTCCCCACCGGCGTCATCTCGACCAAGCCGGCCGATCGCAGCACGGCCAGGTGTTCCGAAATCGTCGCGGGCGTCAACTCGAACGCCGACGCGATCTCGCCGGCCGGCAGGTCGCGATCCCAGATCAGCGTCAGGATCTCGCGGCGCGCCGGTGCGCTCAGGGCGCGGAGGATGGCATCGACATCGCCCGGCACTCTTGCCGCACCTCCCGCGGTCGGCGTACTGTTTCGGCGTTCACCTAAATAGGTCCCTGCCGAACTACCAGGGTATCCGCCGAGGAGGCTCCTTATGCCCAAGTACCTCGTCCTCTACCGCAGCTCCGCCGACGCCGCCGAGCAGATGTCGACCAGCACGCCCGAGCAGGCCCAAGAGGGCATGGCCCAGTGGATGAAGTGGTTCGAGGCCACCGGTCCAGCGCTCACCGACTTCGGCTCGCCGCTCGGCAAGTCGCAGACGCTGCCGGGCAGCGCCGACACCGGCCTGCCGATCGGCGGCTACTCGATCATCGAGGCGGACTCGCCCGCGGCCGCGACCAAGCTGGTCGACGACCACCCGCACCTGCACGCGCCCGACGCGAGCATCCAGCTGCTCGAGTTCCTGCCGATGCCCGGCATGTAGCCCGCGCGAGTCAGAGCCCGTCGACGATTTCGTCGACGGCCGCTTCCCATCCGGTACGGCGATCCTGCGCCGTCGGATCCGTACCGTTCGCCAACGCCCGCAACACCCCACGGACCAGCAGATCCGGCGACGTCGAAGCCACCACCGCGTCGCCGAGTTCGAGCTCATGTTGCAGGTTCTCCCGGCCATGCCCGGCGACGACGTCGAGCAGCACCATGCGCCGGCCGATCACCCGCGCCTCCGAACACGTGTCACCGGCCGACGTCACCACGACGTCGCACGCCGCCATCAACTCCGGCACCCGGTCGGTGAAGCCGAACGGCACGATCCGCGAGTCCGACGCGGCCGCCGTACGCAACGCTGCCTCGACCGAAGCGGCCCGGCCGGCGACCGCGAGCACGTACACGTCGGCCGCGGCAAGCGAGCGCGCGACGTCGGCCAGCGGGCCGAGCCCCCACGACCCCGTCATGAGCAGCACGACCTTCGCGTCCGCCGGTACGCCGAGGGCGGCCCGCGCATCCGCACGCGACGGAGCGTCGTAGAACACCGACCGCACCGGTGCCGGTACGACGAGGACCCGCGCCTCCGGCTCGAACCGGCGCAAGAACGCCGCTGAGGTCGGCGACGGCACGAGGTAGATGTCGGTGTTCGGATGCACCCAGAGCCGGTGCGGGTTGACGTCGGTGCAAAAGGTCACCGTGCGAGCCGGTACGCCGTCCGCCCGCACCCGCGACATCGCCGACGCCGCGGTCGCGAACACGCTCACCACCAACGGTGCGGGGGAGTCGCGCAGCACCGAAGACAACCGCGGCGCGATCCGTCGCGCCGCCTGGTTGTCGAGGAAGCCGGCCAGCCGGTTGCCGCCGCGCAACGCGTGGAAGTGCAGCGCGTCGAAGGTGCCCGGAATCCCAAGCAGGGCACGGAAAACCGACTCACCCGCCCGATGACCGGCGCCGCCGAGCAACGCCATCGCGTCGAGAGTCTCCGAGGTCCAGCCGCGAGCCGCGAGCGACGCCGCGAACGCGTCGGCCATCACGTCGTGCCCCATGCCGATCGACCCCGACACGAGCAGCGCGTGCCGCGAATCGGTCAGCTCGCCCGCAACCATTCGAGGTAGCGGCGCACACCCTCCGCGAACGATGTCTCGGGCTTCCAGCCGAGCACTTCACGCGCGTGCGTGATGTCGATCTGCCGGCCGGCGAAGTCGCCGCTGCGTCCCGGTACGCGTTCGATCGGGGTGTCGCCGACGAGCTCGGCGACCGTCTCCGCGACTTGGAGGATCGACACCTCCTCCGGTCCGTCAAGCGCGAACGTCTCGTTCGCGGCGACCGGTTCCAGCGCGAGCACGTGCGCGTCGGCGAGGTCTTCGACGTAGACGAAGTTGCGGGTCTGCTTGCCATCACCCGCGACGGTCAATGCTTCACCGGCGAGCGCCTTCGCGACGAACTTCGCGATCACTAGTTCGCCGCGCATCCGCGGTCCGAACGGCACGCCGTAGCGCAGCACGGTGTACGGCAGGTCGTACAACTCGTGGTAGCTGCGCAGCACCATCTCGGCGCCGACCTTGGTCGACGTGTAGAGGTGGCCGGACCGCGAGAGGTCGATGTACGCGGTCTCGTCGACGGTGCCGTCACCGGCCGCCGCGCCGAACACCCACACGGTGCTGGCGAGGACGACTCGCAGGTCACCGCGTTGCCGCGCGGCGTCCGCGATCACCGCGGTGCCTTCGACGTTGAGCTTGACCGTCGCGAGCGGGTTCAGCGCGGCGACGTCGACGTTGGACATCCCGGCGAGGTGAAACACGACCTCGGCATCGGCCAGAACATCAGCAACCGCAACGGGATCGAGCACATCGCCGGCCACGTACGCGACGTCGTCGCGCCACGGGCGCGGGGTCGCGTCGTACACGGTCACGTCATGACCGGCGGCGACGAGCTTGTCGACGACGTGCGAGCCGATGAAGCCGCAGCCGCCGGTGACGACGGTCTTCACGCGACCACATCCGCGAGTACGGCGGCGAGCGCGTCGACGACAAGGTCGGCCTCGGCGTCGGTCATGTCGGAGTGCAGCGGCAAGCAGATGTGCCGGGCGCACACGTCCTCGCTGACCGGCAGCGGCCCGCGCGTGTAGGCCTCGAACACCGGCTGCGCGTGCAGTGGCAATTCATAGACCTCGCCGGACAGGCCGATCTCGTGCTGCTCGCGCAACGTCTTCTTCAGGTCCGCCCGGTCGACACCGGGCGGCAGCAGCGCGATGTACTTGTAGAAGTTGTTGACCGCGTTGGCCGGCGTCGGCAGAACCGTGACCGGCAACGACCGCAACGCGGCGTCGTAGCGGTCTGCGATCCGGGCGCGATGCGCGAGGAACTCGTCGAGCCTTCTCAGGTGCACTTCGCCGATCGCGGCGTGCACCTCACTCATCCGCCACGCGTATCCCTCGCGCACGTGCACGTTGCCGAGGAATCCGGCCTTGCCCTGGTCGCGGTAGATGCGCGCCTCTTCGGCGATGCGGTCGTCTGCGGTGACGATCATGCCGCCCTCGCCGGAGGTGATGACCTTCGTCGGGTAGAACGAGAACGCCGCAGCGACACCGAACGATCCGGCGTACCGGCCATCCAATGTGCTGCCGTGCGCGTGTGCAGCATCCTCGATGAGAGGTACGCCGGCGTCAGCACAGATGGCCGCGATCTCGACGATGCTGCTGGCGATCAGGCCGCCGATGTGCACGTGGACCACGGCGGCGGTGTCCTTGGTGAGCGCGGCGCGCAACGACTCCGGCGACAGCGCCATCGTGTGCTCGTCGACGTCGGCGAACACCGGTCGGCCACCCGCGTGCAACACGGCCGCCGCGGTGGCGAAGAACGTGTTCGCCGGTACGACGACCTCGCGGCCCTCGACCCCGACCGCGCGCAGGATGATCTCCAGCGCCGCGGTGCCGCTCGCGACCGCGATCGCGTGTGGCGCCTGGTGGCGGGCGGCGTACGCATCTTCGAATCGCTTCGTCGCCGGACCGAGCGTCAATGCGCCGGTGGTCAACGATTGCTGGATGGTCGCGGCGATCTCCTCGCGGTCTTCGACCGAGAACACAACCCGCGCTGGCGTGACCTTCAACCCCGACTCCGTCCCAGTTGATCGACCCCAGGAGATTACCGGGCGTGGCGCCTGCCTGACACGATGGAGCCGTGGGCCAGCGCCTCCCGCTCTTCCTCGACCTGCGCGACCGCCGGGTCGTCGTCGTGGGTGCCGGCGCGGTGGCGGCGCGCCGTACCGCGCGGTTGCGGTCCGCCGGCGCGTACGTCGTAGTTGTCGCGTCGTCGGTGCTCGCGGCCATCGAGGCGGACGAGATCCACGAACGAGCCTTTACGCCGGCGGATCTTGACGGTGCCTGGCTCGCGCTCGCTTGCACCGATGTCGCCGAAGTCAACGCGGCGGTCGCGGAAGCGGCGCGGGAGCGGCGGGTTTGGTGTGTGCGCGCGGACGACGCGACGGCGTCGGACACATGGCTGCCGGCCGCTGCGGTCGTCGATGAGGTCGTCGTCGCGGTCAGTGCCGGTGGCGATCCCGGGCGGGCGATTGCATTGCGGGACGCGATTGCGCGGGATCTGCGGGACGGAACACTGCACGCGCGGCGCACGCGGCTCGCTGCCGGGGGCCGGGTGGTGTTGGTCGGCGGCGGACCGGGCGACCCGGGACTGCTCACCCTGCGCGGGTATCGCGAGTTGCTGTCCGCCGATGTGGTCGTCGTGGATCGACTTGCACCGACAGTCTTGCTAGATGAGCTCGACGAGGACATCGAGGTTGTCGACGTCGGCAAGGACCCGCGCGGTGCGGCGGCGTCGCAGGACGCGATCAACGCGTTGCTCGTCGAGCGCGCGCAAGCCGGGAAGGTCGTCGTACGGCTCAAGGGCGGCGACCCGTTCGTGCTCGGCCGGGGGAGCGAAGAGGTCGCGGCATGCCTGGCCGCAGGGGTGCGGGTCGACGTCGTACCCGGGGTGACGAGCGCGACCGCGGCGGCGACGCTGGCCGGCGTACCGCTGACCGAACGCGGCACCGCGCAGGAGTTCACGGTCGCGAGCGGCCACGTGCCGCCGGGCGATCCGCGCTCGACCGTGGATTGGCGACGCCTCGGCGCGACCGACAGCACGTTGGTGTTGCTGATGGCCGTGGCGAACCTGCGCGCAATCGCGACCGCGCTAGTCGAAGCCGGGCGCGATGCCTCGACTCCCGCGGCGATCGTCGCGAACGCCTCGATGCCGGATCAACGAGTAGTGCGCACGACGTTGCAGTCATTGGCCGGCGACGCGGAACGCGAAAAGATCGAGCCGCCGGCAGTCGTCATCATCGGCGCCGTCGCGGAGTCGTGAGTTCACAGTCAATGAGGTGTGAGCGGCCTAGTCCGACGAGGGGTGCAGCCGCCGCACAATCTTGAGGACCGCGCCCCGGGGCGCCAGCCGGATCGAGGCCGCGCCGAACTTGTTGTGCAGCCCCGGGATCACCAGCCGCTTGCCGCGCATCATCGCCTTGTACGCCGACTCCGCCACCGCGGCTGCGCTCATCGACAGCGGCCCCTGGGTCAACGGCTGCGCGTCGGTGCCGGCCACTGCATGGAACTCGGTGTCGGTGACGCCCGGGCACAGGCAGGTGACCGTCACACCGGTGCCGGACACCTCCTCGGCCAGCGCCTCGGACAGCGACAGCACGTACGCCTTCGTCGCGTAGTAGACCGCCATGAACGGCCCGGGCTGGAACGCCGCCGTCGATGCGACGTTGAGCACCCGCCCGCGCCCGCGCGCCACCATGCCCGGCAGCACGAGCTTCGTCAGATCGGTCAGCGCGACCACGTTGACCGCGACCATCCGCATGTCCGCGTCGCGGTCCCGCGACGCGAACGCGCCGTGCCCGCCGAACCCCGCGTTGTTCACCAGTACGTCGACGACCGACTCCGGACCCAGCGCTTCGAACACCTGCGATGCCGCCGAAGGCTCGGCGAGGTCCGCCGGGACCACCCGCGAGTCAGCGCCGTACTGCTGCTTCAGCTCGGCGGCGAGTGCGTCCAGCTCGGCCTGCCGCCGGGCGACGAGCACCAGGTCGTGCCCCTCCCGGGCCAGCACCTTCGCGAGCTCGCGGCCGATGCCTGCCGAGGCGCCGGTAACCAGGGCAACGGGTCGTGACGACATGGCCGCAGCGTAACCGGGGGAGCAGATGTCGGATGCCCGACAGATCACGCTCGTGACGATTGCCCCGGATAGCCCGCGGCGGGCACGGTACGCCGATGTACCGCACGATCGTCGTCGGCACCGACGGCTCGGCCACCGCTGCAAAGGCGGTCGAGATCGCCGGCGAGCTAGCGCGCGCGTGCGGCGCGGTGGTCCACGTGGTCACCGCGTACCCGCCGGTGCGGTCCAGCGTTCTCGCGACTGTCGGGGCGAGCGGGACCGGGGGATTGGCCACACCGGCATGGCTCGGCGACGACGAACGCGTCGCCGCGGAGGAGGTCGTCCGCCAGGCGGGGGAGCGGCTCGCGCAGGTGGGGGTCAGCGCGAACACCATCGCTCGCCTGGGGGAGCCGGCGGACGCCCTCCTCGCCACCGCCGAAGAGGTCGCTGCCGATCTCGTCGTCGTCGGCAACCGGGGCATGACCGGCGTACGCCGCTACCTGCTCGGCAGTGTCGCCGACCGGGTCGCGCACCACGCGCACTGCAGCGTGCACATCGCGCATACCTGTTAAGTTGCCGCGCGTGGGACGCCCGCCACGCCCGCGCGTACCGCGGACGCCGCTCGACATCGCCGAGTTGCTTGGCTCGGTCTCGCTGTTCGCCAGCCTTTCCTTCGCCGAACGCGAGTTGCTCGCCCGGTCGATGCAGTCCCGCAAGGTACGGCGCGGCGAGCTGGTGTTCGGCCACGGCAGCCCCGGTGACGCGCTGTACGTCGTCGCTCGTGGCTCGGTGCTGATCCATCGCACCGGACGCGGCGGCGACCGCCGGGCAATGACGGTCGTCGAAGCGCCGGGCAGCTTCGGCGAGATCGGTCTCGTCGACGGCGGTGCGCGGTCCGCATCGGTCGAGGCGCTCGAAGACACCGACCTGTTTGCCTTGCCCCGCAAGGACTTCTTGACTTTGCTCGCCGCGGAACCACGGATCGTGCAGGGCGTGTTGCGCGAGCTCGGGCGCACCATCCGCCGGCTGACCGAACAGGTCACCGACGCGACGTTGCTCGACCTGCCGGCGCGGGTCGCGAAGACGCTGGTCCGGTTGGTCGAGGTACGGCGGCAGGCCGACCCCGGCTCCGAGCCGATCGTCGCGTTGGCGCAGAGCAAGCTGGCCGAGCTCGCCGGAGGTTCTCGCCAGTCCGTCAACGCCGCGCTGGCAACGCTCGCCGCGCGGAGCCTGATCCGGCTCGACGGCCGGCGGATCGTCGTCACCGACATGGTCGGCCTCCGGCAGCGCGCCGGGCTACCCGCCGCTCAGCGCTGAAAGACCCAGGCCCGCGCCGCGTCGCCGGCACCGATCGTGTCGAGAGTGGCGTTCGCGGCGCCGTCGTCGCCGGCCCGCCGCTGCGCCGCCGCCAGCCAGACCGTCGCGCCGAGCGACGACCAGAGCGCGACCGCTTGCTTGGCCGCGGTCTCGACGTCGTCGCCGACGAGAGCCGCGCGCAACGCCTGATTGTCCGCGCGCAGCGCCTGCTCTTCGAGCATCGCGCCCTCGGCCGCGGCGTCGAGCGGTACCGGCTGCCCGCGCAGCAACGACGCCTGCTCCCACACCGCCTCGGTGTACGTCGCCAGCCGCGGCGCGCCGGCCTCAGCACACTCCTTGCGCAGTTGCTCCAGCGCGGCGAGTGACACCTCGGCGCCGGCGGCCACCGACAGCCGGGCCTCGTGCACCCGGTGCAGCAGCTCCTCGACGCCGAAATACCCGTCGGCACTCGCGACCCGGGCGTTCGCCAGATGATCGAGCGCCGCCGCGAAGTCGCCGCGGTCGCGGGCGACCAGCGCGCAGACGTAGTCGACCTCGGCCTGCTCGGTCGAGCCGAACTCCGCGATCGCCGACCGGGCGAGGTCGCAGGCCGCGACGCTCTCGGCGAGCCGGCCCATCCGGAGCAGCCCGAGCGCCGATGTCGTCGCAGTGAACAGATCGACCCGCGGGTTGCCGGTGCGCCGGGCCAGCTCGCCGTACTCGGTCAGCTTCGCGACGAACTCGTCGAGGTCGCCGGTCGCGACCGCGCAGTCCACGAGCACGCCGAGGCCGTCGCCGACGACGTCGTACGCCGCCACTCGGGTGCCCAGCTCGACGGCTCGGGTCGCGGCCTCGCGCGCCGCCACCGGCTCGAGCCGGTAGATCGAGGCGAGCGCCACGATCCGGGCGATGCTCGCCTGGCCGCGCAGGTCGTCTGGCGGGGTCAGCTCGCGGGCGAGGTTGAGCCAGCGGTCGTGCAGCCGGGCCGGCGCGACGCCGGTGATGTAGGCCAGCATCCGCGCGATGTCGGCCGTCTCGGCGATCGCCCCGGCCTCTCGCAGCGTGTCGAACGCCTCTTCCTGCAACGCGACCATCGTCGGGTACGACTCGAATCGCCAGGTGAGTGCGAGCGCCCGCAACGCCCGGCCCCGCCGTACCTGATCGCCGGTCGCGTCGGCGGTGCGGACGACGTCGTCGAGGGTCTGCCGGGCCGCGTTCTGCCGCCGTAACCGGGCCAGCGCGACCCCGTGGATCAGCGCCGCGTCGAGGGCAGCCTCGGCGGTGACCGGGTGCCGCGTTGCCACGTCCCGGGCCGACCGCGCCAACCGCTCCGCTTCGTCGAACTCCCAGATCTCGACCAGCGCGGTCGCGGCGAGAGTCTGCAGCCGTACGGCGGGGGTCGGCGCGAGCTCGGCGTGCTGCTCGATCAACGGCAGCGCCCGCTTCACCGCGTCGTACGCCGACTGCGCCTGCGTGGTGAACAGCACCTCGGCGTGGTCGTGCAGCGCGGCGAACGCGGCCTCGACGGCGTCGCGGCGTTCGGCGTCGTGGTCGAGGCCGAGATGGCCGAGCCAGGCGACCGCGTGGTACGCCCGCTGTTGCACGTCCATCGCGACCTCCGGTAGCCCGAGTTGCTTGCGGTGCAGCCGGGCCCGGGCGGCCCGCGGCAACGACGTGTACGCGACCTCGCGGACGAGGTCGTGGCCGAACCGCAGCAGCCCCTCGCCGGTGCGGACCAGCAGCCCGCGCTCGATCGCGACCGGCAACGCGGTCGCCGCGACCGGGCCGACCAGCGCGGCCGCGTGTTCGGTGCTGAACGCGGCGCCGCAGGTGCTCAGCTGCTGCAACAGCTGCTTGACCGCGGCCGGCAGCCGGTCGAGCCGGGCGGCGACCGACAGCCGCACCGTCGTCGGCAGCGCCGCGAGCGCGGCCGGGCTGCGCGGCCGGACGCCGTCCGGCCCGTCCTGCAGCGCGTCGGCCTCGGCGAGGTACGCCGCGGTCAGCAGCATCATCAACGGATGGCCGGCGGTCCGGGCATAGAGCGCCTGACCCAGCTCGGCCGACGGCGCGGCGCCGAGGGTGTCGGCGAGCAGCGCCGTCGTCTCCATCTCACTGAGACCGCCGACGGCGTGGTCGGCGGCCAGATCGGCGCCGACCGGTTCGCCGCTGCGCCAGCAGGCCACCAGCAGCAACGGCGCGGCCAGTGCGTGCCGCCGTATGTCGGCCACCAGAGCCGGCAGGGTCGCGTCGGCCGCGTGCAGGTCGTCGAGCACGACAACCAGCGGCTTGCCGTCGCTCGCCTCGGCGAGCAGTGCCCGGGTGGCCGCCAGCGCGGCCGGGAATGGGTCCTCGCGAGTCGGCCCACCGGATGCGCCCGGGCCGACCTCCGCGCCCGGCCCACTCGCGGTGCCGTCGAGCTGTCGGACGAGGTCGGCGAGGCCGGCGCCGGTCGGTGCGGAGCGCACCCAGCGGGCGGCAATCCCGGGCTGTCGGCCCAGCCAGTGCTCGATCAGCCGGGTCTTGCCGACGCCCGGCTCGCCGATGAACGACACGACCTTGCTCGTCCACGTCCGGGCCACCTCGGCCAGCTCGGCATCGAGGGCGCCGAGCAGCCCGGCCCGGCCAACGAACGCGGCGGGGGACAGGCTCGCCGCCGCCGGTTGCGGGTCGCCGCCGAGCCGGTACGCCGGAACCGGCGCGCCGAGTCCGCGTAGCTCCAGCGGCTCCGGGCCCAGCCAGTCGCCGGCGTCGCCGGCCAGCTTCCGGCACACCTCGTCGACGTAAATCGCGCCGGCCGGCGCGGCGTCGCAGAGCCGGGCGGCGAGGTTGATCGCCGGGCCGAACAGGTCGAAGCCGGGTGGCTCAGTGCTCGGCCGGACCAGCATCTCGCCCGCGGCGATGCCGATGTGCACGTCCGGGAACGGCATCGGCCGCGGCGCCGCATTGCTCTCCCGCACCAGCCCGCGCATCGACTCCGCGGCGCGCACGGCGTTTGCCCCGGCATCCGGGTCGGCGTGCGGCACCCCGAAGACGGCCAGGAAGCCGTCACCGGCGACCGAGCAGATCGTGCCACCGCGGGCCTCGGTGAGATCGCGCAACGACGACATGACCGGTTGCACGGTCGCGACGACGTCCTCCGGATCGAGCAGCCGGCACAGCTCGGTGTAACCGCTCAAGTCGGCGAACAGCAGGACCGCGAACTTCCGTTCGCCGTCCTCGCTGGCCGCGTTCATAGCTGGGCGGTCATTGCGGGGCGCGGACGAGGTCCCTGCTGAGGTAGATGTTCGCGCTCCGGATGGCCGGGTGGTCGGCGATCCGCGCCGCTCGCGCTCTTAGCTCGTCAAGGTCGTCACCGGCGATCTCGATAACCGCCTTGCCCTTGCCGTTCGTGGCCGCGGCGATCGCGTCTGGTCCGAGCTCGCGTTCGTGCTCCGGCAAGTGGTCGAGCACGTCGGTGATGTCGCAAACAATGAAGCAGTAGTAGGGCTTGTCTCTGCCGATGAACGAGATCCGGCTCTCGATGTTCTTGATCACGTCCATGCAGTCCGGCGAGTGGCAGCCGAGGATCACCATGGCGTCGTTGACGAGGTCGCCGACCGGGTCGTCGCCCGAGGCGGGCGCACTCGGCGCCGGCGCGCTCAGCGCCTTCGGGTTCTCGAAGTGCAGCTTGGTGAACAGTGAGTGCTCGGCGCCTTCGAGCGCGGTCATCGACTGCACGGTGACGTCGCCGAACTTCTGACCGACGAGATGGGTCGGCGGCTCCCCGTCGTGCCGACCGAACACATATGCGTGCATGACAACCCCCTAGGACGACTCGGGCGCAAGTGTGGCAAACACTGACAAGAGCCACAAGGACCCTCGAGTCGGATTGCCGACAGTTCGCCGCCGTACGCTGGCCCGATGGCGGACGACGTACGCCGGCGGATCCCCCGCACCGACGTCGTGCTGGCCGACCCGCGGCTCCGGCAGGCGAGCGAATCGCTCGGCGGGGAGACGGTCAAGCGGATCGTCGCCTCGGCTCAGGATCGCGCCCGGCGTGGCGACATCGCGGCCGAGGACGTCGTCGATGCGGCGGTGGCGGCGCTACCGGCCCGGGCCACTGGCATGCGACCGGTGATCAACGCGACCGGCGTCGTCCTGCACACCAACCTCGGCCGCGCGCCGCTGTCATCCGCCGCAGTCGAAGCGCTGGTCGCGGCGGCCGGTTACGTGGATGTCGAGTACGACGTGGAGAGCGGGGCGCGGGCCCGGCGCGGCCGGACCGCGCTCGACGCCTTGCGGGCCGCGGTGCCGGCGGCCGGCGATGTGCACGTGGTCAACAACGGCGCGGCCGCTCTGGTGCTCGCCGCGACCGCGCTGGCGCAAGGACGCGAGATCGTCGTCAGCCGCGGCGAGCTGGTCGAGATCGGCGACGGCTTCCGGCTGCCCGATCTGGTTACGTCGACCGGTGCCCGCCTCGTCGAGGTCGGCACCACCAACCGGACGACGTACGACGACTACCGGTCCGCGATTGGCGAGCACACCGGCTTCGTATTGAAAGTGCATCCGTCGAACTTCGTCGTCCGCGGTTTCACCGGTGCCGTCCCCATCGCCGACCTCGCGACCCTCGGGCCGCCGGTCGTCGTAGACATCGGATCCGGGCTGCTCCGGCGGCACCCGCTGCTGCCGGACGAGCCGGACGCGACCAGCGCACTGACCGCGGGTGCGGCGCTGGTGACCGCGAGCGGGGACAAGTTGCTCGGCGGCCCGCAGGCCGGGCTGCTGCTCGGCGCCGCGGACGTGATCGAACGGCTGCGCCGCCATCCACTGGCCCGCGCGCTGCGGGTGGACAAGCTGACATTGGCCGCGCTGGAGGCGACGCTGGCCGGCCCGCTGCCGCCGGTGCTGGCCAGCCTCGCGCTCGACAGCGAGCAGGTGCGGGCCCGGTCGGACGCGGTCGCGCGAACGTTGCGCGGGTCCGGTCTCGACGTGGACGTCGTCGGCAGTGACGGCTGTGTCGGTGGTGGCGGCGCACCCGAGGTGGCGTTGCCCGGATGGGCGATCGCACTCGACGAAGACCTCGCCGAACCGTTGCGCCGCAACGATCCCGCAATCGTCGGTCGAGTGGAGCGCGGCCGGTTGCTGCTCGACCTGCGTTGTGTCCCGGAAGCCGACGACGACATCGTCGTAGCGGCGGTGCGCGCGGTCGCATGCAGGTAGTCGCGACCGCCGGACACGTCGACCACGGCAAGTCGGCGCTGGTCCGCGCGCTCACCGGGATGGAGCCGGATCGCTGGGCCGAGGAACGCCGCCGCGGCATGACCATCGACCTCGGCTTCGCCTGGATGACGTTGCCTTCGGGCCAGACGTTGTCATTCGTCGACGTGCCCGGGCACGAGCGGTTCGTGCCGAACATGCTCGCGGGTGTCGGGCCGGTGCCGGCGGTCTGCCTCGTTGTCGCGGCGGACGAGGGCTGGCGGCCGCAGACCGAGGAACACGTCCACGCGCTCGCCGCGCTCGGGGTCGCGCACGGCCTCGTCGTGGTGACGAAAACTGACCTCGCCGACCCCGCACCGGTGATCGAGGACGTACGGCGGCGGCTCGCGCCGACGAGCCTTCGCGACCTCGACGCGGTCGGCGTGAGTGCGGCGACCGGGGCCGGGATGGGCGCGTTGGTGGCTGCACTCGACCGGCTGGTGGCGCGGCTGCCGTCGGGGGTGGCGCAGGCGCCCGTGCGGCTCTGGGTGGATCGCGCCTTCACGATTCACGGCGCCGGGACCGTCGTCACCGGAACCCTCGCCGCCGGTGCGATCGCGATCGGCGACGCCTTAACGCTCGCCGGTGTCGGCGACGTCGTCGTACGCGGCTTGCAGACCCAGCAGCGCCCGCGGGATCGCACGGTCGCGGTCGAGCGGGTCGCGGTCAACCTGCGCGGCGTCGCCCGGTCGGACGTGGCGCGCGGCATGGCGTTGGTGACGCCGGGGGCGTGGACGCTGACCGCCGATGTCGACGTACGGATCGACAGTGAGCTGACTGGCGACCTCGTGCTGCACATCGGCAGTGCCGCCGTACCGATCCGGCAGCGGCCGCTCGGCCCGGGTGTCAGCCGGTTGCGCCTCGCGCAGCCGGTGCCGTTGCATACGGGCGACCGGATGCTGATCCGCGATCCCGCCAGCCGGCGGGTGACTGGGGCGACGGTGCTCGATGTCGCGCCGGCTCCGTTGCGGCGCCGCGGTGACGCCGCGCGAGTGGCGGCGACGCTGACTTGGCCGCGGTCGGTCGAGGATGAGATCGAGAGGCTGGGCAGCGTCCGGCGCACCGATCTGATCGCCGCCGGCTTCGACCCCGGCCCTGGTGCCGACCCGTACCTGCATCCGCCGGAGCGGATCCAAGCCCCGCCGGTCGTCTCGCCAGACGCCGTCGAACCCTCAGCCGAGTTGCAGGAGTTCTTGGCCCGGCTCGATCGCGAACCATTGGCCGGTCTCAACGGCGAGGGTGTCGACCCGGCCGAACTGTCCGCGACGGTCCGGGCCGGCAAGGCACTGCGACTTGCGCCGGGTCTGTACGTCGCGGCGGAGGCACCGGCGAAGGCGGTCGCGGTGCTCGCCGGGCTGCCGCAGCCGTTCACCGTCAGTGCGGCCCGGCAGGCGCTCGGCAGCACCCGGCGGGTCGTCGTACCGCTGCTCGAACATCTCGACGCGACTCGCCGGACCAGACGTGACGGCGACGGGAACCGAACCGTGGTGCGCAACGAAGCGTAGGGTCGATGGGGTGGGTGCACTCGTCGACGGCTTCGGGCGCGTGCACACGGATCTGCGGGTGTCGCTGACCGACAAGTGCAACTTGCGCTGCACCTACTGCATGCCGGCGGAGGGCCTCGACTGGCTGCCGTCGGACAACCTGCTGACCGACGACGAGGTCGTTCGCGTCGTCGGGATCGCGGTGCGCGACCTCGGCATCACCGACGTACGGCTGACCGGCGGCGAGCCGTTGTTACGGCGCGGGCTGGTCGACATCGTCCGCCGGCTCGCCGAGATCGAGCCGCGGCCGCGGTTGGCCTTGACCACCAACGGGATCGGTCTCGCGCGGGTCGCTCGCGACCTCGCCGCAGCCGGGCTGGACCGGATCAATGTCAGCCTCGACACGATGCACCGGGCGACGTTCGTCGCGCTGACGCGACGGGATCGGCTAGACGATGTGCTCGCCGGTATCGAGGCCGCGCGCGACGCCGGGCTCGGACCGGTGAAGGTGAACTCCGTGCTGATGCGCGGCGTCAACGAGGGCGAGGCGCTCGACCTGCTCGACTACTGCCTCGCCCACGGTGTGCAGCTGCGGTTCATCGAGCAGATGCCGCTCGATCCGCAGCACGGCTGGGATCGCGAGCTCATGGTGACCGCCGACGAGATCATCGAGATGCTCTCGGCCCGGCACACATTGACTCCACTCGGCGAGCGCGGATCGGCGCCGGCCGAGCTGTACCGGATCGATGACGGGCCCGCGGTCGTCGGTGTGATCGCGAGCGTCACCAAGCCGTTCTGCGCGGCGTGCGACCGGGTCCGGCTGACCGCCGACGGGCAGGTGCGCAACTGCTTGTTCGCGACCGAGGAGTCCGACCTGCGGGCGCCGCTGCGCGCCGGTGCCGGCGACGCGGCGATCGCGGCGCAGATCCAGGCCGCGATCCAACGCAAGCGCGCCGGTCACGGCATCGACGATCCGTCGTTCTTGCAACCGGAACGCCCGATGTCCGCCATCGGCGGATGAGCCGGCCGTACGGGGCCATCGTGCTGGCCGGCGGTACGTCCCGGCGGCTTGGTGGGATCGACAAGACGGCGCTGATCGTCCGTGACCGGCCGGTGCTCGACTACGTGCTCGACGCGGTCGCGCCGGCCGGCACGGTTGTGGTCGTCGGGTCGGCGCGGCCCACGTCGCGCCCGGTGGTGTGGTGCCGCGAGGATCCGCCGGGTGGCGGGCCGGCGGCCGCGATCGCCGCCGCGCTCCCGTATGTCACCACTCAAGACGTAGTCGTCGTCGCCGGTGACCAACCGTTGCTCACGACGGACGTGGTGGATCTGCTCGTCACGTCGCTCGCTGCCGACGGTGCGATCGGCGTCGATGCAGACGGCCGGCCGCAATGGTTGCTCGGCGCCTGGCGGACTTCGGCGCTGGCTCGCTGCGGCCTGACCGCCGGTGCGTCGTTGCGCGACACGCTCGGCGGGTTGAAATGGATCGGGGTGCCGCTGCCGGCCGGCGCCGCGATCGACTGCGATACACCGGACGACGTACGACGGATCGAGGGGAGCCTGCGGTCATGACGACGCTCGACGAGTGGACCGCCGAGGTCAGTGCGGCCTTGGGCTTGGATCCGCGAGTGCTCGATCGTGACGCAGTGCTCGACCTGACCAAAGACGTCGCCCACAACGTGGCCCGACCGGCGGCACCGTTGACGGCGTACCTGCTCGGGGTCGCGGTCGGCCGCGCCAACGACGGCGACGCAGCGGCACTCGCGGCGAAGGTGCGCGCGTTAATCCCACCGGCCACGGATCAGGGCTAACCGGGCGATGCCGGACGACCACGGGGGCAGTCGCCCGGCATCGCGTCCGGGAGCGCCTGCGGTACCCCGGCAAGGCAACACATGACGCTGGCCAACAGACTGCCAGCAACGGGGGTTGTCGTCTAGCGCACAAAGGCCGCATACGGGTGAAGTTTGCATCGATCAGGTAAACGAAAGGGACAGACAGTGGCTGACCAGACGTACGGCATCACAGAGATCGTCGGTACCAGCGGCGAGAGCGTGCACCAGGCGATCCGCAACGGCATCGCCCGGGCGTCGCAGACGGTGCGCAATCTCGACTGGTTCGAGGTGTCGACCATCCGCGGTCACATCGAGAACGGCGACGTCGCGCACTTCCAGGTGCAGCTGAAGGTGGGGTTCCGGATCGAGACGCCGGACGCCTGACTCAGCGAGCTTGGCTGACCGAGCTCATGTTGAAGTCGGCGATGCGCAGCGCCGGCATCCGGGTGCGGGTGAAGTAGTCGCCCCACTCGCGCGCCAACGTGTGTTCGGTCGCACTCGCGCCGATGACCCGGCGCAGCATGCCGACCGGGCTCTCGTTGAACCGGAAGTTGTTCACGCCCGCGACGACCTCGCCGTTCTCGACCAGGAAGACGCCGTCGCGGGTTAGGCCGGTGAGCAGCAATGTCTGCGGATCGACTTCGCGGATGTACCACAGGCAGGTCAGCAACAGGCCACGTTGCACGTCGCCGATCAGCGCTGCCGTGTCGCCGGATCCGTCCGCGGCCACGAGCTCGAGGTTGTCGATCCCCGGTGTGACCGGCAGGCCGGTGACCTGCGCGGAGTGCCGGGTCTGCAGCAGCGCGGCCAGGGTCCCGTCGGCAATCCAGTCGGTCGGCGCGAGCTCCAGCCCGTTATCGAACACCGATGCGTCCCGGCTCGATGCACCGACCGCGACGAACGGCTCGCAGTTCTGGCCCGGCATCGTGGGATCGCTGCGCAGCGTCAACGCGGCATCGGTGAGTTTCTCCCCGACCCGGGTGCCGCCGCCGGCGCGGGAGAACACGGACTGGCCGTCGTGTGCGTCGAGTGCACCCATCGTCCAGTACAGGTAGATCAGCAGGTCCGCGACCGCAGACGGCGGCAGCACCGTCTCGTAGTGACCCGCGTCGAGGTCGACCCGCTTCTGTCCCCAGGCGAGCCGTTGCGCCACTTGCGATTCGAGCGACGCGATGTCGACGTCGCGAATCGCGCCGGTCGACACACCGGCCCAGGCCGACCGCGAGCCGTCCGCCGCGCGGCCGGTCAACTCCACCCGCGCCTGCGGTTGCACGTGCCGCAGCCGCACGCCGCGCGACGTCGCGAGGTAGAGCGTGCTGACGTCGTGTTCGGCGTACCCGTACCGGCCCTCGTCGGCTGCCGCCGCAGCTTCGAACGCAGCGGCGAGCCCGTGCGTCACGCCGGCGAAGTCACCGATCGATGTCTCGGCCGGCGCATCCGACCAGTCGGCGCCGGCGCGATCCGCGACCAGTTCGGCCGCATCGTCGGCGACGGTGTTCTCGGCCGCGGCCGCCGCGCTGTCGGCGACCAGCGATTCGACGTCGTCGGCGGTCACCCCGCTGCGCGACAACGATCCGACCCGCGCACCGTCCGCGCCTCGTACGACGCTGACCACGGTGAGATCGGTGGTCTGCGTAACGCCGTTGGTCGTCAGCGTGTTGTTGGCCCAACGCAGGTTGACGGTCTGGCTCTGCCGGGCGAGCACGATGCAGTCGTCCGCGGTCGACGCGGCGAGTGCCCGCTCGGCGAGTTCCTGCGGCGAGGTGAGCCGGCTCACTTGCCCGCCTCCTCGACGGTGTTGAGGATCCGGATGCCGCGGAACAGCGCGACCGGGCAACCGTGACTGACTGGCGCGGTCTGGCCCGGCTGACCCTTGCCGCAGTTGAACGCGCCACCGAGTACGTACGTCGACGGCCCGCCGACGGCTTCCATCGCACCCCAGAAGTCGGTCGTCGTCGCTTGGTACGCGACGTCGCGCAGCATCCCGTCGAGCCGGCCGGACCGGATCCGGTAGAAGCGCTGGCCGGTGAACTGGAAGTTGTAGCGCTGCATGTCGATCGACCACGACTTGTCGCCGACGATGTAGATGCCGTTGTCGATCCCACCGATGAGGTCGTCGAGGCTGGGCCCATTCTCCTTTGGTTGCAAGGAAACATTGGCCATCCGCTGGATCGGCACGTGGAACGGCGAGTCGGCGAACGCGCACCCGTTGGACCGGCCGGCGCCGGTGCGGGCCGCGATGTGCCGGTCGAGCTGATACCCGACGAACTGGCCGTCCTTGACCAGATCCCAGGTCTGCGCGGCGACGCCCTCGTCGTCCCAGCCGACGGTCGCGAGCCCGTGCTCGGCCTGCCGGTCGCCGGTGACGTGCATCACCGGCGAGCCGTACGCGAGCGAGTTCAGCTTGTCCGGCGTCGCGAACGACGTACCGGCGTAGTTGGCCTCGTATCCCAGCGCGCGGTCGAGCTCGGTCGCGTGCCCGATCGACTCGTGGATCGTGAGCCAGAGATTCGACGGATCGATGACGAGGTCGTAGCGGCCGGATTGCACCGACGGCGCCGCGGCTTTCTCGCCGAGCAGCGAGGGGAGTTGGGCGAGTTCACCGTTCCAGTCCCACGAGTTCGCACCGGAGAGGTGCTCCCAGCCGCGGCCGACCGGCGGCGCGAGCGTTCGCATCGTCTCGAACCGGCCGCTGTGCTCGTCGACCCAGGTCGCGGTGACCTCGCATTGCACCCGCACCCGCTGTTGGGTCGTCATGGTGCCGGCGAGGTCGGCGTAGAACTTGTTCTCCTTCACCTGCCGCAACGTCGCGTCGGCGTGCGACACCTCTTTCGCCGCGAGCAGCTGACGCGACCAGCCTTCGAGCAATGCGATGCGTTCGTTCTCGTGCACCGAGAACGGATCGATCTCGTACGCGGACACCCACGTGACTTCGCCGTACGACGGTTCCGGTACGAGCTCGATCGGTTCGGTGTTGACCGGCCGGGATGCGCGGGCGATCTCGACGGCCTGTTCGACGAGCTTCACCGCGGTCTCGGCGGAAAGGTCGGCGCTGGCCGCGAAGCCCCAGGTGCCGTCGTGGACGACGCGGACTGCGAGCCCGCGTTCGTCGTCGCCGTGGCTGCTCTGCATTCGCGCGTCGCGCAACGTGAACGCGCCGGTGCGGATCCGCTCGACCCGTACGTCTGCATGTTCGACGCCGAGTTCTTGCGCCCGGCTCAGCGCGGCTTCCGCCACGCGGGTGAGCGGTAGCGCGCGGAACGTCTCGTCGATGTCGTGCGTCATCGTCACCTCAAGCGGTCGGATCGAGGATGACCTTGCCGGTTGTCGCGCGGGCCCGCAGGTCCTCATGCGCACGGTGGGCGTCGGCGAGTGGATAGGTCGCGCCCACGATCGGGGTCAGTACCCCTTGCACTGTCAGGTCGAACAACTCGCGCATCGGATCGGCCAGCATCGACAGGTCGCGCATGCAATCGACCAACCAGAAACCCGTCACAGTCTTGCTGCCGACCATGAGGCTGCCCGGCGCGATCGGCGTCGGTGGGACTCGCGAGGCCATGCCGAACACGATCAGCCGGCCGAACGACGCGAGCGCTTTGAGGCTGCCGTCGAATGTCGGGCCGCCGACCATCTCCAACACGACGTCGACCTTCTTGCCGTCGTTGGCCTCGCGTAGCGCGGCGTTCATGTCCTCGGCGTCGGCGGCCACTGTCACGTCGGCGCCGAGTGACTCGGCGAGTTCGCGCTTGTCCGGTGAGGATGCGGTGCCGATCACGCGGCCGGCGCCCCAGTGCTTGGCGAGTTGAACCGCCAGGGTGCCGACACCGCCGGCGGCGGCGTGTACGACGACGGTCTCGCCCTTCTGCATCCGCGAGCAGGTGCGGAGCAGGTGCCAGGCGGTGAGGCCTTGGACCAGCAACGCGACCGCGGCGCCGTCGCTCACGCCGTCGGGGATGTCGAAGGTGACGCCGCGCGGTGCGAGCGCCTTCTCCGCGTACCCGCCGGAGCCGACCAGCGCCGAGACCCGGCGGCCGTCGGCGGTCCGGCCGGCGACCTCGGAGCCGGGCACCTGGGGGAGTGACTGTGCCTGCAGATAACTGTTCTCGGTGGCGTGGGTGTCGGCGTAGTTGACGCCGGCGGCGGTCACGTCGACGACGTCGAAGCCGTCAGTGGGTTGCGGGTCTGGCAGCTCGACGAGCTTGAGAACCTCGGGTCCACCGAACTCGGAAATCTGAATGGCGCGCACCGTCCGACCCTAACCGCCGCCCGCAGGCAGGTACGGCGCGGGCAATCGCGCACCTGTTTGCCTAGAAGCGAACCAGCGCGCGCGATTGCTCACCGCGGCGGCGCCGGAGTGGTGGGTCAGTCCTTGGCGGCGCGGGGGTTGGGATCGCGGTGGTCCGGCCGGGCCGGCCGCCGAGCTCGGGCAGCTTCACCTGGCAGATGTCGAGTGCGGAGCGGACCAGCGGCGACATTCGGGAGACGAAGAAGCGCCGCCCGTTGTGCTCGGCCCAGTCCCTTGCCGGCACGAGGACGGCGAGAGCCGACTCGGTCACATCTTCAACCTCGCCCGCGTCGACGACGACGTCCCGGCAGGAAGCACCCGGCCCCGCTGTCGACGGTCGCCGTCGTCATCCCGTCCTCCCCGGGCGCCGAACTCCGTTTTTGCCCTAATACCTACCTTGTCGCAGGTAAAGCGCCCAACTACGGTGCTCGTGTTCTTCGACTTTGGGGGATTCTGTGGGGATTCAGCGCCAACTGCGCATCGCGGCAGTCCTGATCGCACTGCCACCTGTAGGGCTCGTGATCGGAGGTCCCGCGCCTGCGGCGCTCGCAAGCCGAGCGGCACATGGGTAGGCCCTTGCCGTAGGTAATCCGGGTTGGGTAGAGAAGCGGCTGCCCCCACACCATCCAGGATCAGGCGCGTCACGGCGAGGGATCTCTGACGGGCAGATGACCGCGACGCGGGTGGCTCAGCCCCCTCCCGACCCAATCGGGGCAGAAGAGAACATGTACTACCACGGAGGACCGGTCGAGGTTGCCGCGACAAACTACGCCGTCTTCTGGCTGCCGCCCGTACCGGCCACTTCGAACCAACGAGATCTACTTCCGACGTATCCCTCGATCATCGATGGCTTTCTCCGCGATCTGCCTTCATTGTCGATTAACCAAGTGACGTGGCAGTACTACATGGATGACTCGACTGGGCGTCACTACATCGGAAGTCCCACCTACGGGGGCAGTTACGTCGACAACAGCGACTACCCGGGGCAGACCATCAACGAAATCGACATGATCAACAAATTCAAGGACGTTGCGCTCAGACATGGATGGGCATGGCCCGGTGGCCTGACGCACACCTACACGCTCTACTTAGGGCCGGGCGAACTGTGGTGCGGTGGTGTTGACGATTGTACGGGGGGTAACGACACGGGGAACTGCGGCCTGCACTCAGCCACAGTCCCCTCAGGGGAAAGCGATTACCTTGTTTACGCCGTCATCCCGTATGCGTCGGAATCGTGTTTCACCCAATGGTCACCGAGCCATAACATGCCAGCGGATCTCGCGATCGACACCACCTCGCACGAGTTCTTCGAGATGCAGACCGATCCCACCGGTCTCGGCTGGTGCGGACAGCAGTCGTTGACGTTCCTTGAGTTGTGTGGAGAAACCGAGATTGCCGACAAGTGTGCTTGGGACATCCCGATTTACTATGCCGCCCAGCAAGCGAATCAGACGGCCAACGGGCACTACTACGCCATCCAGGCTGAATGGGCGAATCAGTGGAATATCAATCTCTTGCCACCCCAGTACGATTTTGAGATTCCCTGGCACTGCATCGTGCCGGGTGAATTTCATCCACTTGTGCGATGAGCGGAGGACGAGCGCAGTCCTGCCGACGAATGCTGGCTTTGGCGATGGTCGCTTACACCCTGACGGGCTGCGGTCCGCACCACAGCTACTACGTGATGTTCGACGAACGGATATCTCCGGAAGCTGTGGTGCAGACCCTCTTGCGGTGCGGCATTCACGACGACCCACAGCTAGGCCCTGGTTCGAACACCTGGCTAATCCCTACCGACGTCGGCCGTTCCAAGTTGAATTGCCTACGCCACCAGCCGCACGTCGAAGCGGTGCGCGCGGGCATGTGACCTAGTCGGCGGCGGCGCGGGGGGTCGGGATCCCGGTCGCGGTGGTCCGGCCCGGCCGACCGCCCAGCTCGGGCAGCTTCACCTGGCAGATGTCGAGCGCGGAGCGGACCAGCGGCGACATTCGGGAGACGAAGAAGCGCCGCCCGTTGTGCTCGGCCCAGTCCCTAGCCGCCACGAGGACGGCGAGAGCCGACTCGGTCACATCTTCAACCTCGCCCGCGTCGACGACGACGTCCCGGCACGAAGCCCCGAAGGGAGACAGCAGGGCGTCGCGCAGCTCCGGCAAGTTGTCGTCCGTCAACGTGCCACCCAACTGCACCACCACGCCGTCCGCCAGATGCACACAGCCCACCCGGCCCCCCGTGTCGACGGTCGCTGTCGTCATCGCGTCCTCCTCGCCGTCCTCATGGCAGGGAATTCATCGACCACCTCAACCTCCCTTGACACCGCCGCGAGGACGGATCCACGCGAGCCGGGCGGGCCGCACCGCGCTGGGCCGAACGGCGGAACCTGCGTCGGACAGCGGATTTGCGAGGATGCCGCCATGGCTCGATCGGTCCTGGTCACCGGCGGCAACCGCGGCATCGGCCTTGCCATCGCTCAAGCTTTCGCGGCCCTCGGCGACCAGGTCGCGGTCACCCATCGCGGCAGCGCCGTACCCGACGGCCTGCTCGGGATCCGTTGCGACGTCACGGATCCGGCCGCGATCGAAGCGGCGTACGACGAAGCCGAAGCCGCGCACGGGCCGGTGGAGATCCTGGTCGCGAACGCGGGCATCACCCGCGACGGCTTGCTGCTGCGAATGAGCGACGACGACTGGCAGGCCGTGATCGACACGAACCTGACCGGCACCTTTCGGCTGGTACGGCGGGCCAGCAAGGGGATGCTGCGGCTGCGCCGCGGCCGGATTGTCCTGATCTCAAGCGTCGTCGGGCTGACCGGTTCGGCCGGGCAGGTCAACTACGCCGCGAGCAAAGCGGGTCTCGTCGGCCTCGCCCGCTCGGTCGCCCGCGAGCTGGGCAGCCGCAGCATCACGGCCAACGTGGTTGCGCCCGGGTTCGTGGAGACCGACATGACCGCGGCGCTGCCGGACACCCGCCGCGACGAGATCCTCAGCCAGATCCCGTTACGTCGATACGCGACACCGGCGGAGGTCGCCGGCGTCGTGACTTGGCTGGCGAGCGACGCCGCGGCGTACGTCACCGGCGCCGTGATCCCGGTCGACGGCGGCCTCGGCATGGGCCACTGATCCTCGCCACCCCGCCCACTTCGGAGGCCTGGCGACCACGACACGCCGTGATTGCGGTCTAAGAATGGTCACCAGCCCTCCGAAGTGGAGGTGGCGGGTCGTAAGCGAGGCCGGAGGCCGCCGCCGGGGCGTGCGAGGATGCCGAGCCGTGACCGGCATCCTCGACGGCAAGCGGCTCCTCGTCACCGGCGTACTCACCGAGGCCTCGATCGCGTTCGGTGTCGCCCGGCTGGCCCAGGAGCAAGGCGCCACGGTGCTGCTCAGTGGCTTCGGCCGCGGCCTGTCCATCACGACGCGCATCGCAGCGCGGCTGCCAAAGCCCGCCGACGTGATCGAGCTCGACGTCACCGACCCGACGCATCTTGACGCCCTCGCCGGAACCCTCGAGAGCAAGCTCGGCGGCTGCGACGGCGTGCTGCACGCGATCGGGTTCGCGCCCGAGTCCGCCCTCGGCGGCAACTTCATGTCGGCGACCTGGGACGACGTCGCCACCGCTGTACACGTGTCGACGTACTCGTTCGCCTCGTTAGCCCGCGCGGTCCTCCCGGCGATGCAGCAACGCGGCGGCTCCATCGTCGGGCTCGACTTCGACGCGACCATCGCGTGGCCGGCGTACGACTGGATGGGTGTCGCGAAAGCCGGGCTGGAGTCGTGCTCGCGCTACCTCGCCCGCGAGCTCGGCAAGCAGAAGATCCGGGTCAACCTCGTCGCCGCCGGACCGCTGCGGACCATGGCGGCGAAGAGCATCCCGGGCTTCGAGACCTACGAAGGCATCTGGGCCGACCGCGCGCCATTGAGTTGGGACGTCAATAACACCGAGCCGGCCGCGAAGGCCTGCGTGGCGTTGCTGTCCGACTGGTTCCCGGCGACGACCGGGGAGATCGTGCACGTCGACGGCGGCGTGCACGCCGTAGGGGCTTAGGCCCCCACGGTCACGTTGTAGACCGACAGCACCGCGCTGCCGCCGGCGGTGCCGAGCGCGCCGCTCTGCACCCGGAACGTCAACGTGTCCATGAACGCCCGCGCCGCGAGCGGCAACGTGAACGTCGCCGAGGTCGCGACCCCGCGAACGCTCATCGTGCCGAGCGACACCGTCGAGCCGTACGAGTGACCGAGGATCACCTGCACGCTGACCGACCGCTTCGCCGGGTCGCTGATCGCCGCTCGCACGGTCACCGATCGCGCCGACGACAACGACCAGGCATCGCGCAGGATTAAGTCGCCGTGGCCGGTCGAGCTGTGCCGGACGAACGTCGCGTAGGCACGGTCGTCACTCGTCGTCGGTCCGGTGAACCGCACCAGCGACGCGCTGACGCCGCCAACCGCGTTGGCGCCGGCGCGCTCGTCGTAACGGCTTTCGAATCCGGCGACCTGCCGCGTCGTCGTGACCGCGACGCTGTCGAGCGTCATCCCGTCCGCGGGGACGCGGGTGAGCCCGTACGTCGACGAGTACGCGTTGGTGAAGTCGAGGGTGTTCCATGCCGCGGTGCCGCGTTGCACGACACCTACGCCGACGTACCGCGCGCCCGGGTCGAGGATGTTCGCGCGGTGCGGTGCGCTGTTCATGTACGCCGTGAACAGCGCGCCAGGGTTCGAGGCGGAGGCGGTGCCGACGTTCTCCGAAATCATCGTCCACGCGCTGGAGCCCGCGCTTTCGAGGTTGCTCACGAGTGACGGGTTGTGCGACAGAGCCTGCGCACCGGCGAGGTGCCAGGACCAGCGGCGGGCGACGTCGGTGGCGCCGGCGACGACGACCAGCGCGCGCAGCCCGTGCGAGCCCCGGGTGCGGTTGATGTCACCGATCAGCGCGGCTTCGTAGCCGTTGAGCCGGACCGCGTTGACCGTGGTCGCGGCGGCTTCGGCGGTGCCGGACGCGGCGAGCGGGACCAGGAAGGAGGTGAGCACAGCCGACGTCGCGACGAGGCGACGGAGGGTTCTCACGGGTTTAGTCCTTTCGGGTCACGGTCACGCTGTGTTACTTAGTCCCTCGGCAGGATCACGCTGAGTGTTGAGGCCCGAAGTTCGGACAATCGGACCAAATAGGGCGCAACTACCTCGGTCGTAGGGTCAGAACCGATGAGCTCGCTCCTGCATCGGCTCGGCCGGCGCTGCGCCGCGCGGCCGTTGCTGGTGATCGGCGTCTGGCTCGTTGTCGCGGCCGCGGTGACAGGGCTGTCGTTCGCTGTCGGCGGTCGCTATACCGCGCACGAGCGGCTGCCGGGAACCGAGGTGGAGCGCGGGCAAGACGTGCTCGCCCGCGGCTTCCCGGCCGCCGCGGCCGAGACCGCAGACGTCGTCGTACATACGTCGGCGCCGGCGCAGCTGCCCGCGCTCGTGCATGACGTGACCGCGCGGGTCTCCGCGCTGCCGCACGTCGCGGCGGTCTCGTCCGATCCGTCCGACCGGTCGGCCGACGGCAGCACCGAACGGCTGCGCGTCGGCTACGACCGCGACCGGTTCGGGCTGCCGGGCACGTCGTTGACGCAGCTGCGGTCGGCGCTCGCCGCTGCGGTCCGTACGACGCCCGCACCGGACGCGGCGGCGTACCCCGGCGGCCTGCTGGTGGTCGACTTCGCCACCCCGCGCAGCGGTCTCGGCGAGAAGGTCGGCATCGCGGCCGCGGTGCTGGTGTTGCTGGTCGCGTTCGGTTCGGTGATCGCCGCGTTGATGCCGGTCGCGACCGCGGCGCTCGGCATCGTCACCGGCCTCGGCTTGGTCAAGTTGCTCGCGGCCGTGTACTCGGTCAACGACAGTGCGCCGGCGCTCGCGACGATGATCGGGCTCGGCGTCGGCATCGACTACGCGCTGTTCATCGTCACCCGGCACCGCGAACGATTGCGCGCCGGCGATGCGCCGATCGATGCCGCGACGCTGGCGACCGAGACCGCCGGGTCGTCGGTGCTATGGGCCGGCGTCACCGTGGTCGCGGCGATCTGGGGGCTCGCGTTCGCCGGCATTCCGGTCATCACCAGCCTCGGCTTCGCCGCCGCGATCGTCGTAGCGACGTCCATGACCGCGGCGCTCACGATCCTGCCCGCGTTGCTCGCGCTGACCGACCGGCACATCGACCGGTTGCACATCCGGCTGCCCCGGCTGCATGGCAACGACGACGGGCTCTGGTGGACCCGCTGGGGCCGGGCGATCGAACGGCACCCGATCCGCTACGCCGCCGCCTCAGCGGGGTTGCTTGTGCTGCTCGCGATCCCGGTCGCGGGGATCCGGCTCGGCATGCCCGACGGCAGCAGCGCCGCGCACGGGTCCGAGGCGCAGCTCGCGTACGCGTTGCTGGCCCGCGAGTTCGGTGCCGGCACTAATGGGCCGTTGCAACTCGTGGTCGCGACGCGCGATGGGCAACCGCTCGCGCCGAGCGTCGGGACGTTGCTGCGCCAAGCCGTCGACACCGATCGCGATGTCGCGGCCAGCCGGCCGATGGCGATCGGGCCCGACGGCACGGTCGGTGTCGTGACCGTCGTACCGCGCACCGGGCCGCAGACTTCGGCGACCGCGGCGTTGGTGCCGCGGCTGCGATCGCATGTTCTGCCGCCGGTTGCGCGCGCGGCCGGCGTTCGCGTCTACGTCGTCGGCCTGGCGGCCGGCCGTTACGACGTCAGCCAGCGAGTGCTGGATCGGTTGCCGTACTTCGTCAGCGCCGTGCTCGCAGTGTCGTTCGTGTTGCTGATGTTCGTGTTCCGCTCGATCCTGGTGCCGTTGAAAGCGGTGTTGTTCAACCTGCTGTCGATCGCCGCCGCGCTCGGTGTTGTCGTCATGGTGTTCACCTGGGGATCGCTGCACAAGCTCGTCGGCGTGGCCGAACAAGTGCCGCTCGTCGATGTGATCCCGATGCTGATGTTCGCGATCGTGTTCGGGTTGTCGATGGACTACGAGGTCTTCCTGCTGTCGCGGGTTCGCGAGGAGTGGCTGATCGACGGCGACGGCCGGGACAGCGTCGTACGCGGGCTCGCCTCCACCGCGCGGGTGATCAGTGCCGCCGCCGCAATCATGGTCAGCGTCTTCCTGTCGTTCACGCTGTCCGGCGACGTGGTCGTGAAGATGATGGGGCTCGGGCTTGCCGTCGCCGTACTGCTCGATGCGACTGTCATCCGGCTCGTACTGGTGCCCGCCACGATGTCGTTACTGGGCGAGCTCAACTGGTGGTTGCCGAAGTTTAGGAAACCGACGTACCGATCGCCCTACCCACCGCATAGGTCACTCCCGTCGCGAGAGCCGCGAGAGCGAGTTGACGCAGACCGCGAGTCCACATCGACGAGGCGGTGAGCTTGCCGACCAGGGCGCCGGCGCAGAACAGCGCCACACCGGCCACGGCGAGCGCGAGATAGAGGTTGGTCGAGCCGGCGAGATAGGGGAGCAGCGGCACGATCGCGCCGACCGCGAACGCGACGAACGACGAGACCGCGGCGACGACCGGCGACGGAAGGTCGTCCGGATCGACGCCGAGCTCCTCGCGCGCGTGCAACCGCAACGCCTCGTCCGGATCTTGCGAGACCTGCGCGGCGACCGCTTCGGCCAGTTCGGGCTCGACGCCTTTGTCCGCGAACGCCTCGGCCAGCTCGGCCTTCTCCTCCTCCGGATAGGCCTCGAGTTGGCGGCGTTCGATCTCGACCTCGGCGCGAACGAGTTCGTTCTGCGACGCGACCGAGGTGTATTCGCCGGTGGCCATCGAGAACGCGCCGGCGACGAGGCCGGCGAGCCCGGTGAGCACGATCTTCGATGGATCGAGACCGCCGCCGCCGACACCGGCGATGAGGCTCACGTTGGTGACCAGACCATCCATCGCGCCGAACACCGTAGGGCGCAGCCAACCGCCGCTGACGTCGCGGTGCGTGTGGTCCGGCTGCACGCGCGGCGGGCGTTGGGTCGCGACGGTCACGCCCCGTGGGGTTCCCGGCTCGCCTACGCTGACAAACGTGACCTCGACGTCCACGGAGTCCGAAACCCTCGCCACTGGCCGCCCGGACCTGCGGCTCGACGACGGAGACCACGAGCGATTCGCCCACTTCGCCGAGCGGGACAAGGTGACCGAGGCGATGGTCATGGGCACGCCGGTCGTCGCCCTGTGCGGCAAGGTCTGGGTGCCGAGCCGCGACCCGAAGAAGTACCCGGTCTGCCCCGAATGCCAGCGCCTGTACGACCTCGGCCCCGAAGGCCGCATGAACGAGTGGCAGTCCCGCCAAGAGACCTAGCCACCCCCACTTCGGAGGGCTGGTGACCAGATCCGAGCCCGATTTGCGGCGTGTCGTGGTCACCAGCCCTCCGAAGTGCGGCGGCTCGTGGGGGAGGCGCGGTTGGCGCGGGCGTCGTACCCTTGCGGGATGACCGAGAAGTGGTTCCCGACGCTGCCCGAATTCGCTACGCCGGAAGACGAGCGGCTGCATCGCAAGCAACGCCTCGCTGCCGGGTTCCGGCTGTTCGCGAAGTTCGGGTTCGAGGAGGGTGTCGCCGGCCACATCACCGCGCGCGACCCGATCGAGCCGGACACGTTCTGGGTCAACCCGTTCGTCGTCCCCTTCGCGCACGTGAAGCAGAGCGACCTCATCCGGGTCAACCACAACGGCGAGGTCGTCGAGGGCGGATACCACGTCAACACCGCAGCCTTCGCGATCCACTCGCAGGTGCACGCCGCCCGCCCAGACGTGGTCGCGGCCGCGCACTCGCACTCGACGTACGGTCGCGCGCTGTCGACCCTCGGTACGACGCTCGAGCCGATCACCCAGGACGTGTGCGCGTTCTACGGCGACCACGCGCTGTTCGACGACTACACCGGTGTCGTCACCGACGTCGAAGAGGGCAAACGCATCGCGCACGCGCTCGGTGAGAACAAGGCGCTGATCCTGCGCAACCACGGCCTGCTCACCGTCGGCCAGTCGGTCGACTCGGCGGTCTTCTGGTTCATCACGATGGAGCGCTCCTGCCAGGTGCAACTGCTCGCCAAGGCGGCGGGTGAAGTCGTGCAGATCGACTCCGAGCAGGCGACCAAGACGTACGAGCAGGTCGGGTCGGAGTTCGTCGGGTGGCTGTCGTTCCAGCCGTTGTACGCGAAGATCACCCGCGAGCAGCCGGACCTGCTCGACTGACCTCGTTCATCCCGGTCGCCGATGCCGCGGACGAGCGGCTGGCCGACTACCGCGACCTGACCGACGCGGCGCTGCGCCAGCGGATCGAGACGCCGCACGGGCTGTTCATCGCCGAGAGCGAGACCGTGATCCGGCGTGCGCTGCTCGCCGGTTACCAGCCGCGGTCGATGGTGATGGCGCCGGAGTGGCTGAACCGGATGGCCGGCCTGATCGCCGACGTTGGCGCGCCGGTGTACGCCGCGCCGTACGACGTGTTGCGCCAGCTCACCGGCTTTCATGTGCACCGCGGCGCGCTCGCGTCGTTCCATCGCCGGCCGCTGCCATCGGTGGCTTCGGTCGCCGAATCCGCGCGCCGGTTGGTCGTGCTCGAAGACCTGGTCAGCCACACGAATCTCGGTGCGGTGTTCCGCTGCGCGGCGGCGCTCGGGATGGACGGCCTCGTGCTCTCGCCGTCGTGTGCCGACCCGCTCTACCGCCGCTCGGTGCGGGTCTCGATGGGCGAGGTGTTCGCCATCCCGTACGCCCGGGCCGGTGAGTGGCCGGGCGCCTTGGACGAGTTGCGCGACGCCGGCTTCACGTTGACCGCGATGACACCGGCGGCCGACGCCGATCCGGTGGACGCGGCCGGGTTCGAGCCGTCCGACCGGGTCGCCGTGGTGCTGGGCAGCGAAGGTCCCGGGCTGTCGGCGGAGGCGATGGCGAGGTGTGCGCGCAAGCTGCGCATCCCGATGGCGGCCGGAGTCGACTCGCTCAATGTCGCGGCCGCCGCCGCGGTGACGTTCTGGGAACTGGGCCGTCACTAGGCTCTCTGCATGCCCGTGCTGCCGGATCGCGTCGACCGCGACGCGCCGGAGTTCGCGTCCCGTCGCGGCGCGTTGCTGGAACTGCTCGGCGAGATCGACACGCAGCTCGCGCTCGCCCGGGCCGGCGGGGGAGAGAAGTACGTCGAGCGGCACCGGCAGCGGGGCAAGCTGCTCGCTCGCGAACGGGTCGAGCTGCTGCTCGATCCCGACTCGCCGTTCCTCGAACTCTCACCGCTGGCCGCGTGGGGGACGACGTACCCGGTCGGCGCGAGCGTCGTCACCGGCATCGGGGTCGTCGAGGGCACTGAAGTGCTGGTCGTCGCCAACGACCCGACCGTGCGTGGCGGCGCGACGAATCCGTGGACCGCGCGCAAGTCCGGCCGGGCCGCGCAGATCGCCGAGGAGAACCGGCTGCCGGTCGTCAACCTGGTCGAGTCCGGTGGCGCCGACCTGCCGACGCAGAGCGAGATCTTCATCCCCGGTGGCCGCGGCTTCCGCGACCTGACCCGCAAGTCGGCGAAGGCGATCCCGACGATCGCGCTGGTGTTCGGCAACTCGACCGCCGGCGGCGCGTACATCCCCGGCATGTGCGACTACGTCGTCATGGTGAAAGAACGCGCGAAGGTGTTCCTCGGCGGGCCGCCGCTGGTCAAGATGGCGACCGGCGAGGAGAGCAACGACGAGGAACTCGGCGGCGCCGAGATGCACGCCCGCGTGTCCGGCCTCGCCGACTACCTCGCGGTCGACGAGGTCGACGCGATCCGCCTCGGCCGGCAGATCGTGCGCCGGCTCAACCGGCACAAGCTCGGCAATGCGCCGGCGCCGTCGTACGCCGAACCGCTGTACGACGCGGACGACCTGCTCGGGCTGATCCCGACCGATCTGCGCGAACCGTTCGACCCGCGCGACGTGCTGGCGCGGATCCTCGACGGCAGCGAGTTCGACGAGTTCAAGCCGCTGTATGGACCATCGCTGGTGACCGGATGGGGGCAGCTGCACGGCTACCCGATCGGGGTGCTCGCCAACGCGCGCGGTGTGCTGTTCGCGGAGGAGTCGGAGAAGGCGGCGCAGTTCATCCAACTCGCCAATCAGAGCGATATTCCGTTGCTATTCCTACAAAACACGACCGGATACATGGTCGGCAAGGACTACGAGCAACGCGGCATCATCAAAGCCGGCGCGCAGATGATCAACGCCGTGTCCAACAGTGACGTGCCGCACCTGACCGTCGTGATGGGTGCGTCGTACGGCGCGGGCAACTACGGCATGTGCGGCCGTGCGTACGACCCGCGATTCCTGTTCACCTGGCCGAACGCGAAGTCGGCGGTGATGGGACCGGCCCAACTCGCCGGGGTGTTGTCGATCGTCGCGCGGCAGTCCGCACAGGCGCGCGGCAAGCCGTACGACGACGAGCAGGACCGGCAGATGCGCGAGCTCGTCGAGAACCAGATCGAAGCGGAGTCCCGCGCGCTGTTCCTGACCGCGCGGGTCTACGACGACGGCATCATCGATCCGCGCGACACGAGGACCGTGCTGGGTCTCGCCCTGTCGGTCGCGCACAACAATCCCGTACAGGGACGCCGCGGCTTCGGCGTCTTCCGGATGTGAGCGCCGCGATGAAACGGTTGCTGGTCGCGAACCGCGGCGAAATCGCCGTGCGAGTCTTCCGGACCGCGCGCGCGATGGGCATCGGAACCGTTGCGGTCTTCTCCGAACCGGACGCGTCGGCGCTGTTCGTGCGCGCGGCCGACATCGCGGTGCCGCTCGGCGGCCGGACCCCGGCGGAGAGCTACCTGCGGGCGGACGCAGTCGTCGAGGCGGCCTTGCGAGCCGGTGCCGACGCGGTGCACCCGGGCTACGGCTTCCTGTCCGAGAGCGCGGAGTTCGCCCGCGCCGTGATCGACGCCGGCCTGACCTGGGTCGGACCCCCGCCGGACGCGATCGCCGCGATGGGATCGAAGCTGCAGGCCAAGCGGATGATGGCCGATGCCGGGGTGCCGACGCTGCCCTGGGCGGAGACCGTCGACGAGGCCGAGCGGGTCGGGTTTCCGTTGCTGGTCAAGGCAAGCGCCGGTGGCGGCGGTCGGGGCATGCGCGTCGTCCGAGCAGCCGGCGAGCTCGACGAGGCGGTTGCCGCGGCGTCGCGGGAAGCGGGGGCCGCGTTCGGTGATGCGACCGTCTTCCTTGAGCGTTACGTCGACGCGCCGCGGCACGTCGAGATCCAGGTGTTCGCCGACACGCACGGCAACGTCGTCTCGCTGTTCGAGCGGGAGTGTTCGATCCAGCGGCGGCATCAGAAAATCGTCGAGGAGTCACCGTCGCCCGCGGTGTCGGCCGAACTGCGCACCCGGATGGGCGACGCGGCGGTCGCGGCAGCGCGCGCGGTCGGATATGTCGGTGCCGGCACGGTGGAGTTCGTTCTCGATGAGTCGGGTGAGTTCGCGTTCCTGGAGATGAACACGCGCTTGCAGGTCGAGCATCCGGTGACCGAGATGGTGACCGGGCTCGACCTGGTCCGGCTGCAACTGCTGGTAGCGCAAGGCGCACCGCTCCCGCCCGAGGCGTTGGCGCCACGGCTCGACGGGCACGCGATCGAGGTACGCCTTTACGCCGAAGATGCCGAGGCTGGCTTCCTGCCGAGCACCGGGACGTTGCGGGCGTTTGACATCGATCCGTCGGTCCGGCTGGACAGCGGGTTCGACGCGGGCGACCAGGTGTCGCCGTACTACGACTCGATGCTGGCGAAGGTGATCGCGCACGGGCCGACGCGGGGCGAAGCGGCCGCCGTCTTGGCCCGCGCGTTGCGTCGCTCGCACGTGCACGGTGTGACCACCAACCGCGACCTGCTCGTCCGGATCCTCGAAGAGGACGAGTTCCGCGCAGGCGGCACCGACACGGCGTACCTCGACCGCCACGATCCGGCGAAGCTCGGGTCGCCGCTGCTCGACGACGACGCCGCCGGTCACCATGCCGTGGCGGCCGCGCTCGCGTTGCAAGCAGCGCATCGCGCCGCGGCGCCGGTGTGGGGCCGGTTGCCGAGCGGTTGGCGCAACAATCCCTCGCAATCGCAACGAATCTCGTTGGTACGGCGCGGCGCCGACACCGTCGTCGAATACGCGTTCGGGCGCGACGGTGTGACCGTGTCGGTCGACGGATCATCGCTGGATGTCGTCGTCCACGAGGGCACGCCCGGCCGGGTCGACGCGACCATCGACGGGGTCCGGCGGGTCTTCGCCGTACGGATCAATGCCGGCACGATCGATGTCGACTCGGATCTCGGCGCGTCCGAGTACGCGGTCCGGCCGCGGTTGCCGGAGCCGTCAGATCTCGCCGCCGCCGGGTCGCTGACCGCGCCGATGCCGGGTGCCGTCGTACGAGTTCTCGTCGAAGTCGGTGACGCGGTTGCGGTCGGGCAGCCACTCGTCGTGCTCGAAGCGATGAAGATGGAACACACCGTGGCCGCACCGGCTGCGGGCTCGGTCTCGGCCGTCAGCGTGGCGGCGGGCCAACAAGTCGACGCGGGTACCGTGCTCGTCGTCGTCGACGAACCGGACAACGCACAGGAGACAACGAATGCGGATTGAGGGCAGCAGCGCGATCGTCA
>JAVEEG010000254.1 GCA_030840585.1 Frankiaceae bacterium | reverse complement strand
AGTCGGCGGAAGAGGCGTTGAGTGCGCAGCGCAGTGTGCTCCGCCGGATGTTCGTGACCGCATTGATCGCGTTGCTCGTCGTCGTCCTTCTCGGCATCCTGCTGGCCCGCCGGATCGCGGATCCGGTCCGCCGGTTGACCGTGGCGGCCGGACGGGTCCGGCGTGGCGACCTCGACACCGAGACACAGGTGCGCACCCGGGACGAGGTCGGCCAGCTTGCGCGCGCGTTCGATGCGATGACCGCGTCACTTCGATCCGCGACCGGTGGCCTGCGGGCCGCGGCCGAACAGGAAGCGGCGTTGCGCGCCCGGCTGGAGACAGTGGTCGAGTCGATGACTGACGGTCTTGTTGTCGTCGATGGCAAAGACCGGGTGACGGCGGTGAACGCGACTGCCTTGTCATTGCTGGGAATCGGCGCGGACGACGCGATCGGCAAGCCGTTGCGCGACGTGCTCGATGTCGTCGACGGCGAGGGCCGATCGCTGCTTACGTCGGAGCGTGTGGTCGAAGGTCGGCTGACGTCGTCGGCCGGTGCGACCGTGCCGGTGCGGCTCGGCGCCGCGCCGTTGGGCGGTGGCGAAGGCCGGGTGCTGGTCGTGTCCGACCGCACCCGCGAGGTCGACATCGAGCGGATCAAGTCGGAGTTCCTCGCCAACGTCAGCCACGAACTGAGGACACCGCTCACCCCGATCCGCGGGTACGCCGAATTGCTCGCTCGGCGCAGCGACCTCAACCCGGATCAGCGGCGCGGCTTTATCGACGAGATCCTCAACTCGACCGCGCGGATGAGCCGGGTGGTCGAGTTGCTCGTCGACGTCGCGGCACTGGAAGCGGGCCGGGTCGCGGCCGAGCAGGGCAAGACGTCAGTGCGGACGTTGGTCGAGGAGCGGCTGGCCGCATGGCGGGCGGCGTACCCGAGCCGGGCCGGTGACATCAAGCGGCGGGTCGGCTCGCGGCTGCCGCCGGTGTACGCCGACCCGCGCTGGGTGAACCGGGCGCTCGACGAGTTCGCCGACAACGCGGTCAAGTACACGCCGCCCGGTGCGGCGATCACGCTGACCGCGACACTCACCGACGACGGCCGGCACGTGCGGATCGCCGTGCGCGACCAAGGGCCGGGATTCGATCCGCGACTCGCGGCCGAGCTGGTCGGCGACTTCTCGCAGGCCGACGCGTCCGAGACCCGGCGGGTCGGTGGCATGGGGCTCGGCCTCGGCTTCGTCAGCCGGGTCGCGACCCGGTTCGGGCTGGCGTTCACGGTCGACGCGGAGCCAGGCAAGGGTGCCGAGTTCGCGCTGCTGCTGCCGGTGTGGTCGCCGCCGGCCAAGTAGGGCGGCGGGTACGCGGTAGGTTTCGACGGTGGCATCGAGTACGCCGTTTTCGTTTCCCCGTCCCAACGCGGTGCCGCGGCTGACCGGGCGCAACCGGCGGGTGCTGCTCATCCTCGTCGTGCTGGCGCTGCTCGCGCTGGCGGTAACGGCGTACGTCACGTTGGAGACCGACTACCTGTGGTTCCAGTCGGTCGGCTTCGGCGGGGTGTTCTCCCGGCGGCTGATGACGCAGCTCGTGCTGTTCTTCCTGTTCGGCGTGCCGTTCGCACTGGTGGTCGGCGCGAACGTCGTGACCGCGTACCGGCTGCGCCCGGAGCACCGACCGGCGTCGCAGGAGCAGCAGCAACTGGAAGCGTTGCGAGCCGCGTTGCATCCGGCGCGTACCTGGATCCTCGCCGCCGTGCTCGTCGTACTGACTCTCATCACGGGATCCGCGGCCGCCGGGCGTTGGAAGACCTGGCTGCAGTGGCGTAACGGCACGTCGTTCGGATCGAAGGATCCGCAGTTCCATCGCGACATCTCGTACTACGCGTTCACGTTGCCGATGCAGCGGTTCTTGCTCAGCATGCTGTTCGCGGTCGTCGTCGTGTCGCTGCTCGCGGTGCTCGCGACGGCGTACCTCTCTGGTGGGCTGCGGCCGCAGACCGCGGGGCCGAAGGTGACGCCGGCCACCCGCGCGCACCTGTCCGTCCTGCTCGGCGTGTTCGTGCTGTTGAAGGCGTGGGCCTACTGGCTCGACCGTTACGGGCTCAACTTCTCCCGCCGTGGCTTCGTCGACACCGGAGCGTCGTACACCGACGTGCACGCAGTGATCCCGGCGAAGACGATCCTCGTCGTCCTTGCGGTGATCTGCGCCGGCATCTTCTTCGCGAACGTCCGGATCCGCAATTGGCGGCTGCCGGCGATCGCATTCGGGGTGATGGCGCTCGGCGCGATCGTGATCGGCGGCATCTACCCGTTGCTGGTGCAGCAGTTCTCGGTCCGGCCGAGCGAGGCGGACAAGGAGGCGCCGTACATCTCCCGCAACATCGAGCAGACTCGGCTGGCGTACGGCCTGGTGCCGGGCGAGTCGGTGAAGTCGACGACGTACACCGGGGTGCAGCCGGGCGACACGAAGTCGTTGCGCGGCGACCAGCTCACGTTGCCGAACCTGCGGTTGCTCGACCCGACCGAGATGCCGGACACCTTCCAGCAATTGCAGGGGTTCAAGAGCTTCTACACGTTCCCGTCGACCCTCGACGTCGACCGGTACGGCGTGGGTGACAAGCAGCAGGAGCAGGTCGTCGCGGTCCGCGACATCAACCTCGACGGCTTGGCCGCCGGGCAGCAGTCGTGGATCAACCAGCACCTCGTCTACACGCACGGGTACGGCATCGTCGCCGCGGCGAGCAACACCGTGCAGTCCGACGGCACGCCGGTGTTCGACGAGAGCGACATCCCGCCGACGGGATCGCTCGCGTCCGGCTTCCAGCCGCGCATCTACTTCGGCGAGACGTCGCCCACGTTCTCGATCGTCGGCGCGCCGAAGGGCGGCAAGGATCGCGAGCTCGACTTCCCGGACAACAGCGGGATCGGGCAGCAGAACAACACCTACACCGGCCATGGCGGCGTGTCGATCGGATCGGGTTGGCGGCGGCTGCTCTACGCGCTGCGGTTCAAGGACAAGAACCTGTTGTTTTCCAGCGGTGTCAACGGTTCGTCGCGGATCCTCTACGTCCGCAACCCGCGGGACCGGGTGGCGAAGGTGGCGCCGTTCCTGACGCTGGACAGTGACCCGTACCCGGCGATCGTGGGCGACCACATCCTCTGGATCGTCGACGGGTACACGACGACCGACGGGTTCCCGTACGCCGCGCGCACGTCGCTGTCGTCGGCGACCAACGACACGCTGTCGCAGACGCGCGGCGGCCGGCCGGCCGGCGAGGTCAACTACATCCGCAACTCGGTGAAGGCGACCGTCGACGCGTACGACGGCACGGTGACGCTCTACCAGTGGGGCCCGCGCGACGCCGTACTCGAGACCTGGAAGAAGGCGTTCCCGGGCATCGTGCAGCCGCAGTCGGCGATCCCCGCCGACCTGCTCGCGCACCTGCGCTATCCAGAAGACTTGTTCAAGGTGCAGCGCACGCTGCTGACGAAGTACCACATCACCGACGCGCACTCGTTCTACGCGGGGACGGACTACTGGCTGGTGCCGGACGACCCCGCGCGCGAGCAGCAGAAGCCGGCGGTCAAGGTGCCGCAGCCGCCGTACTACTTGACGTTGGCGCTGCCGGGGCAGACGTCGGCGTCGTTCCAGTTGACGACGTCGTTGTTGCAGAACAGGCGGCCGAACCTGGCCGCGTTCGTGTCGGTGCAAAGCGATCCGACGTCGCCGGAGTACGGCACGATGTCGGTGCTGCAACTGCCCAGCAACGCGCAGGTCAACGGGCCGGGCCAGGTCGCGAACGAGTTCGAGTCGTTCACGCCCGCGTCAACCGAGCTGTCGTTGCTGCGCAACGGCGGATCGAAGGTCGACCTCGGTAACTTGCTCACGTTGCCGCTCGGCAACTCATTCCTCTACGTCGAGCCGATCTACGTGAAGTCGGCCGGGCAGACGTCGTTCCCGACGCTGAAGCGGGTGCTGGTGTCGTTCAACGGCACCGTCGCGTATCAACCGACGTTGCAGCTGGCACTGGACGCGGTGTTCGGTGGCACCGCTCCGTCGCCACCCACGCCGGGCCCGTCGAACGGTGGCGATCACGGCGTGAGCCCGTCGGTGGCGGCGCTCATCACCCAGCTCACCGAGGCACAAGCTGCGGCGGAGAAGGCGTTGCGGGCGGGTGACCTGACGGCGTACGCGGCCGCGGAGAAGCGGGTGGCGACGTTGATCGCGCAGCTGGCGGCGGAGGCGAAGAAGCCGGCGTCTCGTTCGGGTTAGCGGCGCTCGGCGTGCCGCCGGTTTTTCGTCCGACCGTGCGGCATGCTCTGGCGATGCCGACGCTCGACGATGCGTTGAACCAGCTGGCGCAGCAGATCCAGCTCATCGCGACCCCGGACCCGGTGCGCAAGCGCCAGTTCTCCGCGATGCTGACCCTGCCGGGCTCGCTGCAGCCTGGCGTGCATCCCGGCGCGCGGGAGGTAGGCGACGGCGGGGTGTTCCCGCCGCGGCACAACCCGCTGTCGGTGTCGGGGACCACCGAGGTACGCAAGATCGTGCAGGAGCCGATCAACTTGCAGTGGGTCAGCGAGAACGTGCTGTTTCAGCCGATCTCGACGCCACCGAGCGCCGACGATCTCGACGACCCACCGACCGTGGTCGATCAGTTGCCGGTGCAGCCGTCCATCCCGGTGCCCGGCACGCCCGTTCCGGCTGGCGTTCCCGGCACGATCGGTCTGCTCACCGGCACGGTCCCGGTGTTCGAGATCCTCGACGAACTCGTCAATGTGAACGCGACTATCGAGGCGCGGTGGCGAGTCCTCGACGAGAACAAAGTGCCGGTCGCGTCGTTCGGCTGGTCGAGCCAGAACGTGAGCGGCACCGGTTCGGAGTTCGTGCCGTCGCCGGATCACATCCTCAATACCGCGGTCGAGTTGACGATGATCCCGCCGTTCACCGACTACGTCAGCTTGTCCGCTCCGCTAACCGTACGGCGATGGATCGAGGCGCACTTTCGGCTGACTGCGGCCGGCGTGTCGACGCCGTGGATCGACCTCGTGTTCCCCGTGGACCTGCCGCCGATCCCGATCCCGACCGTGCTGCTGATGTTCTTCAACCCTGACTTCAACGGGCCCGCGTTGCTGGTGCTGCCGGAGAACTCCCCGTTCGCCAAGGACAGCATCATGGGCGCGCTCGCCACCGCGCGCGACGAGCTGACCGAGATCCGCGCGCTGGTCGAGTTCGTCGGCAACTTTATCGACCTCGTCAACTCGCTCGAGCCGGTGTGGGACGAGCTCTCGATCGCGCCGACCCGGGCGGACGAGATATCGAGCCTCAACGACATCGATGTGGTCGGCACCGAGTGGTGGCAGGTGTTCACGAACGACCGGGAAGCCGAGGACGAGTTGGCGTCACTGATGTTCTTCGGTGCGCCGGGCCGCACGTTGGAGGCGTACAACGATCGCAACTTCAGCGACAGTCAGGGTCAGCTGAACGTCACGATCGGTCCGGAGCTTGCGGTCTGGATCCGCACGCTGTACCACAGCGAAACCGATGAGTTCGTCCCGCCGGATGCGGCGCCGGCCGGTCGCGTCGTCGTCGCGCGCAAGCCGCAGGGATGCCGCGGCTTCTGGTGCTTCGCGGGCGGCGGCCGCAAGATCACCGCGTTCGGCGACGAGTTCTCCTCACTCCGCCTCCGCTGGTAATCCCCTAGCGTCCGCGCGAGTGTGTGCGATTGCGGTCGTCATGACCGCCGCGAGTACACACTCCAGCGGGTTAGGCCGGCTTGTCGCCGACCACCTCGGCGGAACGCACCTCGCCGGTGATGGGTCGCACCCGTAGCCGCACGCGGTCGCCTTGGGTGATGTCGTTGGCGATCCGGACCTGGTACGCCGGAATCTCGTTACGGCTGCCGTCGTCCAACGCGACCCACTTGCCGCCGTCCCCAGTGATTGGACGCACGCGCACCGCGCGACCGGTGACCTCGCGTTGCGCTCCGGCGAGAGCCGCGAGCGTTGCGAGGCCGACCACGATCGACACGACGGCTCTTAGCGCACTGAGGGCGAACGCCCCGACGACCACTGCAGCGATCAGGTAGGCGTACCACGGGACGTTGACATGGCTGAGGATGCTGGCGTCGGCCAGTTTCGATCCGAGCACCACGATGACCGCGATCGGCACCCCGGATTGCAGGCCGAGGATCGCCCCTTGGAGGAGCATCTCGCCCGGCCGCTTGCCCCAGCCAGGCGGCCACCACTTCGGATAGCGGATCCGAACGATTCGCCAGCGCCCGCTCTCCGCGCTCCAGGCATGAGTCGTCGACTCGGGGCCGAGGGGGAGTTCCTCCTGCACGCGATGGGCGACACCGAACGCGGTCGCGTACGCAAGCAGCCGGTGCCAAACGGCGACCGCGCCCGGCGGCGCATCGCTGAGTTGCTCGTCGTCCCGAAGATGCGCGGCGACGCCGAGCCACGCCGCGGCTACCGGCCGGCCCGCGCGGGTGAGGAGTTGAGCGTGGCTACCGGCGAGCTTTGTGACGATGACGAAGTCGAGCACGCCGACGACGACGGCAGCAAGCGCAAGCAGGTTCCGTAGCCGCTCGTTCGGAACGACGGGGTGAGGCAGGTAGGAGTTGTACGTCGTCGCGGTCGCGTAGCCCCAGATCCCGATGACCAGCGCGGCCGCGGCCAGCACGACGCCGAGCGCCAGAACCTCGCGCCCGTACCGGGAGCGGACCCAACCGTTGCGCTGTGCCTCGGCCCGCACTTCTGCCCGGAGCCCCTCGAGCCATGCGGTCGACTCCTTGTCGCCGGCCAGCGCGAGCGCGCCGCCGGGAGCGATGCCGTCGCCGTCGGCGTGGGCGCGGACGAGGTCGAGAACTCGTTTCTCGTACGGCGTCAGGTCCGGCAACTCACGCCGGGTCAGCCGGACGCCCGGCGTGCCGCCGCCCATCTCGACGATCTCGAGGACGCCGCGGCTGGCCAGATCGACGAGCGTCGCCGCGGCAGCTTCGCCCGGCACCTCTCGAGTGTTGACCAGTAGCGCGGCGACGGCGGGGCTTTGAGGTGGCAAGTCGAGGGTGCGAGGTCCGGCGGCCGGCGGGCGCTCCCGGCGTACGACGACAATGGCGAGCGCGGCGAGCGCGATGAGTGCGCCGATGGCCAACGCGACCTTGTCGACGCCGAGCTGGAAGACAACCGTCTGATGGCGACTCGCGGTAGTCGCGGCGGTCAGCGCCGCGACGATCACGGGGAGGCGGTGAAGGACGTCGCGACCGGTTCGGTCGCGGCCGCATCGGCCTTGAAGTACTCACGCTGGCCGAAACCGAGCGGACCCGCGATCAGCAACAATGGGAACTGATTGCGGCGGTTCTCGTACGTCAGGACCGAGTCGTTGTAGTACTGCCGGGCATACGCGATGCCGGACTCGACGGAGGAGAGCTGATCCTGGAGCGCGAGGAAGTTCGCGCTCGACCGCAGCTGGGGGTAGTTCTCGGCGACCGCCATCAACCGGCCCACCGCCGCGGTCAACGCATTCTCGGCTCCCGCCTGTGCAGCCGGGCCGCGGGTGTTCAGCGCGGCGGTGCGCGCGGCCGTCACGGCTTCAAAGGTCTGCCGCTCGTGGGCCGCGTAACCCTTGACCGTCTCGACGAGGTTCGGGATCAGGTCGTGGCGCTTCGTCAGCTGGACGTCGACCTGCGCCCACGCGTTGTCGGTCTTGTTGCGGGACCGCACGAGGCTGTTGAACCCGAGGATGACCAGCAGCAGCACGAGCGCTGCCACGGCGATAACGATGATGGCGAGCACGGTTCCCCCTTTTGAGCGGTCACTTTAGGGTCGCCGTGCGCGACTGGCAACGCAACTGCTCAGGCGGTGAACCGGTTCAACGCATCGGGCCATGGCGAGCGCATCTGGGTGAGTACGGGTACGCCGCCACCGTCGTCGACGACCCAGTTGCCGTGACCGGTCAAGCCGACCGCGAACAGGCTCGACTCGACGACGTCCTGACCCTCGCGGGTCCAGCCGCGAATGCTGGCGAGGAACGAGACCGGGCGGGATGTCCCCCCGGTCCGTAGCACCGGGCTCGGCTGGTCCTCGCCGGTCAATGATTCGAGTACGGCGCGTAGATCGCTCGGCTCGACCGGGTACTGCTCGCGGGCCGGCGCCGCCGTCGCGAGTTGCGCGAACGTGTCCTTCGCCTGCGCGATCACCTCGTTCGCCGGCGCGACCCGGAACCGCAGATTCGTCAACGGATCCTGCGACATCGATACGCCGGTCGCGCCGACGACGTACCAACCGTTGGTGGTGGTCGCGCCCGGGTACGCGGTGGTGACGACGACGACCTCTTCCGCTTCGAGCAAAGCGAGCAGCAGCCCGACGAACAACGGATGGACGTCGCGATCGGAGTCGGACGGGTCGAACAATCCGCGACCCAGCAACGACCGAGCGCCGACGGCCAGCGCCGCACTGTCGGGCTCACCGTCCGGTGGGCCGGTGATGCCATCGAGGCCGAGTGGTTCGGGGAGTTCGAGTGCGGCGATCGCCGCTGCCCACTCCTCGGTGGTGAAACTCAGGCTGTAAGCCACGTCAGCTCCTCGGGTGGTTCGCGGCGAACTCGGCCAACCGGCGGCGGGCTTCCTTGCTGTCGGTGTAGTCCTGGCCGCCGGTCGCGTAGCCCTGGAGTTCCATGTACTTCTCCAGAATCTCCTTGATCGCGTCACTGTGGCCATGGCTGATCCAGTTCACGACTTTCTGGACCGCCGTCGGGATGTACAGCGCGGTCGCGTCGCCGAAGCCCGTGACCCAACGGTTGTTGCGCAGGTTCGCGAGCGCGTTGTAGCGGTCGCGAACGTTCGTCATGTGCTCTTGGTGTTCGTTGAGATGCTTGCGCAGCCGCTCGAGGTCGCGGTCGATCGACGACTTCTCTTGCCGGACCCACTTGCGCTTGCCGGGCGACCGCTGCCGGCTCGAGGGCAACTCGGCTCGCCTGCGCTCGAGGTCCTCGATGGCCTTTGCGAGCGAGCGGCTGGTCGTGCTGCCTTCCGCGGTGAGCTTGGCCAGCCGGGCAGCGAGCGTGCCCTCCGCGAGCTCGCCGAGGCCGCCGGTCGCGATCATCGTGAGCAGGTTGCCGACCGCATACGTGCCCATCCGTAGCGGGTCGTTGTGGTACTTCCAGCCGATCAGCGCCTTGCCCGCATCCTCGGGATTGACGGCGACATTGATCAGGCCGAGCCCGGGCTTCTGGATCGGCATCACGTCGCCGTGCCGGTAGGCGTTGACGTCGCCGGGGATGTCGATGATGTCCCAGGTCAACCCGACGACACCGGCGCCGAGGTCGTAACCGACGTCGGTGGCGCCGGCGGCGACGGAAGCCGGCGCGCCGAAGACGGCGTCGAGGGAGTGATGGCCGGTCTTCGGCGGCGTCAGCCAGCCCTTGACGTGATCGCCCCAACTCTTGTCGGCCTTCGTGGCCTCGGTGACGGTGTCGTACAACAACTTCGCCTGGCTTGCCGTCTCCTGCCCGACCGCCTGAAGGCTCTTGAGTGCAAGGGCGAGCCCGGAGAGGTCGCAGCCCCGCGGCAGGTCGACTCCTTGCCACGCCGCGCCGAGCGCACCGCCCATCGTCTCGACCCGTTGAACGACGTGACCCATGTTCCGCAGCAATGCCTCGACCTGCTCGAGGTCCATCGAGTCGCTCATGGTGACGCCGCCGCCTGGATCCGGGCGCACTCCTGCCGCCACGCGGCGAGGTCGTGCTCCAGCCGCGCGACGGCAGTCTTCGCTGAGGCAATCGCCGCGTCGACTCCGGTGATCGCGATGTCGACCTGCGCGATCGCACTCAGCCGGAACGTCGTCACGCCGAGCATGTAGATGCCGGAGAGATCCTCAGCTCCGTTGAGCAGGTTCGCCAGCGCTTTCCGCAGTTCCACGACGCCGTTGCGCTCGCTTTGCAACTTGCGGATCATCGCTTGCGTCGCTGCCACGTCACCGGGAGGCTTCGGCGGCAACGTCACCATCGGTCGCTACCCCTGGTCGGCGGTGGTGACGCTCTGGATCTGCTCGTCGATGAACTTCTCGATGTGCTGCTGCGCTTGGGTGACGTCCGACTTCGTGTTCGACGTAAAGGTCCGCAGCGCGCTGTGCGCAGCCTCGCGCGCGTGGCCTTCCCACTTCGCGTGCTGGAAGGCGCGCAGGTGCTCGTCGAGGTGCGCGTTGATCTTGTTGAAGTGGCCGTGCACCGTCGACTTCAGCTGATGCAGCGGCGACGTGTCGACCATCGTGTAGTTGGGGTCCGCGGCCGGGACCGCCGGCGCCGTGATCGGGCTGCCGTTGAAGTGAATCGTCACGGGATGCCCGCCGAGCGAGCGCGCGATGCCCGTCGTCACGTCGCGGACGGCGTCGGTGAACTTGCCGATGTCGCTGAGCAGTGACGCGGAGAACTCGGTCGCGAGCTTGCCGCAGCCGTTCTTAAACGCCGCCGAGTTCGGGCCCTCGTAAGGAACGGTCGTGCAGCTGTGCACGAGACCCGTGAGTTCGGTACGTACGCCTTTGAACGCCTGCTCGGCCGCCGTGCCGTACGTAGTCAGGCTCTTTGCATCCACCGAGATTCGCGTCATTGCACGCCCTTCGGTTGTGTCGGCCGCCGGTTCGGCTCGACGTTTGCGGACTCTAGATCACGATTGCGCGACCTGTACTGGCTCTGCGCCAAATCGAGTGACTAGGTAACCCCGCCCTGGCGGATTGGTCCGCAGCTGCGGCAATCGAAGCCCGAACAGATCGCCGTCGTTGTCCGCATCCGGCTGCAGCAGCAGGCCGTGCCGGTCCTTCTTCAGCTCGCCGACCCAACCGCCGTACGCGCGCAACGCGGCGGTGATGTCGCACGCGGCAACGAGGCGCAACGTTGTGTCCCGACCGCGCCGCGCCATCATCTCCAGGCTGCCGCTCGCCGCGCTGTCAAGTAGTTCTTGCCCGTCGTCAAGTACGACGACAGTGGGCTCGGCGGTGCTGTCCGATGCGGTCTGTTCGAGTTGCTCGCACAACGCGGTGATGTCGTCGTCCGTGCGGGCGAGTGCCGACCAGATCGTCAACGATGTCAACGGCGATCGCCGCGGTGCCAGCAGGACGAGTCGCAGATCCGGATCCGCTTCCCGAAGCCCGAGCGCTAGGGCAGCGAGTGCAGCGGACTTGCCGGATCGGATCGGGCCGGCCACGAAGAAGTGCGCTTCTTCGAGATCGATCGCGACCGGCGCCAACTCCCGCTCGCCGATGCCGACGACCGGACGCAATGACCGCGACAGCCCGGCGACGTCGCGCCGCGGGACGGTGTCGGGCAACGTCGCGACCGGTGGCGCCTGCTGGCCCGGCCATCGGGCGACGAGGTCGGCGGCGATCGCGGAGACCGCGGCCTGCTGCGCGTCACCGCTTGCATCGATGCCTACGACCGCGCACTGCAGTTCGGTCGTCGTACCGGCTTGGTACCCGCGGCCCGGTGGCAGCGTGGCGCCTTTCAGCAACCGCGCGTCGAGACCGGCGGCGCTGTAGTCGTCGGCGTCGGCCAGCCGGAAGACGATCGAGGTCGAGATGAGTGCGGCGAGGCTCGGCGGCAACGCGTTGCGCCGGTTCGCGGTGATGACGAAGTGAACGCCGACTGCATGACCGTCACCGACCAACCGCGGCAGCTCGTCGATCAGCGCGCCGTGCTCGACCTTCTCGAACGCCGAGGCGAAGCCCGAGTAGCCGTCGAGCATGACGACGACCCTTGGCATCGGCGCGGCGTGAGCGTTGAGGCGCGCGTACTCGTCGACGGACGTGGCGCCGGTCTCGGCGAACCGCCGCCGACGCTCCTCGATCCACCGGCGCAGCGTCGTGAACATGCGCGCGATCCGGTCGACGTCGTCACCGGCGACGACGGCCCCGCAGTGCGGCAGCGCGGCGAGGGTGCGCAAACCGCGCGAGGCGAAGTCCAGCGCGTACAGATGCAGGTCGGCGGGGGAGTGCTGGCGCGCGAGCGAGACCGCCAGGGTGCGCAGCAACGTGGTCTTGCCGGCGCCGGAAGCACCGAGTACCAACAGGTTTCCGTCGGTTTGCAGGTTGACGGCGTACGGCACCTGCCGCTGCTGCGCGGGTACGTCGACGAGACCGATCCCCGCGCCGTCGAGGTCGTCGAGCCGGACCAGATCCGGCAATGGCGGCAGCCACGGCGTCACTGGTGCCGGCAGCGCCAGCTTGTCCGCGCCGGCCACACTCGCGGCGACGACACGTTCGAGATCGGTGCTGCCAGACGCCGCCGGCGCCGCGGTAGTGATGGTGCGGTCCCGATGGACCACCCGGCCGCGCTCGATGTCGGCGACGACGATCGTGCTGGCTTCGGCACTGGGTGCATCGGTCGCGCCGGCAAAGGCGACCTGCACGAGCGCGAGCTCGCCGGCACCGGTGCGCACGTAAGCCCGGCCGGGAATGCTGCGCGGCAACCGGGCCGCATCGGGTACGCCGACGACGTCACGTGAGTCGGTTTCGTCGTTCATCCGCAACGCGATCCGCATGTTCGTGTTCGCCCGGATGTTGTCGTTGACGACACCCGCGGGCCGCTGGGTGGCGAGGATCAGATGTACGCCGAGCGAGCGTCCGCGCTGCGCGATGTTGACGACACCGTCGACGAACTCCGGCAGTTCCTTCGCGAGGGTCGCGAACTCGTCGACCACGACCAGCAGGCTGGCCGGCGCGCGGTCGGGCGCGATGCGTTCCATGTCGAGCAGGTCCTTCGCGCCGGCCTCGGCGAGCAGCCGTTCGCGCCGGTGTACCTCGGCACCGAGCGACACCAGCGCGCGGTTCACCAGCGCGCCGCCGAGGTCGGTAACGAAGCCGACGACGTGCGGGAGATGCACGCAGTCCTTGAACGCCGCACCACCCTTGTAGTCGACCAGCAGGAACGTCAGCCGGGTCGGTGGGTGCCGCGCCGCCAATGACGCGATCAACGTTTGCAGCAACTCCGACTTGCCGGCGCCCGTCGTACCGCCGAGTAGGCCGTGCGGCCCGTCGTGGCGCAGGTCGACGGAGAAGACGCCGTGCTCGCCAAGACCGAGCGGCGCATCGAGCTTGCGGTGGTCGCGGGTCCACGCCGTAACGATGCGGTCGACGTCGATGCCACCGAGCACCGTCGACAGCGAGACCGCGGCTGGCAGGTCACCGCGCACCGCGTTGCGCGCCGACGCGTCGCGGACACCGGCGAGTGCGCGAGCGACGTCCGCGGCGAGCTCCGGCGGGCAGCGGTCGCGCATCGCCTCGCTGACACCGGCGCCGCCGGCGACGGTCGTCACCGACACGGTCCGCTCGCGGATGTCGACGATCGCGGAGGTCTCGCCCGGCAACGACGTACGTGACTCGCCGAGCCAGATGACATGCACGCCGGCACCGGGGCCGCGTTCGAGCAGATCGGTGACCAGCGGTGCCGGCACACCGGCCCGGTGATCGATCACCGCGAGCACGGCGGCGGACGGAGCCTTAGCCGCCGACCGGTCATCGCGCTGCCGGATCCGTTGCGACACAAGGTCATTGAGCGCGCCGACCGCGGCGATTGCTTCCGCACCGCCGACAGCGACGGTCGCCATCGAGCCCTCCGGCGCGTCGGCTTCGCGGCAGTGCGGCAGCCACGCTGCCCACTCCCACGCGTCCGCGCGCGCATCGCCGACCGCGACGACGACGCTCAGTTCGCGCGGGCTGTGCAGTGCGGCGGCCTGCGCGACCAGCCACCGAGCGGTCTCGTCCACGTCGTCGGTCGATCCGCTCACGCCGACGACCGGCGTGGTCTTCAACGTGACCGTGGCGGGTGCGGAACGTACGACGCCGTGCTGCCCGAGTGCTCCAGCGGCCTCGTCGCGCAGCTGTTGCTCGCCGCCCTCGCGCATCGCCCATCGAGCCGACGCCGGCAGGTCGCCCCAACCGACCCGAAGCGCGAGCGCGTCGGGATCGGCGAGCCGTCGCTCCCACAGATCCGCGGCCGGCCCGGTGGTCCGCCGGACGATGTCGGCTGGGTCCGGAAAGGCCAACCAGCGCGCCACGGTCTCGTCTTGTACCGACTCGGCCATCGACGTGCTCGCCGAGTCGACCGCGCGGCGGAACGCATCGACCTTCTTGCCGTGGTCCTTGCTGCCGTGCCGCCGATCCTCGACTACCGACGCGACGGCGATCAGCGGCGAGAGCGCGGCCATCGCGAGGTAGGAGATCTGGTGGGTGATCAGTGCCATCACCGGCGCGATCGCCAGCGGGACCAGCGCGGTCGACAGCGCGAACCGACGTTTCGTCGGCTCTTCCGGCGGCGCCGGCACTTCGAACACCGTCGTCGCATTGGCCCGGCTCACTCGCGGCCCGCGGGTGAACTGCAGCCGGCCCTCGCTCAGCGGGATCGGCGGCGGCGGCATCGGTGCCGCGGCGATCCGCAGCGCGACGTCGCCGACCTCGACGAGGTCACCCACCTCGACCGCGACTGCGCCGGTAACCGGGACGCCGTTGACGAACGTGCCGTTGGACGAACCGAGATCTTCGACGGTGTAGCCGTCAGGTGTTCGGCGCAGCCGAGCGTGCAGCGACGAGACGGTGCTGTCGTGGACCCGAAGGCCGGCGCGGTTGCCCCGGCCGATCGTGACCTCGCCGGTCGACGTATCGAGGTCGGCTGACTGCCCCACGTCCACGCCGCCGGCGACGACGAGGCGATGCGCCGGCCCGCCGCGCACCGGCGTGACCCGCGGTCGCAAGGTGTCGCCGGATCGCAGCCCCGCGTCCTGCAACGTCGCCCGCGGCGAAAGCCGCTCGCCGGTGCGCGTGATCGCCGCCGTAGCGAGGTCGAGCCGCAGATGCTCGCGCAGCGCGCCGAGCAGCTGCTCGACGGTGTTCTCCGGGCTGCACTCGACGGCGACATCACGGGCCGGCGTGTCCGACGCCTCGACGCGCATCCAGAGGTCCATTGCGGGCAAGTCTGCGCTACCCGCGCCTGACCGGACGTGAATTCGACGATTCGCCCTCCTTGTGTCCCGGAGTCCGCTTATCGTGCGTTCACCGGCACCCGCAACGGTTGGTGCCCGCGCGAGAGGATGCGGTGTGGCTAGCTACGACGAACTTGTCGGGCTCGGTTACCGCGACCTCACACTGCTTGGGCAAGGCGGCTTCGGCACCGTGTACGGCGCGCACGATCCGGCCTTTGGCCGTCGAGTCGCGTTGAAGGTCATCGAGACCAGGCTCGACGACGACGCCGAGCGCCGGTTCGATCGGGAGCGCCGTGCGGTCGCCGCGCTGCCGCCGCACCCGCACATCGTCAACGTCTACTCGATCGCCCGTACCAGTTCAGGCATGCCGGTCTTCGTGATGGAACTCGTCACCGGCGGCACCCTCGCCGAGCGGATCGGCTCGGCGAGCTGGCAGGAGGCGTTCCGGTTCGGTGTCCAGCTCTCCGGTGCGCTGGAGACCGCGCACCGTGCCGGTGTCATCCATCGCGACGTCAAGCCCGACAACGTGCTGCTCGGCAACTACGGCGAAGCGAAGATCAGCGACTTCGGCATCGCGACGCTGACCGGTAGTTCGACGACGACCGCGGCCGTGGCCGCGACGCTCTCGCATGCCGCCCCCGAGATCCTGAGTGGCCGGCCGGCGACCGCGTCGAGCGACGTCTACTCGTTAGCGTCGACGCTCTACACACTCATCGCCGGGCACTCGCCATTTGTCAGCGGCCCGGGCGGGATGCCGGAGCTCATCGCGCGGATCACGACGCAGCCGGCACCGTCGCTGGCCGAGTTCGGCGTACCGCAGTCCGCTGCCGCCGTCATCGATCGCGCGCTGGCGAAGGACGCGGCGGACCGGCCGCGTTCGGCGGCGGAGTTCGGCGCGGAGTTGGTCGATGCGCTGCGCGCGGCCGGTGCGGATGCGCCTGCGCTGGCGATCGCCGGCGTGGTCGCGCCGGCAAGCGACCCGGTCGATGCCAATGGGGAACAGACGGATCCGGCGACCGTCATCGGACGCCGCGGCCGGGCCACGCCGATGCTGCCGCCGCAGCCGGGGCCGACTCCGCATGCACGCCGGCGCGTCGTCGCGATCGTCACCGCGGCCGCTGCGATCGCCGCCATAACCGGTGTCGCGATCGCGCAGCCGTGGCATCACGGTGCCCGTCAGTTGGCGCAAGGCACTCCGGTGTCGAGTACGTCGCCGTCGTCTGGCGCAACGTCGACGTCGCCGGTCGCGCACAAGCCTTCGCCGCGCTCGACCGCGACGAAGCACGCGCCATCGACCCCGCCAACGACACCCGCGTCATCGAGCGTTCCGGTGGTGCCATCCGGATCCACTGCGCCGGCCGCGGGCAACCACGCGCCGACGTTGACCGCGGTGGCAGCGCAGACCACCAACGAGCGGAAGTCGGTGAGCCTTCGGCTCGCCGGTGCCGACGCGGATCACAACTCGCTGACGTACGCGTTGTCCGGCGCATTACCGGCCGGGTTGTCGCTGAACCGCAGCACCGGTGTCATCTCGGGCACGATCAGCGTTTCGGCCGCCTCGGTCACCACGAACTACACGAGCATCAAGAGCCGGGTTTTCCGGCTCACCGCAATGGTTTCCGACGGCAAGGCGACGGCGAGCCGCTCGTTCACCTGGACGGTGCGAGACACGACGCGGTACATGCCGAACTACTACAACGCGTACGGCTGCGGGAACACGTGTTCGCCGTCCGCGCCGACCGATTCCGACAAGCCGAGCATCAAAGCGCTAGGACCGTTCGGCACGACGTGCACGTCGACGAGACCGTCGGGTATCACCGACACCGACAAGATCGTCTACCAGAGCATCGCAGCCGGCGCCGTGTTCACCTGGGGCACGCACATGACGTACGAGTACTACCCCTGCCACTAGGGGTGGGTTCGGCGAAACGCCCCGTCCTCTTCGTGATCATGGCGTTGTACGGCTGCAAACGCCATGATCACGCCGAAATCTGCTGCGAACGCCATGATCACGCGGGCAAGCGCGGGACACCGTGCGCGATTAGCGGAAGTCGGCCGCTGTGAGCCCGTCGGCGTGACCCGCGGGCCATTGCACCAGTTCGATCCGGTAGCCGTCGGGATCGGTGAGCCAGGTCGTCCAGAAGTCTGCGGAACCGTTGGGTGAGCTGGGCGCCTCGGCGTCGATGCCGCTTGCGCCGAGGCGAGCGACCGTCGCGTGCAGATCCTCAACCTGTACGACGAGGTGGTTGAGGCCGCGCGCGTCGATGGCGCCGGCGGCCGCGTCGTAGACGAGTTCGATGCTGACGAACGCGTCGCCGGGGAGCTTCAACATCGTCAGGCTGCCGAACTCGGTTTCTGGCACGGCGCCGACGAGCTCGTAACCGAGGGTCGTGTAGAACGAGAGCGACCGGTTGAGGTCGCGCACTCGTAGACCGATGTGCAGCGTCCGCATCGCGGCCTCCTCGGTCTCGGCTGTTCGAAGTTTGCAACCTGCCAGCGCGGGGTTATGAGTCAGGCGTGGGGTGGCGTTTCTTACTCCGACGTCAGATCCATCTCGCGCGATTGTGCCAAGCAGGTCGCCCAGCGCGGCCGGAGAAGTAGGGCTTGTGGCTGATGTGACCGTACGACGACTGCCCCTCATGCTGATCACGACCGGAGCCCTGGCACTGGTGGCGAGCGCCGCGACCGCCGTACCGGTAGCGGCGCCATCTGCCGCGCCCAGCGCAGCGCGGTCGAGCGCGCGAGCGCAGGATCAGCAGCAGATCGACCGGGTGTTCCACCGCGAGGCCCGGCCGTTGCTGGGCGCGAAGGACGCGATGGCGCTGTCCACCGCGCCGCCGGACGCCGACCCGGTCGCGTTCGACCAGGGAGCGCTGGCCAAGGCGGCCGCCGCCGGTCTCGCCCCCAACGCCCACCCGTGGCGCCAGATCGGCCCGACCGGTCAGCTGCTCAACGACCCCAACTACGCGACCAGCGAGGGCCGGTTCCCGACCACCGGCATCGTCCTCGCGCTCGCCACCGACCCGACCAGCACGACCGGCGACGTCGCCTACGCCGGCACCGGCGGCGGTGTCTACAAGACCACCAACGGCGGCGCGTCGTGGACCGCCGCGGCCGGCATCCCGGCGATGCCGGTGGCCGCGGTGGCCGTCGACCCGACCAATCACTTGAACGTCTACGCGATCACCGGCCAGGGCTTCCAGGGCGGCGGCGAGTACGGCGGCCTCGGTGCCTACTACTCCCATGACGGCGGCGCGACCTGGCACCCCTCCGCGACGTCGGTGCGCGGCGCCGGTCAGCAGGTAGCGGTTGGCCCCGACGGCACGGTCTTCGCCGCGACGACAGGCGGTCTGTTCAGGTCCACCACCCACGGGGTGACGTGGTCCGACGTACGGCTGCCGACCAACGCCGCCGGCACCGGCCCGGCCACCGATACGCCGGTCGGATCGTGGACCTCGGACGTCGTCATCAAGCCGGGATCCAACGGCGCCTACACCGTGTTCGCCGCGGTCGGCTACGTCGCCGGCAACGTGACCATCACCCACCCGGACGGCACGACGTCGAAGGCGGCGCCGGGCAACGGTCTCTACTCATCGACCACGAGCGGCGCGGTCGGATCGTTCCACCGCATCAACGTCACCAGCACCACCACCGGCTGGGAGCAGCCGTACGGTCACATCTCCAGTGACCCGATCGGCCGGACCCGGCTCACGTTCTCGCCCGACGGCAAGTACCTGTTCGCGCTCGTCGCCGACGCCGGCCACCGCTCCACCGGCCTCGCCGCGGCGTACGACCCGTACGACCCGCTCGGCATCCCGCACCCGACCAGCCTGAACGGTGTCTACCGTTCGGCCGACGACGGTGGGACATGGGACGAGATCGCGACCTCGGAGTCGCTGACGGCGTCGCCCGGCAGCGTCCAGGCAGCGCTCTCCGCGGCCAGCCTGCTCGGCTACGACACCGGCGTCCAGGCTTGGTACAACGGCTGGATCGCCTTTGATCCCAACGGAAATCGCCTGCTGATTGGCGAGGAAGAGGTCTACCAGAGCCTCGTCGACGCGACGATTACGACGCCGCCGACGGGCGGGGTGCTCAAGCCGGTGCCGTTCGAGTCGATCGACGCGTACGTCTCCGCGTGCGGCATCGTCACGACGCCTGCTGTCCCGTCGGGGAGTTGCCCGGGCGGCGGGCCGTACGGCGGTCAGGTGACGCACCCCGACCAGCACGGCGTGGCCGTGGTCGACAAGGGCAGCGGCGCGACGCGGTTGTGGATCGGCAACGACGGCGGCGCGTTCCTTCAGGACCACGCGTCCGGCTCGTCGTTCCAGAACGGCGCGTGGACGTCGGCGGCACACCTCAACCAGTTGCTGCCGTACCGCGCAGTCGAGGGCAGCAACGGCGAGATCATCGCCGGCCTGCAGGACAACGGCACCAACTTCTACCCGCCCGGCAGCAACAACTCCTACGAGATCTGCGGCGGCGACGGCACCTGGGTCGGCGTCGACAAGGACAACCCGAACATCTTCTACTGCAATGCGAACGGCGCAACGTACGTCACGACCGACGGCGGCAAGACGACGAGCGAGATCGACCCTTGCCCGCTGACGTCGGCGTGTGGTGAGCCGGTGTTCGAGCCGGGCGGGTCGGCGATGGATCCGTTCGACAGCAAGCACCTCGTGCTCGCCACGTCGGTCGTCTACGAGTCGACGAAGGGTGCAGACACGGATGGTGGCGACGGCGCCACCAACACCGGTGACTGGGTGCAGGTCTTCGACCTCGGCACCGCGCCGAACGGGGTCGGCCGGCTCGCCGAAGCCAGTGACGTCAACGGCGCGTACATGTACATCGGTGCCTGTGGCGCCTGCCAGTCGTCGGTGAAGGCGCCGATCGGATCGCTCGACCGCGCCCTCGCGACGAACGTCAAGCCCGGCTGTACGGCGAAGACCGGCAGCACTGACTGCTGGCACTTCGCGCAGTTGAAGGGGATGCCGGCCCGGGAGATCTACGGTGTCGCCGCCGACCCGACCAACGTGAAGCGCGTCTACATCGCGACCATCACGCCGAGCGTCATCCGGGTCGACTTCGGCGGCGCCGCGGCACCGCGGGTGCTGATGAGCACCGACGCGGGCGACCACGTCACCGACGTGTCCGGCAACCTGCCGCGCGGCAACGTGTGGGACATCAAGGTGGCCGGCGGCCGGGTCTACGCCGCGACCGACTACGGCGTGTTCACCGCGAAGGTCGGCAGCACGGTGTGGCAGAAGCTCGGTACCGGGATGCCGACGGTCCGGGTGTTCGGCATCAACTTCTCCGCCGATCGCAAGGACCTCGTCGCGGCGACGTACGGCCGTGGTGTCTGGGTCTACCCGCTGGCCGCCAGCGGGACGTCCGCGAAGCTGCCGCCGAAGCCGTCCGGGCCGTCGGCCAGCGGCAGCGGTGGGTCGCTCGCGAACAGCGGTGGCTCGGCGGCGCTGTCGATCGCCGGCCTGGTGCTTGTCGGTGCCGGGCTGCTCAGCCGCCGATGGAATCTCGTGATCAGTCGCTAAGAGGACCCGCGCCCGTCGCAGCCGGTGTCGGACCAGGCGCCTGTCGCTACTTGCGCGGCTTGACCGAGGGCACCCACATCTCGGTCAAGCCGTGCGCCGGTGGTTCATCGATCCAGATCCCCGGGTCAGCCAGCGCCTCAACGCCCGGCGTGAGCACCAGCGCCGGCTCACCCTTCGGCGTGGTCAGCAAGACCACCCGGATCGTCGATTTTCCGAGTAGCCACGCGCCGTGCGGAACCGCCGTACCGGGCTGATACGGCTGCACCCCTGCACCGAAGTGGTCGAGCGCCGCACGCAGGCCGGCGAACTCTGTGTCCGTATCTGCCCACAGCGCCTTGCGGACGTCGTCCGGGGCGTTGAGCGACAGCAGCCGGACGAATCCATCGGGCTTGGTGTAGAAGCACGTGTACGACTCGCCGCCGTAGTTGTGGTCCTCGTAAGGGATGGCCGCGGTGCTGCGCAGATTGACGAGCCGCTCCAGCGCCGACGGATCTCCGTAGAACGCCGCGATCGCCGGATCGTCGACGAGTTCACGCGGCGTCGCCGACGGCGTCCAGGCCCAGACCACCGACTCGGCCGGCACCCGATCGTCGCGTACGACGAACTGCTTGCCCTGGGTGAAAACCCGCGTCGCCTCGCCGCCGTCGACCGTGAGTACGACGCCTTCGGCGGTCCCCCCCTTGGTGCGCCAGCCGATGACGTCGCCGGGTTGCACCGGCCCGCCCGACGACAATGTGCCGTAGAAGAATCGGGAGTCCCTAACCTCCCGCTCCGAGCCGTGGAAACCGCGCAACCGCTTTCGCGCGTCCGCCGTCGCACCGCGTTCGAGCAGCAACCCGACCGAGGCCCAGACCATGTCGGTGTTGCCGGTCTGCGTGGTCTCGCCCTGGCGCTCCAAGTAGTCGAGCCCGACGTGACTGACGAGATGGTTGAGAGCCAGGTTGAGGTTCTCGAACGCGTCGGACACGGGGGCCTCCTCGGTGACGTAACGGCGGGTCGTCGCTGCTGGCCGCCAGATGTGGTCGACGTCCAGCGGATGGGTGGCGTTGAGTGCGCGCCGACGAAGAACGTCGTCGCTGTCGGCGGCGTACACGGGTAGCGCCGTGAGGTCCAACCCGTGCCGCAGCTTGACCGCGTCCGGCTCCTCGCCGACCAGCCCTGGAATATGTGTGGGGTCACCGACGAGCACGTCGACCGGAGTGCCGTCCGGAGTCACCCGGGTGACGACGCCCCACGCGGTGCCGCCGTACAGGAGGGCGAAGTCACCGACGGCGACACCGACGCCCGGCTCGTAACGGACCAGCCCGTCGCCGTGCGTCTCGCAGTAGGCCAGCACGTCGCGTCCGCACGGCTCCTTCGGCAGGCCAGTGTCCTTGTCCGCGTCCGCCAGGCCACTCGCGTGCAGCGCCGCGACGAAGAAGTTGTCGGTGTCCGTCCGGCCCCACAGCGGCACGAGCTGCGCGAGCGCGGCGTCGACATCCGCGTAGTTGGGCGACAACGGCTGGCCACCCGCCGCCCAGTCGCGCGGGGTCGCGTCCGGTTGCCAATGCAGGACGAGCGCGTCGCGGTCGGTCTGCGGGAGATTGCCGCCGGCCGGCAGCGTCTCGCCTCCCGGGTCACCGATGACGGTGGTGACCCGGCGCTGCTCGTCGACGCGGGTCGCGAGCCAGACCCGCTGGTCGTCCGACGTGAGCAACGCGCCCGGATCGAGCGGATGCTCCACGCCGCGGTAGCGGGCGAGGCCGTCTCCGTGCATCTCGGCCGCGGCGAGGAACGGCAGCGGCGCTGCTTCGGCCGGCGGGCGCGGCAGCTTGGCGAGGATGGCGCGGGCGTCCTCGATCCGCCGTTCCGGCCCGTCGTACCACTTGAGCAGAGCCTCGTCGAACTTGTCCGGGTCGAACTCGGCCGCCGCCATGACGTGCCGGGCCTGTTTCGGTTTCGGCTTGGCCCGCGCGGCGAGACGCCAGCTCGGCGGCGCGGCCGAGTCGGGCACAAGGGTGCCCGCGACGTGCGCGCCCTGGATGAAGGTCGGTGTGCCCGGGTGGTCGACCAGCAGGCCCTTGCGGATGAAGTAGTCGCGCCGATCCTTGCTCGGCTCGACCGCGTTCGTTCCGTGGTACTTCGCGCCGAGCAACAGCCGCGCGAACGTTTCGGCGAAGTCCTCGTGCGGGTTCGTCGCGGCGTACGGCGTCGGCACGCCGGCCTTGCCGAGGTTGGTCGCATAGTTGGGATCTGCCGGATTGAGCGCGAGCACAGTCGCCGCGTCGAACGTGGTGTTCGTCAGCGGGATCGGAAGTCCCGGCTGCTTGGGGTTGAGACTGGCCCACGCGGTAAGTCCGTTCGGCGCTTCCGCGGCCAGCCAGGGGAAGAGCAGGTTGAGCAACGGGACGTCGAATCCGACGAGGCTGGGCACCTGCCATCCGCCCTTGCTGGCGTAATCCGACATCTCGTCGCCCCAGCCCCAGATGCTCGTCCGCAGAACAATCTCGGCGATCTTGGGGAAGGGCGGCACGACCAGCACGCCGTGCATGATCGCCTCGTACTCGCCGAACGCCGCGCCGACTACTTCGAGGATCGCCACGGTGAGGCTCGCCAACGCTTTGAACCACACTGCCGGTCCGAGCAGCCCGGACATGACCATGTGCCCGAGCTCGTGTGCGAGAAGGCCGACGATGTTCTCGTCGGCCGGCTCGATTTTCGGGCTGTCCGCCGTGAGTGCGGTGAAGCAGGTGTCGTTGACGGCGACGGCGCCCCCGCTAGGCAGCGCGATCGCGATGCCCCCCCGGTTGTCGTTCACCCACGTGACACGCACGAACGGGACCGGCCCGAGTGCGTCACGTACTCCTTGCGGGAGTTGGTCGACCAGGTCCCAGAGGATGATTCGCAGCCGGTCGGCCTTTGCCTCGTTACCGCCGTCCGCCCATGGAATCGCGCCCTTGCTCGCCGAGTCGCTGAACCATGGCAATCCCCCGTCGGAGAGATACGGCCAGTCCTCCGGCCACTCGAGAGTGATGCCGACCTTGGCCGAGTCAGTCCCCGAGGGTTTGCCGTCGGGCTTCTTGGCGTGCACCTCGACCGTGACGTACGGCGCCGCGGGCCGATCCTCGACGGTGAGGTCGCCCGTGTTGGCATCGATCGTCGCAGCGCCCGGCGGTCCGGCCGTCCAGGTCAGCGTTTCGTCTGCATCCGCCTTAGCCGTGAAGGTGACAGTCCCGCCACGAACCAAAGGCTCGGACGGGATCTTGATGCTGACCATGGCGAGACCTCCTTGATCGCGACCGTAGTGCGGTCAAGTCGCACGCGCTGTCCGCGAACGCACGATTCGCTAGTGGGGCGCCGGAATGTGTCGGCCGAGTTAGGGGATCAGCCCGGCCCGAGTGCCGCCTCCCGGCCAAGGTGGCGCCCGTCAGTGAGCCGGCGGCTGCGTTCTGGTCCGGCGGCGGCCGATGGCCGGCGGCCAGAGCCGGAACAGCGGCGGTTCCTCGATCTCGACGAGCGCGATCTCCTGGCAGAGCGAGCAGCGCCCGGAGCCGTAACAACGGCGGCACGGGGTCGGGCCGTCGGCCGCGTCGACCACGCCGGTGCCCAGGCACACCCAGCACGAGGTGTCGCCGAGGCAGCCATCACACGCGGGCACGGCTCAACGATGCGGCCTGGTCGAGACTCGCCGCAGCGGAAACGTCGTAAGCCAACTAAGAGGACTAGACGGTCCACGGCGTTCGCGTCCACGTGTGCCAGCACCCCCCGTTGCGGGTGCCGGGGTAAATGGGCACATCGGACTATCGACCCCGAACCGGACATTGGGACAGGGTTAACGACAACCCACCCAACCTTTCCGCCACCCAACCTTTCCTGGAGTTACCTCGTGCCCTTTGGGACGTCGCCTGCCTTGCCCCGCCCGCGACCCGTCCGCACCCGCCTGCTGTGGGCGGTGCCGACCGTTCTGGTCGGGGCCGTCGTCGCCGCGGCGGTCGCACCGGCCTCGGCGTACGCCGACGTGCCGGACCCGATCAGCGCGCCGCTCGCGCCCGCGTCGGTGACCGTCGAGGCCGAACCGGGAGGCCTGGCGATCAGCTGGACGCCGCCGGCGGTCGACGGTGGCAGCGCGATCACCGGGTACGACATGGCAGTCGTGCCGGCCGATCCGGCGAACGGGACCGTCCCGGTGACGATGGCGACCGACGCCGCGACCACAGTCGCGCGGGTCTCCGGGCTCACCAACGGCGTCGACTACACCGTGACTGTCTCGGCCACGAACCCCGCCGGCACTGGTCCGGCGGCCACCGCCGACGGTGCCCCGCGCACCGTTCCCACGGCCGTCACCCTGACCGGGGTTGCCGCCGCGGACCACATCGCGAACGTGTCCTGGCAGCCGCCGGCTTCGGACGGCGGCGCCACCGTGCAGCACTACGTCGTCACCGCCCACCCGTCGGGCCGGACCGTCACCGTCCCCGCCGGCGCGGTCCTCGCGTCCGTCGGTGGGTTGGTCAACGGGGTTACGACGACCTTCTCCGTCGCCGCGGTCAACGCCGCCGGCTCCGGACCCGCCGTCGCGACCGCCGCGGTCACCCCGCGCCGGCCGGCCCGACTGACCGTCGCCGCCTGGCCGGTCCGGGTGGTGACCTACGGCGCCGCGACGCACGTCACGGCCCGGCTCACCGACACACTCGGCCGGGCGCTGCCGGCCCGCCGCGTCGTCCTGCTCTACCGGGTCGGCACCGGCGCATTCCATACCGCGGCTGCCGGTACGACGGGGAGCACCGGCCGGGTTGCGCTGACCACGAAGCTCCCGGCCACCGCCACGTTGGTGGTACGGCATCCCGCCGACGCCATCGCGGGCGTGACAACGTCGGTCGCGACGGTTCGGGTGGCCCGCAAGGTCACGGAGTCGTCGGCTCGGGCCATCCGCCTCGGCCAGTACGTCGTCACCACCGGGGCGGTGTCGCCCGGTCGCGCCATCGGCGCGCGGGTCAACCTGATGAGACTGATCGGCACCCGGTGGACCGTCGTCGCGGCCGGTCGCATGACGACGCGGACGTCGTACCGCGTGTCCTGGAAGCCGACCACCGCCGCGGTCGCGAGCCTGCGGGTCGTCGTACCGGGCGACGCGTCGTACTCCGCCGGTTGGGGGCGGACCTGGCGACAGAGCACCTCGCTGGAAACGGTCGCGAGCGTCGCCAACGACATCTTGCACAGCACCCGGATCTCGCTGGCGACCGCGCACGAAAGCGGGGTCAGTGACAACGCCACCGCGAAGGGCGACGTGCAGGCGCTGGCCGCCGGTCATTCGGCGCCGCGGTCGGCGTACCAGAACGCGCCGGGTGGCAGCACGCCGGTCGACATCCGGGTCCTGCGCGCGCTGCGCGCGCTCGGCAGCAACGCGCGGGTCATGGTCAGCGAGATCGCCGGCGGCAGCCACGCGCCCGGCTCGTCGCACTACCGCGGCGAAGCGGTCGACATCACTGTCGTCAACGGGGTCAGCGTCAGCGGTGGTGGCAACTACTCGCTCGTCGCGTCGGTGTGCCGGAGCAACGGCGCGAGTGTCGTGTACGACCCGGCGTACGACCCGTACGGCGGTCACGGCAATCACGTGCACTGCCAGTGGGGCCTGCCCAACTCCGACTGAGAGTTCGCGCGTTACGGCGCGGGCGGCGGTGGTCCCGTCTTCCGGTCGATGCTCGCTGCGTGCCGCTCCGTCTGCTCGGCGAGGTGTTCGATCGTCGCGGCCAGCGCGGCGAGCCGCTGACCGAGCTCGACAAGCACCGTTGCTTTCGCATCGGTGCGCCGGACGACCGCGAGTGTCTCGGCTGCGATCCGTTGCGTCTCGCGCGCGACCGCCAACTGCTGCTCGGCGACCTGGAGCTGCCGGGCCTGCAGTCGCAACTGTTGCTGCACGGTGCGCAGCTGGCTCGCGACGAGATGCTTCTGCGTGTTGATGTCCTCGCGGGCGCCGCGAGCCGGCCCGAACAGCAGGTAACCGCACCCCACCAGCACGACCACCGCGAGCCCGGCGGCGACGGACTTGTACGCACGCACGGAGCAGCTCCTTGGTCAAGTTGCGGTTGTGAGCACCTGTGCCCGATCGGCTCACCGGTAAGCGTGATGGCCGCCGTACCAAAGGAAATTGAGCCTTCCGACCCTGGCGCGGCGCACGTACGGCGACGAGCGTGGCGAGGTGCAGGAGGTCTGACATGGACGGCAGCCCGCTTCTCGTCGCCGAGCAGGTCCGGAAGGTGTATCGCACCGGTGCGGGGGAGGTGGAGGCGTTACATGCCCTCGACCTCGAGGTCCATCGCGGCGAACTCGTCGGTGTCTTGGGTCCGTCCGGATCCGGAAAGACGACGCGGCTCAACTGCCTGTCCGGTCTCGACGACATCGACGGCGGTCGGGTGCTCATCGACGGACGGGACTTGTTCGCGATGTCCGATGCCGACCGCACCGAGCATCGCGCGCACACGATGGGCTTCGTGTTCCAGGCGTTCAATCTGATCCCGGTGTTCTCCGCGGCGGAGAACGTCGAGCTCCCGCTGCTGCTCACCGGTGTCCGGCCAGCCGAGGCGCGGGCCCGCGCCGTGGCGATGCTCGACCGCGTAGGGCTCGGACATCGCGTCGACCACCATCCGAACGAGATGTCGGGTGGTGAGCAGCAGCGGGTCACGATCGCGCGGGCGCTCGTCGGCAAGCCCGCGATCGTGTGGGCCGACGAGCCCACCGGCAACCTCGACTCGATGATGGCCGTGCAGGTGATGGATCTGCTCGTCCAGCTGAACGAGGAAGACGGGCAGACGATCGTGCTCGTCACGCACGACCCGACGATCGGGCAACGGGTGCCGCGGTTGCTCTCGATGTGCGACGGCCGGATCGCGGCGGACGCGGTACGGCGGGTGCCGGAGCTGGTGGGCTAGATGTATCCGAACCTGTTGCTCCCGCTGCTGGTCATCGTCGGGCTGTGCGCGGTCGCCATCGCGCTGCTGTTGATCCGGCAACCGGTGTCCCGGCGGCTCGCCGGCCGGCAGGTCGCGCGGCGCAAGACCGAGGCCGCGCTGGTGGTCACCGGTTCGGTGCTCGGCACGGCCATCATCATCGGCGCGCTCGTCGTCGGCGACACGTTGAACCACTCGGTGCGGCAGGAGGCCTACCGCACCCTCGGTCCGATCGACGAACGCGTCATCGCAACCGATCCCGGCACCGGTGCCGCGGTGGCGTCGAGGCTGGCGGTGCTGTCCGGCGATCCACGCATCGACGGAGTGCTGACGGCGCGGGTCGACCAGGCCGCCGCGCTTGCGACCAGCCGATCCGGCCGCCGCGCCGAACCGCGGGTGCTCGCCTGGGACATCGACTTCGCCGCCGCGGCTCGATTCGGCGCCGCGGGCGGCGCGTCCGGGCTCGACGGCGCGCGACCCGGCCCGGGCTTCGTCGTACTCAACCAGCCGCTGGCGCGCAGCCTGCGGGTCGGCCCCGGAGACGAGCTGACGTTGTTCCTGTACGGCGAACCGCAGCGGTTCACGGTGGCGCGGATCGTCGCCGAGCGCGGGTTGGCCGGTGCCGGCACCGGTGCGAGCGTGAACCGCAACGCATTCTTGCCCGCTGGAGTTCTTGGCGCGGCGGCCCAGCGAGCGGGGCACCAGCCGCAAACGGCGACGTTCGTGTCGAACCGCGGCGGCGTCGAGTCCGGCGACCGCCTCAGCGCCGAGGTGTCGAGCGCGATCCGCGCGGCGCTGGGACCGATCGCCGGCCACGTCAACGTCGAGACGCCGAAGCGCACCGTGCTGAAGAACGCGAAGCAGACCGGTGACGCACTCGGTGCGCTGTTCCTGATGATCGGAAGTTTCAGCATCATCGCCGGTGCGTTGTTGCTGGTGAACATCTTCGTGATGCTGGCCGAGGAGCGGAAGGCGCAGCTCGGCATGTTGCGCGCGCTCGGGATGAAGCGGTCACGACTCGTCGGTGCGCTCACGCTCGAAGGAGCAACGTACGCAGCGGCGTCGATCGTTCCCGGCATCCTCGTCGGCATCGGCGTCGGTTACGGCGTCGCGCTCGTCGCGGCGAAGATATTCAGCGGCTGGACCGAAGACGGAACCGGTATCGCGATCGCGTTCGCGGTGACACCGACGAGCATCATCAACGGTGTCGCGATGGGCCTTGTCATCGCCATCGCGACCATCTTCCTGACCAGCGTGCGGATCAGCCGGTTCAACATCATCGCGGCGATCCGCGACCTGCCACCGAGCATCACCCGGCGTGCCCGCCGCTGGCTGCTGATCGGCGGCACCGCCGGTGCGGTATTGCTCGCGGTCGCGTCGGTGCCGGCGCTGGCGACCAGTGCGCCGGTGCCGACGTTGTTGTTGCCGTCACTGGTCGCGTTCCTGCTGGTGCCGTTGCTGCGTACCCGGCTCTCGGCGCGACTGACAGCGACGGCCACCGCGGCGTTCGTGCTGGCGTGGGGATTGCTGGCGCCGGTCGTCCGGCCGGCCATCTTCGACACACCGTCGATGGCGGTCTACGTCGTGAGCGGAACGCTGGTCGCGTTCTCCGGCGTCATCTTGGTGTCGCAGAACCAGCAGGTGTTGCTGTGGCCGGCCCGCCGGTTGATCGCCCGACCGTCGGAGGGCGGGCTCGCGGCCAAGCTGGCGGTGGCCTATCCGCTGGTGAAGCGGTTCCGCACCGGCGCGACGCTGGTGATGTACACGCTGATCACGCTGGTGCTGGTGCTGCTCGCGGAGATCAGCGGAATGATCACGAAGAGCGTCGACCAGCAGGTGGCGGACGCGACGGCGGGCTACTCGTTGCGCGTCGACTTCAATCCGACGACCGCGGACGCGACCTTGTCCGCGCTCTCGACCGGCTCGTTCCAATCGAAGGTCGGGTCAGTTGTGCCGCTGACGAGTGCGCTCGCGATGGCGAGCGACCCGGGGCATCGAACGTCGTCACCGCTACGGGCCATCGCGATCGGCGTGCCGCCGGACCGGTTGACCGCGATGCGCTTCGACCGGCGGTTGGCGTCGGCGCGCAGTGACGCCGCGGTGTGGCGGCTGCTCGAGACGAACGCCGACTATGTCGTGCTCGACGCGTTCTTCGGTGCGACCGGCGGACCCAACGGCCGTTGGTATGACCCTGGCGATCAATTCACCGTCACCGACCCGGCCACCGGACGGACGGCGACGAAGACCATCGCGGGCATCCTCAAGAGTGGGTTGGCTTTCTACCCCGCGACTGGCGAGGGCGCGAGTGCGTTCCCCGTAGTGATGTCGCAGGCATCGGTGCGCCAGCAGTTCGGCAGCGCGGCGATGGTGCGGTCGGCATTCGTCCGGACGACGCCGGGAACTGATCCGACCCGGCTCGCGCCGCAGCTACAGGGCGCCTACTTGCGGTCGAGTCTGGTCGCGACGGCCATCGCCGCGAACGTGCGCAAGATGTTCGCCGCGAACACGGCGTTCTTCCGGCTGATGCAAGGCTTCCTGGCGCTCGGCCTGCTGGTGGGGATCACCGGTCTCGGCGTCGTCATGGTGCGGGCCGTGCGGGAGCGGCGCCGGACCATCGGTGTGTTGCGGGCGTTGGGATTCCGGGCCCGTACGGTCGCGCGGTCGTTCCTGCTTGAGAGCGGTCTGGTCGCGCTCGAAGGGATCCTGCTCGGCGCGACGCTGGGTGTGTTGATGACCTGGCTGATGTACCAGCGCAGTGCCGCGTTCGACGGTGTCCGCAACGGGTTCCCAATCGTCTGGGGCACCATCGGCTTGCTCGCACTCGCCACGTTCGTCGCGTCGTTGCTCGCGACCTTGGGTCCGGCCCGGCGGGCGTCGCAGATCAAGCCGGCGATCGCCGTACGGGTCGTCGACTGACCGGCTCGGTTGCTAGCGATGCAGCACGAGTTTGGTGGTCGGTTCGAGCAGCGCGTACGGCGCGTCATCCCACCCGGCGGTGGCGCTCGTGACCAACTGCGGGCGCATCCGGCCGGCCGCGACAAGGTCGAGGATCGCGGGTATCGACGGCCGGACCATCGCCCGGCCGATGTGCAGTTCGACGCCGCGGGTGTAGAGCTCGAACAGGGGGAGTGCGCCGGTCTCCGCGAGCTGTCCCAACGAGGTGCAACGCCCGCCCCATTCGGTCGCCCGCAGCGTCGCGACCAGCCCCTCCGGTGTGCCGGTGCCGTCGACCGTCACTGGCCACATGCCGATGCTGCGATCCGGCTGACCGTCGATGACGGTGGCGCCGAGCGTCTCGGCAACGGCCAGCCGGCCGGGGTCGGTGTCGACGTAGGTGACGGAGGTGGCGCCGAGGGCGAGCGCGGCGTCGACGGCGTACAGCGGGATCGGTCCGATCAGCCCGCCGACGACGAGAACGTCGGCACCGGGTCGTTGCGCGAGTGCGGGTGCGACCGCGCGCCAGCCGTCGGGGACGTTGTCGGCAACACTCGCAACTGCGGTCGGGTCGACGCCGTCCGGCAACGGGACCAGCATCGCGTCGGCGTACGGGACCAGTGCGAGGTCGCTGAGCATCCCGCCCCAGTCGCCGCCGAGTGGGCCGAAGCCATACATCGACAGGGCCGGCACGCTGGCGCAGTTTCCGGTCTGGCCGCGTTGGCAGCGCGGGCAGGCGCCGCAGGAGATCTGGAACGGTACGACGACCTTGTCTCCGGGCTGGAACGTCTCCGGGCCGTCGACGACTTCGGCGACGCATTCGTGCCCGAGCTGGATCGGCATCGCGAACGGGGTGAGGCCGTAGATCATCGGTTGGTCGAGGCCGCAGGTCGCGACGGCGAGCGGACGGACGATCGCTTCGCGTTCGTGCTGTCGTTGCGGCTCGGGCACGTCGTGCCAGGCCAGTTGTTCCGGCGCCTCAAGGACGAGTGAGCGCATCGGCTTTCCATTTTCGTTCGATGCTGCGCAGCAGTGCCGGGTAGACGATCGCGTACCGGAACGGGCGGATGGCTAGTAGATACGCGGAGCCGAGGCGCCCGTTCGGTTTCACCAGGACGGCGAGCTGGCCGCGGTAGCCGTTGTTGGAGTCCTGGACCCAGCCGACGTGGAGTACGCCGTGCACCGTTCGGTTGACCAGCTCAGCGGCCCATTCGTCGTCGGTCTGGTAGATCGGCAGGAACGGGCTGTCGCCGGTCGTCGGTGGTGGCGATTGGTCGTCGGGGAGCCGGTGGCGCAGCAGTGTGCTGGCGTCTTGATCTGCCGGATCGTCGTCCCAGCGGAGCAGCCGGCCGATCTGTTTGCGGGCGGCGAACAGCAGCCGGGTCAGTGTGGAGGCGTTCTCCGCCGTGCCGGGTGCGGTCAGCAGCCGGACGAGCCGGGCGAAGTCGTCTCGTTCGCCGGTCACCGGCAGCGCCCACACGTCTTCGAGCTGGAACTCCGGCGCGAGATCGTGAATCCGCCATGGTTGTTGGTAATGCGCGCTCTCCGGCAGTCGCGCCGTCGGGTGGTTAAGCACTGAGACCCCACCATGCGAGGGCGGCCGTGAGCGAGAGCATCAGCGGTGCCGGGTGGCGGACGAGGTTCCGGCCGCCGCGCGCGAGTGCCGACCCGACGACGACTAGGGCGAACGCGGAGAAGCTCGCCGCGACGACCCGCGCCGCGCCTTTCGTCGCGTCGGTCGTCTCGGTGAAACCGCAGATGAGTGCGGCCGCGCCGAGGACCGCAAACGCGGCCGTCGTCAGGTGCCACGTCGTGCGGGTGAGCGAGCGAGCCGTCGTTGTTTCCCGGGTTGCCGGGAGGGCGCGTTCGTGGGTGGTCGAGAACACGATCTTCTCGCCGCCGATTGCGTGGATGCCGGTGCCGACGAGGGCCAGGATCCCGGCCGCGATCCAAGGACCGTTCAACGTTGTGCTCCGATCAGCGGGCGCATGATGTGCAGGAACCGTTTCTTCGCGTCGGCGTCGCCGACGAGCTGTAGCTGCTTGTCACGGATCGCGGTGCGGATGGGCATCCGGCCGAGGCCGACGTCGGCGAACGTCGCGGCGTCGGCGTAGATGCGTACGTCGGGTGGCTGGTCGCTCGGCGCTTCGATGACGCGCATCCGCCCGTCATCGACGACGACGGTCACGACTGAGTCGTCGATGTGGTACTCGTACCGATCGTGCACGCCGCGCGCCGTGTCGCGATCGAAGGTCGCGCTCTGGAACATCAGCCCCCACGCCGGCCGGTATGCCTCGCTCGGCATCTTCGGTTGCGCCGCGAGTAATCGCACTCCCCAGGCCGCGAGCGGCACCATCGCTTGGGCGAGCGCCCACCCGTCGGTCGTGAGCGCGTACACCTTCGAGCCGGCGGGCGGCGGGAGGGTCTGTCGCTTGATCAGGTCCGCGTCTTCCAGCCGGGCCAACCGTTCGGTGAGGATCGAGGTGCTGATGCCGGCGAGGCCCGCCTCGAGGTCGGAGAACCGTTTCGGACCCAGGGATAGCTCGCGAATGACGAGCAAAGTCCAGCGCTCACCGACGACGTCGAGCGCCTTCGCCAGGCCGCAGTAGTGCCCGTACACCTTGTCCGCCATGGATTGGACTCCGGTCTCGGTGAAACTTTGTCCTCCGAAGCCTAGACTTCGTATTCCGAAGTCCAGCAGCCGGGGTCCGATACGACCCATGTCGCCAGGCATGGCATACCCGTGGCTAGGTCGGGACCTTCGGCCCCTCGTTGCCACGGGCGCCGGCGCCGATGCCAGTCACAGGTGACACACCGCCGTCGGCCGATTCGGGGATTTCATGCGCGCAGCACTCATGCCCCGCCGGGCTCGCTTCGGGTATGCCACGCTGGCCGTGCTGCTGGCCGGATACGCCGCGTCGACCCTGCTGCGACCGAGGGGTTGGCACTCGACGTTGCTGGACAACGGCGTCACCAATGCCATCCAGGTCGGTGCCGCGGTGCTGTGCCTCGTCCGCGCCCGTACCGTTCCGCTGCTCCGCGGCGCGTGGGCAGCATTCGGAGCCGGTCTGCTCATCTGGTCTGCGGGCGACGTCTACTGGACGCTGGAGTTCGGTGGCGGGTCACCGCCCGGGCCGTCGCTGGCCGATGTCGGTTACCTCGCCTTCTACCCCCTTGCCTACGTCGGCCTGGTGCTGGTGATCCGCTCGCGTGCGACCCGGTTCCCACCGGCGCTGTGGTGGGACGGCGTGATCGTGGCGCTCGGCGCTGCCGCGATCGCCGCCACGTTCGGTTACGACGCGATCGTCAGTGTCAGCTCTGGTGCCGCGCTGACGATCGCGATCAACATCTGTTATCCGATCGGCGATCTGATCCTCGTCGCCATCGCCGCGGCGATGCTTACGCTGTTCCGCGGGCAGCTGGAGGCGCGCTGGATCCTGCTCGCGGTCGGCAGTGTCATCGCCGGTATCGCCGACATCGTCTACCTGATCCAGACCGCGCATGGTGTGTACGCCGAAGGGACATATCTCGACGCGCTGTGGCCGGCGGCGATCCTCGCGATGTCGTTCGCCGGTTGGCTCGTTCCCCGGCGGTCCGAACGGGTCCGCATGGACGGGACGCTAATGCTCGTCGCGCCGCTCGCGGCGGCGGCCACCGCCGGCGGGTTGCTCATCTACGGCAACGTGTTGGCGTTGGACCCGGTCGCACTGGTTCTGGCCGGGGCGGCCCTCGTCGCCGCCGGCATCCGCATGGCATTGGGTTTCCACGACCTGCATTCGCTGCACCAGACGCGGGTACTGGCGCACACCGACGAACTGACCCAGCTGAGCAACCGCCGGCATTTCCTTAACCGGCTGGACGCTGCGCTCGCCGAAGCCGCGAGCGGCGCCGTAGGCAATGGCCGGCTCGCGGTGCTGTTCATTGACCTCGATCGGTTCAAAGAGGTCAACGACGCCTTCGGGCATCAGATCGGGGACGAGCTGCTCACGATGCTCGGCCCACGCATGGACGGCGTACTACGCCAGGGTGACCTTCTCGCTCGGCTCGGCGGTGATGAGTTCGCGATCCTGCTCGAGGGTGCCGATTCGGACCACGCCCTCCACGTCGCCGGACGGGTCATCACCGCTCTTACAACCCCGTTTGCTCTTCCCGAAGTCAGCGTGCATCTCGGGGCCAGTGTCGGGATCGCGCTGGCGCCCGAGCATGGCCGCACGACGCGGGAGTTGTTGCGGTGCGCCGATGTCGCGATGTACCACGCCAAGAACGGCAATGCTCGCGTGGTGGTCTTCGACGCGGCCGCCGACACCAGCCGGGATCGACTGCAGTTACTGGAGGATCTCCGCCGCGCGATCGATGAAGGCGAACTCGCCGTGCACTACCAGCCGAAGATCGACCTGGCGACTGGGCGCGTGTGTGGCGTCGAAGCCTTGCTGCGCTGGCAGCACCGCACTCGCGGAGCCATCCCGGCCGATGTCTTCGTCACGTTGGCTGAGGAAGCGCGGTTGATGCGGCCGCTGACACACTTCGTGCTCGACACGGCGATCGCGCAGTGCGCAGCATGGCGTCGCGCCGGCAACCCGTTGCGGGTCGCGGTCAACCTGTCCGCGAACAATTTGCTCGACGACGACCTGCCTGCGCATGTGCAGCGGCTGTTGGATGACTACGACGTCTCACCCACGCTGCTGACGCTCGAGATCACCGAGACCACGATGCTGCGCGACCCCGGCCGGGCCCGCGAAGTGATCACGGCGTTGCGCGAAACGGGGGTCGCGATGTCGGTCGACGACTTCGGTACCGGCTACTCCTCCCTTGCGTACCTGCGCGATCTGCCGATCGACGAGCTCAAGCTCGATCGCAGCTTCGTGCAGACCCTCGCCGGTGCGGTGGGCGCGCGAGATACCGCGATCGTGCGGTCGGCGGTGACTCTCGGGAAGGGTCTCGGTCTGCGAGTCGTCGCCGAGGGCGTCGAAGACGCGGACACGCTCGCCCTGCTCGCCGAGTTGGGTTTCGACGAAGCCCAGGGTTACTACCTCGGCCGCCCGGTCCCCGCCGAACTGCTCGACTTGTCGTCTCGGGATGTTGCGCCAGCGCATGGAACTCATCTGTAACTGTTCCTGAGTTCCGCAGTGGCGGAATGAGTCCGGCAGCCAGCACAATGCCCTCGTGCGTCGTTCGGGCCGCGGCATGGGGGGCGTCCCCGTCGTCGTCACGCTGTCGGTGCTGCTCGCTCTCGCCGTAGCGATCGCGACTCGCATCGCACCCGAATCGGCCGCGTCGGCAGCCGCGGTGCAGGCGCAGACTGCCAGCCCGCAAGCACTCGCCATGGGCGGTGCAGTGCCCGCTGCCCAGCCATCTGCGGCGCCGACCTGGAGCGTTCGCAACCGGCAGTTGCGGGTGAGTTACCTCGACACGGTCACCTTCGTCGACGACCGCGAGGGCTTCGTCGCCGGCGGCGGCAACCTGCTGGTGACGCACGATGGCGGCGTTTCGTGGGCCGCGGCGCAGATCCCGGACGTCGGCGGTTCGATCGCGTCGATCGCGTGCCCGTCGCCGGCTGACTGCGTCGCGGGCGGATGGACCGCGAGTGACGCCGTACAGCTGCTGACGTCGCGCGACGGCGGGTCGTCGTGGCAGCCGGCGCGGCTGCCGTCGGGCCGGCGCGATCTCACTCATCTGGCATGTTCGAACGCGTCGCGCTGCGTCGCCGTCGGTCAAGGAATCGGCCAGTCACCATGGGAGTTGCAGAGCGACGACGGCGGCAAAACATGGCAGGCCGCCCAACCTCCGCCGGCGCTGAAATCGTTGTCAGTGCTCGAATGTTCGGCCGACGGCAGTTGTCTCGCGGCCGGCGGATCACAGTCGCCGAGGAGTTTCCGACCGTACGGGTACGCCGTCATCGATCGGAGCATTGACGGCGGACGGAGTTGGACGCAGGCGTCGGTGCCGCAAGTACAAGCGACCTGTTCGACGTCGTCGGGTGGCGCGGTCACGTGCAACGGGCCGGTCGGTCCGGTGCCGCGCGGCTCGTTCACGCCCTTGTGGCCGCCGACGACCATCTCGTGCCCGACGCCCACCGTGTGCCTCGAGGAGAACATCGGGCCGCGAGAGCTCAGCTCGCACGACGGCGGCGCCACCTGGCAGTTGGCGCCGACGAGTACCAAGGGGTGCCCACCCGGTCAGACGTTCTGTTCGGCGTACCTGCCGGTGGCGACCGAGTTCGTGACGCCGACGCTGGGCTGGCGCAGCGCGTACGACGAGTGCGGCGGGTTCAACTTCGCGACCGAGTCCTACCAGTCGTGCGCGGCCGACATCGAGAAGACGACCGACGGCGGCCGGACCTGGACCCCGACCGTCAACACCGACTATGTCCCGTCGATCTCGTGTCCGGACGCGACGCATTGTTGGGCGGTCGAGACCACGAACTCGAGCGGCAGCGTGATGTCGACGTCGGACGGCGGCGCGCATTGGTCGCTGACCTCGCTCACCGGCGGCGGTCTGCTGAACAACCTCACCTGTGCCAGTGCGTCCGTGTGCTTCGCCAGCGGCTCGGACCCGAGCGGCAACCCCGCGGTTCTTCGCTCGTCCGACGCAGGCCGGTCATGGGCCGCGGCCGCGATCCCACAGCCCGCGTCTAAGCCGTCGTCGCCACCGTTCGTCGGGCCGCGCGCCAGCTACATCGACGGCCTCGCCTGTACGACGACGACCACGTGCCTGGCCGCCGCGACGGACGCGATGTACGCGACCCGCGATGGGGGAGTGACGTGGTCGCCGGTCGCGGCGCCGACCGCTCCCGGGACGGCCGTGACCGTGTTCGGCGTGACTTGCGCCGATACGGCGGCCTGCGTCGTTGCGACGACGAACGGTCTGTTCCGCAGCACCGACCTCGGGACTACCTGGGGATCGGTCGGCCCGCATAGCTCCGGCTCGCTGTTCGTCACATGTGCACCCGGCGGTCGCTGCATCGCGGACGATCTCGGCGTCACCGCCCGCAACCGGACCGGCCTCCTCGAGTCCGCCGATGCCGGCCAGACGTGGAAGGCCGCATCGATCTCACTGCCGGCCGGGCTGAGTGGCATTGCGTTCTCGGCGAATTCCGAGACGCCGGGCCAGGTCTATTACCTGTCGTGCTGGGACCGGAAGCACTGCGACGCGATGGGGCTCGGCCGCACGAACAGCGGCGCGCAGCGGTGGTACCTGCTCCGCACCGGCGACGGGGCAGCCACGTGGTCGGCCAGCACGCTCCCGGCTGACGTCGAGTACGTCGGATCGCTCGGCTGCTCGACCAGTGGCGACTGCCTGGTCGCCGGTGCGAACAACGACGGTGCGGCGTTGTGGTCGTTGCACGGATCGCACCTCGGCGCGCTCGCCGGTCCGAGTTGGTCGCGGTTCGGCCGGCTGACGTCGATCGTGTGCCCGGCGCAAGGCCACTGCCTGGGCACCGCCAACGCCAACGACGCGACGTTCGTCTTCGACGTCGCGATCCCGAGCGGCGCCAGCGCGGCCTGGAGCGACTCTCTGCCGACACCGGGTGCCGCGTTCTCGAACATCGGCGTCGACCTGAAGAGCGCGGCCGTCGCGACCGGCGCCACGTTGTTCATCACGTTCCCGTCGCAACTGTTCAACCTGACGTTCCAGGAGAACTACGCCGAGATCGTGGCGTGGGGTCGTCGCATGCGCGAGCGGCTGGGGCGTCGCGGTCGTCGTACGTCTCGGTCGCAGGTCGTCCCGGAACCGTCGAGTGCGAACCGGTCGAGCCCGCTCATGATTGCGTTGCTCGTCATCCTGACCGGCGCGTTGTTGGGCGCATTGCTCAACCCTCGGATCGCGTTCGACCGGGCGACGTTGGAGGGGTACGTCGGCGTCGGGGTTGCGTTGCTCGTCTCGATGGGTTGCATCGCGCTCTCGCTTGTCGGGTATCGCGCGCGTCGCGGTCTTCGTCACCCGTTGCGGCTGCACGCATTGCCGCTCGGCCTCGTCGTCGCCGCGGGCTGCGTCATCGTCTCCCGGCTGCTGAACTTCGAGCCGGGCTACCTGTACGGCGTCGTGTGCGGTGTCGCGTTGGGCAAGCAACTTCGCGAGCACGAGGAAGCGCACATCGCCGCGCTGTCGACGGCCGCGACGCTCGTCCTCGCGGCGGCCAGTTGGGCCGCCTGGGTGCCGCTGCACGCTGCGGTTCAACCGGGCGGCGGCTTCTTCGGTCATGTCCTCGACAACGCGCTCGTCGCGCTGGTCATGAGCGGCCTGGTGAACACGGTGATTGTGTTGCTACCGCTGCGTTTTATGGCCGGGTGGACCTTGATCCGTTGGCGCCGGGACGCATGGGCGGCGATGTTCGCCCTCGCCCTGTTCACCCTCGTCGCGGTGCTCGCCCGCACGCCCGCATCACCCGGGCCGCACTCGTCGCCGGTCGTGGTCACCATCGCGTTGTTCGTGCTCTTCGGGGGCGGGTCGGTGGCGTTCCGGGAGTACTTCTCCCGCAAGTGGCGCCGCGCGCACGGGATCGAGATACACGGCCTTCGCGCGCACATTCGGGAACTGTTGTCCGTCCGTCCGAACGAAGAGGTCGAAGTCCTTAGCGCACCGGGCTCCGCGCAGGTCGTGATGGAGGAGGACGACCCGTCCTAGCCCGAGCACCAGGCGGCCGGGCGCCCCTGGTCGGTACAGCTGCCATACGCGGTCTGGAACCAGATGTGGCCCAGCAACGGACCGCCGTCCTGCAGTGACCCGACGTTGAACGCGACGGACGTCGTCGTAAGGGTGGCAAGGGTTCCGTGCTTGCCCGCGGCGGTCACGTAGGTCACCGCGCAACGCGGCCGGTAGGTGTTGGCGAACACGTACCGGTCGCCGGTGTACTGCCCGCGCGCGGTGAAGTATGCGCGCTCGGTGGAGTCGATCGGGAAGAGCCGGACGCGGGTCGGGAACAGGACGCAGTTGGGTTGGAAGACCCGGCCGCCGGCGCGCAGGATGCGCGCCTCGTCGGGGCTGAGCAGGTTCGTCGCGACGACGTGATTGAGGAACCGGTACTGGCCGTTGGCCTCGGCCCACTGGAACCAGACGTTGGCGCGGTTCGCCGCGACGGCCCATTGCCGCGCCTCGGTGCCGGTCACCGCCCCGCCGGTCCGATTCTCGACCTGTGGCGGTGGCGGGACCTTGCTTTCCAAGCCGTACGGCGGAACCTTGGTCACGCCCAACGGCTGCCACAGGGCTTGGCATTCGTCGGGGACGCCGGCGATCGGGGTGGTGTGCGTGACGCCGGCGCATGCAGCCGGACCGAGCGTCGCCGTCGCGGACGGGGTGGCGGACGGCGTCGATGTCGTCGTCGCCAGCGGCTCGGCGTGGTGCGCCGATCCACTGCTTGCGCACGCGGACACCAACAGCGCAAGGACGCACAAACCTGCAGCGCGGCGGGCGGTGGCGATCATGAAACGGCCTTCGCGTCGTCGTCTTTCGTGGCTGTCGTTCTAGACGAGCCGTAGGCGTCCGTCAAACTGTCGGATGCGCGATAGAAACCTTGGATCCGGCAGGTTTTGGATCTAGCGTCTTTTTGTCGTCGACACCGAGGGAGATATCCACTCATGACCGTCGTGACATCGACGCGACCGAGGACCGGACCATCACGGTCGAGGTGTACGGCGGCGGGATGCTCGCGGGCGGCATGATCTACCGGCTGGACCCGAAGCTGCGCCGGCGCCTCGACCTCATCACGCATCGGGTCAAGGATGTCGTCGTCAAGAAGATGTCGCTGGATCTCGTCATCGACGAGTGCGAAGACTGAAGCAGGATCGCTCACCGTTCGAGGGAGGACACCATGCCCAATCCCAACGCGGTCGTCGCGACGACCATTCAGGTCGAACGTTCCGCCGAGGCGGGCGATTCGTACGTCACCCTCGATGGGCGGCGGATCCGGCTGGGCGCCGCCGACGACCGCTCGGCGGGTGTCGTGCAGGTGCTCGAGGGGCTGGCGCGGCTCAACCATCCGGTGTACGCCGAGATCGATCCCGACAGCCAATCGATCACGCGACTGCTAGTGCCGAAGGTCGGCCGGGTGCTGCGCGTCGACCCGAGCGGTGACGGGCTGGACGTGTCGCTCGACACGTCGCACGCGCGGCTGCGCGTCGGCGTCGGCGAAGACGGATCGGAACTCGCCGCCGTGCTGCGACGGGCGGTCGACGACGGTCAGCCGGTGATCCTGACCGCGGACGATGGCGGCGCGGTCATCGACGTACGGGAACTGCCGCCGGACGCTGCGGAGGCGATGCGCCCTTTCCCGCAGGCAGCTGACCCGAGGCTCGCGGCGGCCGCGGTCTCGTGGTGGATCCGCATTCCGGCGTGGTTCTGCCGATTCATCAGGCGTTTCTGGTGTTGGTGGTCCTGGTGCGTGTCGCCGTCGCGCGCGCAGCAGATCTTCGACGCGATGAGCGCGACGACGTGTGACCCGCTGAGCTGCCCGGCCCCGTGCATTCCGTTCAAGTACCCGGACGACGGGTGCTGGGGGCGGGCGCACGAGATGTGCCGGCTGATGATCGCCATGGGCCTCAAGCCACGGAAGGTTTGGATCGACGCCAGTTCCGGAGCTTGGTTGCATGTCGCGACGCGCAACAACCCGCAGTGTTACGTCGAATGGAACTGGCACGTCGCGCCGACCCTGTGCGTCCGCACCTGGTATCCGTTCCGGGTACAAAGGATGGTGATCGACCCGTCGCTGTTCACGACTCCGGTGTCCGAGGCGACCTGGAAGAGCGTGCAGGGTGATCCTGCCGCGACGCTGACGCAGACGGGCCCGGAAATCTTCTCGCACGGAGGCGGGACGGACCCGACCTACTCGGGGAGTGACGCAGTCCTGGCGCAGTACCGGCTCGCGTTGCTGAACCGCTCGAACAGCGTGGGTCCGCCGCCGTACGCGAACTGCCCGTAACGCCGCGAGTCGATCCAACGCGAGCGCTGGCCGCGAAGGTCACCATCGACACGGAAAGGTCGGGTCGGCGTCACCTGTGCGCAGCTGGCTTGCGCGAACCGGGGCAACACCGACATGATGCGCGCGAATCTGTTCACACCCGGACAATGACGCCCTGGGGGTCTCATGCGCGTACGTACCCGAATTGCCATTGCGGCGATCGCCGCCGCCCTTCCCGTGACCGGCGGTCTCGCCGCGCTTGCACCGGCGGCCACCGTCGGCGCGGTAGCCGGCCAGCACCTCGCCGGTGCCTACCCGACCGTTCACCCGACCGTCTCCGACTTCGCGCAGGTGAGCTCGTCCGAGACACCGCCGACCGAAGCGCAGTGCGAGTCGGTCGGCCGCCGCTGCTTCACGCCACAGTCGACCCGTTCGGCGTACAACCTCGCGCCGCTCTATGACCAGGGCATCACCGGTGCCGGCAAGACAATCGCGATCGTGGACTCCTACGGCAGTGACACGATCCGCAACGACCTGCACGTGTACAACCAGGCGTTCGGTCTGCCGGCGATGTGCGGCGAGGCGCACGTGACCTGCACCGCTGGGATGCCGACGTTCAGCACTCTGACGTTGCAGGGGTCGCCGGCCACCAAGGCATCCCCGAGCAAGAGCAAGGGCACCGGCCAGGAGGACAAGGCGGCGTGGGCACTGGAGGTGTCGCTCGACGTCGAGACCGCGCATGCGATCGCGCCGGGTGCCAACATCTTGCTGGTCACGACGCCGACCGCGGAAACCCTTGGCGTACAAGGCTTTCCGCAGATGATGGCCAACGAGAAGTACGTCGTCGAACATCACCTGGCGGACGTCATCTCGCAGAGCTTCGCGTCGGCGGAAGACGCGTTCGGCAGCTCGCAATCGCTGCAGAACCTGCGCTACGCGTTCCAGGCGGCGTATGCGAACCACGTCACCGTGCTCGGATCGTCAGGTGACAGCGGCAGCGCCAACTCGAAGAAGACGCCGGTCGGCAAGGGCGGCTCGACCATCGAAGAGCCGACGGTCGAGTGGCCCGCTTCGGACCCGCTGGTCACCGGTGTCGGCGGCACGTACCTCTGCACCGACCCGACCGCGACGCAGGACCAGCCGCGTACGACGGACAGCACCGACCAGCCGGCGAAGTGCCGCAACAACCCGGGGCAGGCCGAGGTCGGCTGGACGTTCGCGGGCGGTGGGTTCAGCCATGTGTTCGCCCGCCCGGATTACCAGGCCGTTGAACCGGCCGGCAGTACGCCGATCCCGCCTGGTGCTCGTGGCGTGCCGGACGTCGGGCTGCAGGCGAGCGCCGGTACTGGTGCGCTGGTGTACCTGACCCTGCCGCCGGACGGGCAGAGCGGCCTGGTGTGTGACAGCAGCGGCACGCCGTGCAGCACCGGCTGGTACGACATCGGCGGCACGTCGCTGTCGTGCCCGCAGTGGGCCGGCATCGTCGCGCTGGCGGACCAGCTGTCGGGCAGCAACCTTGGTCTGATCAACCCGGCGCTGTACACGATCGGCGCCGACCCGGCCCGCTACGCCAATGATTTCTACGACGTGACGGTGGGCAACAACACCGCCGACCCGAACGTCCAGGGTTACCCCGCCACGCCGGGCTGGGACCCGATCACCGGCCTCGGTACGCCGAACGCCGCGAACCTCGTCCCCGACCTGGTCGCGGCCGCGAACGGCCACTAGCTAGAAACCGCTGCGCCCCCGCCCCGTCGTCGTACAACGGGGGGCGGGGGCGCAGTCGTTCGTCGGGGGAGTTCCTAGCCGGTGGGCGGTGCGACGGTGGCCGCGAGCTCCTCGTGGTCCATCGTGCTGCGGCCGGGAATCTCCTGGGTCGACGCGAGGTCTTTCAACTCGGTCAAGGTCAGGTCGATCTTGTCCGCGAGAACGGGCGCGCCGAGGCGCTGCTTCTCCTGCTCGAGCCGTTCGCCCAGTGCCTCCCGATCAGTTGCGCTCGTGTTGCTGCGCACCTTCGGGAAGAGTTCCTCTTCTTCTTCCTCCGCGTGGTGATCGACATTCTCGATCAGGACGGTCATCTTGGCGATCCACTTGTCGTTACCCGGCTCCAGCGCCTGGATCTCGGCGATGAGGGTCTTGACGACGTGGTGCTCTTCGACCCCTTCGGTGACCGTGTCTTTGGTCTCCTCGGAGATGTCCTTGACCCACGGGTAGAACTGCGTCTCCTCGATCGAGGTGTGGACCTGCAGCTCGTTGATGATCTCGGCTGCCAACTCGCCGAGTAGCGCGGTGTCGTCGGACTCCTTTGCTTTGTTGAACCGGGCGAAGAGCCCACGAACCCGGTTGTGATCTGCGGTGAGAAGCGCCAGCGCGTCCACGTGTCCTCCAGTTCGTTCGTCTTGCCTTTTCCTGTGCCCAGACCTGGGGGCCGTCGAACTCGGGGTGTCTTGAGCTTCTGTGCCGGCTTCTCGGCGCGGGCCGCGACAGTGTGGCCCGGTCCTCGGGCAGGTTCACGCCTACGCGGCTGGAACCTGTGTGGGTAAGTGCGACATCGAAATGGCGGGCTGCGGGCGTCCAAACAAATATCCCTGGCCGAGGGCGACGCCCGCGTCTGCCAGCGCGTGCCATTCATCGGAAGTTTCGATGCCTTCAGCGCACAGCCGGGCACCACAGGCTTCGGCGTAGACGCCGAGGGCGCGGACCATGGCCAAGTGGCCTGACTTCGTGTGCACCTCTCGCACGACGGACATGTCGAGCTTGATGATTTCGGGAGCGAGCCATAGCAGCCGGTTGAGGTTGGAGAAGCCGACCCCGAGGTCGTCGATGGCGATTCGGGCTCCGCGACCGCGCAGTTCGGCCAGTCGCAGGACCGCGGCCGGGGTGTCGAGGTGGTACTCGTATTCGGTGATCTCCAGCACGATCTCAGACAGGTCGTACGGCAAGACCTGGTCGATCTCCGGTTGGAACAGGGTGCTGAGACCGACGTTGAGCGACAGAAACCCGGGCGGGCGCGGGGCTTGAAGCGCGGCGTCGATCGCGGCAATCTCGAGTGAAGCGGTTGTGCCGTTTCGGCGCGCCTCGGCGAATGCGTCCGTCGGTGTCATGCCAACGAATCGGCTGAGCGCCTCATGCCCGACGGTGGCTCCCGTCTGGATGTCCACGATCGGCTGGAAGACTGGCGTGATCTCGGGTACTAGTGCGAGCGCCGTTTGACGTGGCAACAGTCGCAACCCGGCACGGTCGTGCACGCTGATCTGGTTGCGGCCCGCTCTCTTGGCCTCATACATCGCCTCGTCTGCGCGAGCGGTGGCCTCGCTGGGGTCCTCTCCGGGTTGCCACTCCGTGACTCCCATGGAGCACGTCTGCCCGCCGGCGACTGACCTGTGCAACAGGTGGAGCAGCGGTTCGGCCAGCGCTAGCGCCGTGCGCGGGAGAAGAAAGGCGAACTCCTCGCCGCCGTAGCGAGCGACGAAGCCGCGGCCGTCGAGAATCTTCGCCCAGGCGCCAGCGGTGTCCCTGAGGACCTGATCCCCGGCGATGTGGCCGTATTCATCGTTGTAGTTCTTGAACTGGTCCAGGTCGACGACTACCACCGCTAGCGGGGTTCCCGTCGACTCCGCGGCTACCGCGGCGCGCGCCAATTCGTGATCCCAGCTGCGCCGATTGGCGACACCAGTGAGGCTGTCCGTCCGCGCGAGCGCAGTGAGTTGCTGAGATTGCGCCTCGCCCAGACGGAACAGGTCCAGAAGCCTGGCCAGGACCAGGAAACAGCTGACGATGGTGCCCACCGAGATAACGAGCGGGTCGAGAGGCGCACCGCACAGGTAACGCACGGCGAGCAAGGTAGGCCCCAGCACTAGCGCGCCCCCGAGCGCCACGACCTTTCTGGCCGTCGGAGACCGATCGTGGTCCGGGGTCGCTTCCGCCAGACTTTCACCGGCCGGCTGCATGGCCGCGAATCCGATCAGCAGATAAGGCAGGAGATAACCGACCGGCGACCACGCAGGCAGCGTCCGGTCGCTCGCTACGACCAGGGTATAGACGACGTCGATGGCCAGCAGGATGACAAGTCCACCGGCTAGCGCGCCGAAAGCAAGGTTGCGCACCCGACGCCTGCCAGCGAGCTGCACCAGCACGGCCAGCACCAGCACGTCCCCGACCGGATAAGCCGCAGCCACAACCCGGCTCAGCAAGGACACGCCGGTCCCTCGTGTCGCCGGAACAATAAGGAACACGGTGGCGAGCAAGGCGAACGCCGAGCTGATGATCGCGGCGTCAAGGAAGGCCGCCCGGTCACGCCCGGTTCGCCGACGCTGCACCAGCCAGCACAGCCCGAGAAGCAACGCGCCATAGCGAAGGAGATACGCGACGTCCGCGAACGACGGGTACGGCACGGTCGACAGCAGATTCTTGTACATGTACCAAAGCGCGTCACCGGCGAGGTACAAGACCTGCCCGACACCGATCGCGACCCAGATCCGACGCTCCGCCTTGCTGCGGTGGACCGCGCCGGCCACCGCCATGCTGGTGCCTAAGGCGGCGATACCGAGATACCAGAGCGGCGTCCAGATCCCCGACGGCTGCACGATCACCAATGCGACCGAGCCGATCACGCCGGCCGTCAGCAGAACGTAGGATCGGGCGCGCCACAGTTGTCTCATGGCTGCCTTGTCGACGGACGTACAACGGACCTGACGTCGAACTCAGATCTACCTGCCCAGCAACAGTTAAGTAGGGTCTTTGGTCCCACTCAACGCAGCCATGCCTGGCTATCCATCCCCTCCTTTGGTGTCAGGTCGCCCGGTGACCTGCAAGGACTCGCGGGCACTCGCCTTCAAGACGAAGGCAGCACCCAGCGCTACCAACCGCCGCCCCGAACCAGCCCCCGGCGGATCACCGCGACAGTGAACACCCGCGATGCACCCACGCCGCTACCTGTATGAAGTGGTGAGAGAGCGAACTGGCGATCGCGCGACTGTGGTGTCGGGGGCGAGGAGAAAGCCAGCGACGTGGTGCCTATACGTTGTCACTCGCGATCTGGCCACTACGGCCGGTTCGCACCAGCAAGATCAACGAACTCAGCCGGAGCTACATACGCAAGGGCGGGCCCGTGACCACTCAGTGACATCGGAGGCCCCGCTGCACGACCGAGATGGCGCCGCGGAGCACCGGGACCGCACGTCCGCCGCCAACGACGAGACGGCCGCTGGCCGAGACGCCCGATCGGACGCCCGGGACGTGCGGGCTGAAGCCCGAGAGAAGACGCGGCGCGTCGACCCGGAAGCCGCTTCCGACCGCGCTAGCGCCAAGCGGGACCGACAGCGGAGCGCCGGGGACCGAAGGCACGCGGAAGACGACCGGGAGGCTGCTCGCTCAGACCGGGCTGATGCCGCACGTGAGCGAACCGAACAACTCGTTGACGGGCTCACAGGTGTCCATAGACGCGAATCTGGCCTCCTGGAGCTCGAGCGCGAAGTCACGAAGGCACACAGGACCCATAAATCCTTCGTCTTGGCCTTCGTCGATGTCGACGATCTGAAGGCGCGCAACGATTCGCAGGGCCATGCCGCCGGAGACAGACTGCTGCTGCAAGTCGTAGAAACTGTCCGGGGCGTGGTGCGCGACTACGACCTGATAGTCCGCTACGGCGGCGACGAGTTCCTGTGTGGCCTCGCGGACGTCGGGCTGGCTGAGGCGCGTCGAAGGTTTGAAGCGGCGAACGCCAGCCTCGCGGCAACCCTCGGCGCGTCCATAACCGCGGGGCTCGCGGAACTTGCGCCGGAAGAGTTACTGGAGGACCTGATCGGCCGAGCGGACGCCGACATGTACGCCCAGCGACACAATCGCAGCGCCGAGTAGGTGGGGTACGTGGTCGCGGAACCGCTCGGGCATCACTCCGCCTCGGCTTGCACCGTCGAAGGACGTCGGCAGATTCGCGCAGCGCGGAACACGATGAGCCCTCCGGCCCGCGAACACAGGTCGTACTGACTGATACCGCCGACAGGTCGTAGCCATCTGCGGCAGCCAGTCGATGACTGCCTGGAGGTTGTCGACCACCCGCGCGCGCAGCCCGAATGGTCAGCGTTGGCACCGCGCGAGCGTGGCGCGCACCGTTGGCGACGTTGCTTTCGGGTCTTGTGACCGCAAAGGCTCAACTCTGACTTGGGCGGCGTCGATGCTGGCTATGCCGGGGTTCTCGGCGACTAGTTGAGGGTTGACACCAAGTGTCAGAGATCGCCGTCATGCAGGTCGGTATCGCCCCTGCGCCATTGGCTACGGTTGCCACTCCTATGTGGGAGTCCGAAGCACAGGCTGCGGCAGTCGCCGCGGCCGAAGCCATTGCCGCCGCAGCGGCCGCGGACGTCGCCGCAGAAGCCCTGGCGACGGCGGAAGCCGCGGTCGCCACCGCGACCGCCGCAGCCGCGAAGGCGACCGCGAAGGCCAGCCAGGTGGCAGCGCAAGCCCAGCTTGCGGCCGCGTCGGCAGTCAAGGAGCTCTCCAGGCACGCTGCTCTTGCAGTACACGGGGATCGGACCACGGCTCTCGGGCGCAGCGCCTCCGCCTCGGGAGCTGTCGACGCCCAAGCAGCGATCGAGGCCGCTTCCAAAGCCGCCTCGAAAGTCGCCGAAGCAGTCCTCGCCGCCGCAGCTACGGCCGCGGACGCCGTCTTCCAAGCGGCTGCCGTCGCCGCCAACGCCGTGGTGGAGGCCGAAGCGTTGGTCGAAACTCAGGTGCGGCGGGTCACGGTTGTCGGCGTCGCCCCTCCGACCGACGACAAGCAACACCTCGCCATCCTGCTGGCCGCTGCGATTGAGCAGAGCCGCCTCGAAGTGCGCACCGCGATGTCCCGGCGGCGTTCACAGTGCGCTCCGCCATCTCACGGCGCTTGAGGAAGAGTTGGTTGCCCGCTGCGAAGAGTTGAGCGGCGTCGCCAACATCAGGTCGTTGGTAGATCGGATCGACTGACGCGCCGCCGCTTTCCGTGCGGTCGCTCTACTTGCTGAACGCTCCTATTGACCTCCCCAATCTGCCCCTAGAAATATGCGTCATATTGGAGGGCGAGTAGGGGGCGAAGTAGTAGCGGGGGCCCGATACCCGCGCTAACTGCGACCGGTCACGGCAACTGCTGGGTAGAGGCGGTGCTCTCGCTCGCGGCATGACACGGGCTTATGGCGGATGAGCGCGGTGAGCGGAGCGGAACGCGCCTCTAATCGGCGAACGGTTCGTGACGCGACGGGCAATTCGGCGACCGCACGACCCCGCGGGTAAGTCAGATGCGTTTTCCGGGGGGCAGGATAGGCGGGTGACCTTCATCCTCCGTGAGCGGACACTCGGCATCCTGACCCGCGCGATGGCTACCGCTTTCAGCCAGGGGGAACTTGGCACGCTGTTCATGGAGGTCGAGGCACGACCATGGATAGGGCGTGCGGACGTGAGCCGGGAGAAGCGTGCGCGGTGGTTGTTACAGGCCCTTCACGACGACGGTAGGCCCGAGGCGGAGAAGGTCGCCCTCGACCTGTTGCAACGGGTATTGGCCAAGGGTGGCTCAGGCTGGGGCACGCCGGAGTGGATGTCCGAACTTGAGAATGCGATCGAGGCAGATGGGTTGGAATGGGACTCGGAGGAGGGCCGTCTCGTTCCCACTGTGCCTGGACTCGCCCTGCCCGCTGAGGCATCAGCGCTGGAGCGCCTATTGGTCGACAAGGGATTGCCCATCGCTGCGGGTCACTACCGCCAAGCAGTCGAATCGTTCTCGGACGGCAACTGGGCTGCGGCGAATGGACAGTTGCGGAGCTCGATCGAGGCGACACTGCCGGAGATTGCTCAACAACTTACGGGCAAGCAAATTGGCAATGTGCCGAGTGCGGTCGACGCATTGCGGGCTGCAGGGCACCTCGTGAAGGGCGAAGAGGAGTTCGCAAAGGGTCTGTGGGCGCTCTCGCACGCCAGCGGGTCACACCCGGGGCTCTCCGATCAAGAGGATTCGCGCTTTCGCCTCCTTGCCGTGACTGGATATCTCCGTTACGCAGTTGAGCGATTGTTGTAGGGCGCGTCCTCGCGCCTCTCGCTCGGTAGTGACGCTTGCGTTCCGCACTCTGCAGCGGTGGTCCATGCGCAAGGCGGACGCGGTGCTCTCCGCGGAGGAGGTCGCGACGTGTCTTAGGTCTCGTCCTGGTCGTCGAGAACGTCGTGCCGGAGTCTTACGGGCAACAGCAGTCCGTGTTTCTCAGCGAGCAGCACGGTTTGGGCGTACCGGATCGACTGGTTCGCGACGTCGCCTAGGACATAGGAGTTCATGCCGGCGCCAGCGAGTACCCCAATGGCGGGAAGTGCTTTGGTTGCGCGGCTGACCGGCACGTTTGCCCCGCTGCCAGCCTGCTTCATGAGCCGCTCAACGGCCGCGAGGAGACGGTGGTCCTCGCGCAGCTTCTGGCTCCAGCGCTGGCGACCGGCTGCGGCTCTGAAGGCGGAGCCCGCCTGTCGCTGGGTGGCGACCTTCGTGGCCTGCTCGCTGTAGGCGCGCCGTACCATCCGGTCGATCATTCGCTCCGTCTGCGATGACGAGGGGTCGAATCCGTAAGCGTGGGCCGCTCGAGTAGCGATCGATGTGCTCAGGACGTGCACCACGAGAACGTCCAGGGTGATGGCCGCGAAGGTACCGCCCACCGGCAGGAAGGCCAGGGCGCCAACCGTCGCACCCTCGACCGCACCTAGCGAGCGCCAGCGCAGGGGAAGGTTGTGGGTTACCTCATCGAGTCTCTCAAGATCCAACACTCGGAGGTCTTCGAGGGACGCGACGTCACGCCCCCGAACTCGGTGGTGTTCGAGGACACGCAGTGGGTCGGTGAGTTCCACCGACCAGTCGGTGACGAGTTCGAGCAAGTGGACGATCGCCTTCGCCGTCGGGACGAGCGTGGCGTCCAGGGCCGATATAACGGCGCTCTTGACCGGTTCGGGCGCCGCAGTTGCGACGCGCTGGACGGCGCGTCCGCCGACGTCGACGAACTGCCCGCCCGCGCTGCTAAGTGCCTCGCGCACCTTCGCCGGAAATAGCTGTCGACGAACCCCGCCCTTCGCCCAGTGGTCTTCGAGTTCGGTCCATCGGCGGCGCTCGTAGGGAGACATACTGCCGGCGCCAGCCGAAGCGCCTTTCGTCACGAATGTAGGTTAACGACTGATCGTGCACTCCCCACCGAAGTGTTCATGTCACCGAGGACTCAGTGGTGGTGTCCACTCAGCACGTTCACGGTCAGCTTGCTCGCGATGGCCGTGGCGGGAGCGATCAAGTAGCGGCTAAACACCGCTCGTCGCAATGCGCCCCGCGCCCGGCGCACCATCAAGCGCCGCCGGCCTCCAATCCCGCATGCGACCAGACCTGGCGCGTCTAGGTGGCGGCGACGCGGTTGCGTCACGTGGCGTCACTCCAATCGACGCCGTCGTTCGAAAGCAGGGCCCGTTGAACGTCGCTAACGTCCACCGAGCCGTGGCGCAAGGGACGGACACCGTGGTCCAACATGATCATCGTCGAGTGGTCGCGGAGCGTGACACGCTGGCGCCGGTCGACGATGAAGATCACACGGCCGAGCGGCGCGCGCTCCTCGACCAATCGAACAACGACATCCAACGCGTGCGCTGCGTCGGTCACTAGCGCTCCGCCTTCTCGCAAGGCCGCCGACGTAATGGGAAGCCTCGCGGTTGCGCTGATTTGGCGCTCGATGATCGACCTGCTCATTCGCACCACGACTCCGGAGCCGCCACTGTGGAGTCGTTTGCTGATTCGGCGGGCGAGCCGTGTGGCCGGCCGTGTCTTGATACCAAGACCGCCTGGCCAGAACTTCCCGGTGAGCACACGTACGGCTTCGTCGAAGCGAATCACGCTTGCGCTTAGCGCCTCATCCGCAACCGTCACGGGTATCGGATGACCTTCGTGATCGAGCAGGCGATCGAGTAGGGCAACACCGCCCGCGTGCCGGGGGTCTGCGACCGCCGCCCAAGAACAGTCAGACATCAGGAACACGACCGCTCCGTCGAGCAACGCGTCGACGACGAAGCGCAACTGCGAAACGCTCAGCTGGTCGCCGAAGTCTGGCGTCATGAGCGTGAAGTTGGGAGGCAACGATTGCGGCCAAGAGCGACGGATCGCTCGGGCATTCGAGGCGGACATGGCGCCCTCCAGATGAGTCGTCACCCTGTAGAGACGCGATCGCGCTGGAGGATTTGTCACCGGGCATCGCAATTCTGGCGGGCGCTGCCGTCTCGGAAGAATCTTGGAGGTTGGTGACAAGAAACCCAGAGGGACTGCGTCTATAAGAGGTAGGACTCTTGTCAGATGGGAGGTCGCGTGGCAGCACCGGTTCCCCCTGGCGCGGGGGGTGGGTCACCGCGCTTGCCAAAGGACGCGTATCACGGGCTCAGTCCCGCTGAGTTCCGAGCGTTGAGCAAGCGCCTCGACTTGCTCGTCGATCGAAGCCGGTATGACCACGACGATGATGCAACGGCCGAGATCCTCACGGTCCTGAAGCGGTTCGCCCGGCCGCTGCTTTGCCGGATCCAAGATCGGCAGGAGCAAGAGTCAGCGATCGGGTGGGTGATCGCCAAAGCCTTCTCTACCCTTCGGGAGGGGCTGCACCTTCGCCGCGACTCGACGTTGGCCTTCGTGATCGCGGTGATGCGCAACGAGGCGGTAACGATCTACCGGACTGCTCCTCGATGGTCGCTGAACGCCAGTCTGTTGCCTGACGGCTACGACGTCGGCGACCGCCTCGCCCACCGAAGACTAGACGAGATACATGTTCGCGAACTTCTGGAAGAGTTCCTCGCGGAAGCCGAGCGGGACGGTTCGGCGTACGACGTGAAGGTCGCCCAGATCGTCATCACGCAGTACCGGTTTGGGCTGAACGTGTCGGACGCCTGTGACGTCCTCGTCTTCTCACCGACCGAGAAGCAACGGCTCGCAGAGAAGATCGCCAAGCAACGAGCGAAGCCGGGATCTCGGCTGTGGCGCCTAGCCGAAAAGCTTCTCGGCGGCCCAGTTCGATCACAGGAGACGCGCCGGCGCTCGTCCGAGGGGGAGGAAGAGGATGAGTCGTGACTAGTGAGAGTTCGGCGGACGCCTTCGACGAGGCGTACGACCGCATTGGCTGGGCGGTAGCGGCTGAGTTTGGCTTTGCGGTGCCCGTCCCATCTGGCACGGAACTATCAGCCGGCCAGCGACTGCATCGGGTGCAAGCGCGAGCCGCCCGTGCCTATGAATCAGTTGTCGCCCTGCAACAGTTCTTGCTTGATGAGGACAACGTCGTCCGGGAGGTTGCACGGGGCGGACTCCGGCACGTCGTTTACCGCGCGTATACCGGCGACCAATCCGAGCGGGCTTGGCGGTCGGGCGAACAACGACTCTGGACCGATCGCCTGTTGGAACGGTTGCTCACCCGGCATGTGAACCCAGACGTCGCTGAACCAGCGTGGCGGCAGCCCGTGCTGCAACGCCGCATACGACGGATGGCCATCCTGGGCGCATTTTTGTGTGCCATCGCTGGCGCGGGGCTGCTAGGCACGGATCATCCCATGCTTGCGCTGGTCGCGGTCTCTCTCGCGGCGACGCTCGACATCGCCGACGGAGCGTTCGCACGTGTCGTGCATATGAGGGACGCGCATTTGCGCTGGCTGTCGTGCATAGCGAGCCACGCCGGCGACACGCTTCTCATCGGCGGCGTCGCCTATGGAGCCGAGTTCGGCCCGTCTCGTAGCGGATATGGAGGCTGGTTGCTCGCTGCGGTCGTGGTCACTCTGTTTGGCTCACTCGTGCGTACATCGGCGCTGCAGGCTGCTTACAGGTTCTGGCGATCTCCGCGTGAGCGCTACGTTCGCTATCTGGCGGTAGTTGGGTTCTGCGTGCTCGCGAGCGCGGGTGAACAATCGGCGGGCATCATTTTGGCGACCACCGCGCTAAGTGTGTTCGGCGTCCTTGAGTCCGCACGTGTCATTCGTGCCGTAGAACAAGTGCCTGCGGCCCAGGATGGCGGTCTGGTGTTCATTGACAGCGCGAATGCTGTCCACGCTCTACCGATGACAGACGACGAAGACCCGATCGGCTGGACATCAACGCCGAGCATTCCAGCACCTGACGTGCTGATTGAGGCGCCCTAACGATAGTGATTGCTAGCGCACGTCGATGGCGAGACCCTGCGCCGTCTCAGCGGCAGAGCCTCCGCTGCACGACTGGCCGCCCCACATCAGAAAGGCAGATCCGGTCCAGACCGACGCGCCTTGTGCACCGCAGTAGCCCCAAGTCTTGTACAAGGCGGCACTGAGCCTGGTCGCGCGCCCGGGTAGTGCAACCGACAGTCCGGACCGGGTCAGCGATAGCAAGCGGTCACCCGAAAGCACGGCAAGCGTCCCGCGAAATGTCGATTCGGTCTCGACGGGGGACGTAAACGTCTCCGCGGGGGCGGTGGAGACCCCCTTCCACGTCGCGCCAGGTGAGGCCAGGTCGAGGGCTAACAGGCTGGTCGTCCCGAGTTCGCTGTCGGTGATCGTCAGAATCAGTCTCGCCGACTCGGGCAGCAACGCCAGTCCGAGAGCGTGGGGACGCGATGTGGTGACCGGGCGAGGCAGCGCCAATGGAGTGCCATCCACGACTCGCTGAAGGAGAACCTGACCCGTCGTCGGCTCCGCCTCTGCTGTCACTATCGCGTTGCCGGCGGCCACGGTGTCATACGTCGGGCCAAGCTCGCGGATGCTGCTCCATCGATTCTCGTGTGTGTCGAAGACGAGCACCGTGGACGAGGCGGGGTCGTCCTGTGGTCCGACGCCTCCCACGATGAAGACGCGATCGCCAACCGCCAGCGCGCGTGCGTCCGCGCTCACCCAGGTTGGCGGGACCGCCGCACTCCTGCAGCGTGCCGATCGCAAAGATCGCGCGGAACTCTACCGGGCCCTCGGCATCACACT
>JAVEEG010000251.1 GCA_030840585.1 Frankiaceae bacterium | reverse complement strand
ATCGTCGCGGCCTGCGTCTCGGCCGGCGTGCTGGCGGTGGTCCGGCTGTCCCGCGGCGAGCCGCTGCGCCAGGCGGTGATGGGGCTCGGTGGCATCGCCGTCGCCGCCGCGCTGGCCGCCTTCACCGGTCAGGCCAAGCACTACTTCCTGCCCGGGATTCTGCTGAACGTGGGATACGGCGTGCTCGCGTTCGTCACGATCGCCGTACGGCGGCCCCTGCTCGGCTACGTCGCAGCGCTGATCGATCGCGGGTACGCGCACTGGCGGGAAGAGCCCGGTCTGCGCCGCGCGGCAATGTGGGCCACCGCGCTGTGGGGCACCGTGTTCGTGCTGCGGGCCGCCGTGCAGGGCTATCTCTACGTGCACAACCGGGTGCACTGGCTGGCGCCGGTGAAGCTCGGGATGGGACTGCCGCTGACCGCGATCGCACTGGCCGGCACGTTGCTGTTGCTGGAGGGCCGCCGGATCGAGCCCCAGATGGAGACACAGACCGCAGAGGAAGGGACAAGCGCGTGACGACCATCGACGACCACGGCCGGCCGGAGCCGCCGATCGCGGCCGGTGAGATCGAGACGTTGCTGGGCTTTCTCGACTACCACCGGGCGACGCTGGCGTGGAAGTGCCGCGGCCTCGACTCAGCCGGCCTAAATGTCAAGATCGCTGCGTCGAGCATGACTCTCGGCGGGCTGCTCAAGCACATGGCACTGGTCGAGAGCGGCTGGTTCTCCCGCGCATTGCACGGCCGCGAACGCGAAGCGCCATGGAACGCGATCGACTGGGAAGCCACCCCCGACTGGGACTGGGAGTCCGCGGCCTCCGACTCGCCGGAGGACCTGTTCGCGCTCTGGCAGGACGCGGTCGAGCGCTCGCGCGCACATGTGGCCGACGCGTTGGCGAACGGGGGCAGCCTCGATCAACTGGCGACGCGAACCTGGCCGGACGGCACCGCGCCGAGCCTGCGCTGGATCCTCGTGCACATGATCGAGGAGTATGCGCGGCACAACGGCCACGCCGACTTGCTGCGCGAGTCGATCGACGGTGAGACGGGCGAGTAGCGGCTGATGCCGCCGCCGGTGCGCGCGGATGTCGGGGCCCGCCGTCGTGCTGGTGGACGGTTGGTGTCGGTCGCCGGCGTCCTTGCGCTCGCGTTCATCGCGTGGGCCCTGATCGGCGCGGGCTCCGGCGGTCGGCAGTTCTTCGATTTCTTCTCGTTCGCCATCATTCCGCCGATCGGCGCGGCAATGGCCTGCATCCCCTCCGGCCGCCGGCTTGCCCGGAACTTCCCGGCATCAAGGATCACCGCGGCGCTGGCCGGCGGTGCGCTGACGGTGTGCGCCGGGTGGTGGATCTGGATCTGGTCGACCATCACCACCGGCCACAACATCGTCGACCGGACGCAAGCGAGGCTCGACGTCGAAGACGGCGTCATTGTGTTGATAGCACTGATCGCGGCGCTCGGCGTAGCGATGATCATCGCCCCCGGTACGGGCGGTGGGACAGCGCCACCGCTGCGGGTCGAGGGCTGGGAAGTGGGCACCGCGCTGATCGCCAGCGGAGTCGTCGCCACGATCGTGGCCGGACTCAGCTATGCAACCGTCGCGGAACGGCTCGCTTCCCACGACAGGGCGCTTGCCGTGACCAGACCGCATTGCGGGGTGCTGTTCGCCGCCGCTACGCACGACCTCGCCTCACTCGACTACGGCGGGCCGATGCCTCCGGTGATCGCGGGCGCCACGATCGTCGGCGCCGCACTCGTCCCCGCCGACGCGTCCGGCTGGACGCAGGCACCGGGAATAGCGGCGCCGCGGCTGCACGGAACCATCGGGATACTCATCGTCGAGCAGGTCGCCGTCACGGAGCCGGCCGCACTCGAGCCGCCAGCCCGGGGCGCGATCTCCGACGCCCTCCTGATCGCGAGCGATTACGCGAGCGAGAGGGTCGATGGCCACAAGCCCGTATCGATGACGCTGCCATACGAGGGCCAAGGCATTCACGGTTCGGTGTCGTACGCGCGCTGCCACGGGCGGTCGTATGCGGTGGTGTTCCAGCAGGTTCGCCCGGACCGAGTCGGCGTCTGCCATCACCGGGAGCAGCAGTGCGCGGAGATGTACGCCGCGGGTGCCGGCCCGCTTCACCTCGCCATGCGCGCGGTCCTCGCCAGCGGTTCGAGACTCGAGTTGCCGGCGTTCGAGTTCGACCGCGCGGGCTCGCTCGTACTCAGCGCGTCAGCGGACGATCGCCGGACACCGGTCAATGTCAGCTTCGGGATCGAGGAGGCGATGCGCGGCTGGCATGAGGTGCGGTTGCGGTGTGACGGCGGGCCATGCAACGGCCACTCGACGACAAGCGTCCGGCGCGACGCCGTCGGCATCTACCGCAAGGGCGACATGACCGCGACCGTCGCCCTGACGGCGCGAAGCGGCGGCGATACTCATGTCTCGGTTCGCATCGTCCGGCCGGTATAGGTAACCGGCCCGGCCGCCGGGTAGGGGTGGCGTCGTGAGCGGTTTCGACGACGTGACCGAGGTACTCGACTACCCGATGTTTGTCGTGACCACCGCGCACGATGGCGTCGCCGCCGGATGTCTGGTCGGCTTCGCCACGCAGGCCAGCATCGATCCGCCGCGATTCCTCGTCGGGCTGTCCGAGCGCAACTACACGTACCGGATCGCGAAGGACGCAGCGCGGCTCGTCGTCCACGTGCTCGATGGCGACTCGACGGAGTTGGCGCGGCTGTTCGGCGAGACGACGGGCGACGACATCGACAAGTTCGCGCGGTGCTCGTGGCGACCGGGGCCGGACGGCGTACCGCTGCTCGACGATGTCGCCGCCTGGTTCTCCGGGCGCGTCCGCGAGCGCATCGTCACGGGCGACCACACGGCGTATCTGCTGGACGTCGACACCGGCGAGGTACGGCGGGAATCCGCGCGGTTGCTACAACTTTCCGACCTGGACGACATCGAGCCGGGGCACGAGGCGTAGCCGTCCGGGGCACGGGCGATTGGTCCCCGGCCGGCTGGGGCAGATCGTCGGGATGGAGCACATGCCGAGCCCGGCGCGCGCGGAACGCAACCAGCGACGCAAGCTGGCCTTCATCCCGGTCTGGCCAGTGCTCGCGAGCATCGCGCTGATCGTCGGGCTCATCCTGCTCACTCATTAGGAACCGCGGCGGCGGGCGAGGAACGCGGTCAGCCGACTGTCCTACTCGACGTCGTCGGCGAGGAGCAGCCACTGCTCCTCCAACTCCGCCTTCTCCTCGGCCATCGCACGCAACTGAACATCGAGCGCAAGGACCTGTTCATGGTCCGTCGCGACCGCCGCCATCGACTCATGCAGGTCGGCCTCGATCGCGGCGATCTTCGACAGCCGTCGCTCGATCCGGACGAGCTCCTTGCGAGCCGCCCGGGAGTCGCCCTGGGGAGCGCGCGATTCGCCGGGCGGCGCGCCGGCGGACCCGCGGCGCAGCGACAGATACTCGTCCACCCCGCCCGGCAAGTGCCGCAGCGACGTACCGACGACGGCGTACAGGTCGTCGCAGACACGTTCGAGGAACCAGCGGTCGTGACTCACGACGACCAGCGTCCCGGCCCAACCGTCGAGCAGATCCTCGACCTCGGCGAGCGTGTCGACGTCAAGGTCGTTGGTCGGCTCGTCGAGCAGCAAGACATTCGGTCCGGCCATCAACAACCGCAACAGTTGCAGCCGCCGCCGCTCGCCGCCGGACAGGTCGCCGACCGGAGTCCACTGCCGCGCCGCCGGAAATCCGAGACGTTCCAACAGTTGTGACGCGGTCGCCTCCCGCCCCTTGCCCACCGCGACCCGGGCGGCGATCTCCTCGACCGCTTCGAGAACTCGCAACGACGGATCGAGTTCGGCGACGTCCTGCGAGAGGTACGCCGGCGCGACCGTGCGTCCGGTCCGCAGCCGGCCGGCGGCGACCGCCAACTCGCCGGCCAGGGTGCGGAGCAACGTCGTCTTGCCGGCGCCGTTTGGGCCGAGCAGCCCGACCCGATCGCCCGGACCGAGACGCCACGTCACGCGATCGAGCAGCACCCGATCGCCCACGGCGATCCGGGCGTCCTCGACGTCGTACACGTCCCGCCCGAGCCGTGCGGCGGCGAACCGTTGCAGCTCCACTCGGTCACGCGGCGGCGGCTCGTCCGCGATCAGCGCGTTCGCCGCCTCGATCCGGAACATCGGCTTGGACGTCCGGGCCGGCGGGCCCCGGCGTAACCAGGCGAGTTCCTTGCGCAACAGGTTGCGCCGCCGGCCCTCGCTCGCCGCCGCCTGCCGCTCGCGTTCGGCCCGGGCCAGCACGTACGCCGCATAGCCGCCGTCGTACTGGTGCACCGCTCCGTCGCCGACCTCCCAGGTACGGCGGCAGACCGCGTCGAGAAACCATCGGTCGTGCGTGACGACTACGAGGGCGCCGCGTCGAGCCGTCAGCCACTCGGCCAGCCACGTGATCGCCTCGACGTCGAGATGGTTCGTCGGCTCGTCCAGCAACAGCAGCGTCGGGTCCTCGACCAGTAACGCGGCGAGTGCGACCCGGCGCCGTTCGCCGCCGGACAGCGTGCTGACCTGGGCGTCGCGGCTGATGTCACTGAGCAAGCCGGACAACACCGCGCGGATCCGCGCGTCACCGGCCCACTCGTGTTCCGGCCGGTCGCCGGCGACGCATTGCAGCACCGTCGCGTCATCCGGGAGAGCGTCGTGCTGGCGGAGCCGGCCGACCGTTGTATCGCCGGCATGCGTGACCCGGCCGGTGTCGATCTCCTCGTCCCGGGCGAGCACGCGCAACAGCGTCGACTTGCCGCCGCCGTTGCGTCCGACGACGCCGATCCGGTCGCCGTCCGCGACGCCGAGCGAGACGGCATGCAGCACCGTCGTCGTGCCGTGCGCCTTGCCGACCGCCTCGAGATTGACGAGGTTCACGCCGGGGCGGCCTCTCCGGTGACCACCCGTGCCCCCGCGACCGCGCCGGTCGCCCGCCGCACCGTCCGGCACACACCGAGACCCGCCAACGCGGACGCGATCCGGACCGACTCGGCCGACGAGCGGGTCAGCAACGCGACCGTCGGACCGGAGCCGGAGACGATGCCGCCGACCGCGCCGAGCTCACGCCCCGCGTCGATCACGCGGGACAGCTGCGGCCGCAGCGACAGCGCCGCGGGCTGCAGGTCGTTGGCCAGCGCCATGCCCAGCGCGACGACATCACCGGCTCGGATTGCGGCCAGCACGCCGTCCGGCGGGATCGACGGCCCGACCTCACCCGCCGCGGCACGCAACCGGTCGTACTCGGCGTAGACAGCCGGCGTCGACAGGCCGAAGTCGGCCAGCGCGAGGACCCAGTGGTACTCCCCCACGGCGAGCACCGGTGAGATCACCTCGCCGCGGCCGGTGCCGAGCGCGGTCCCGCCGACGAGCAGGAACGCCACGTCGCTGCCCAACCCGGCGGCCAGGCCTTCGAGGGTGGTGCGGTCGAGCGAACAACCCCACAGCGAGTCGACCGCCACCAGCGCGGCGGCGGCGTCGGCGCTGCCTCCGGCCATACCACCCGCGACCGGAATTCCCTTGCGAATACTCACTTTTACGTGCGGCTCGCGACCCACCACCGCCGCCGCGGCGATCACCGCGCGGGCGGCCAGGTTCTCGTCGTCGAGCGGCACCTCACCGGCGCCGTCGCCCACCACCGACACCGACAGCCGGTCGGCCGACTCGACTGTCACTTCGTCGTACAGCGAAACGGCTTGGTAGACCGTGACGACTTCGTGGAAGCGGTCCTTACGTAGGTCGCCGACGGACAGATGCAGGTTGACCTTCGCCGGCACCCGCACGGTGACGGATCCCGGACCGGGGAATCGCGGCCGCAACGGCGCG
>JAVEEG010000247.1 GCA_030840585.1 Frankiaceae bacterium | reverse complement strand
GCGCTCCTCCGGCGGCGCCGGGCGCTCGTCGACCGGTGCGCTGGAGACGTCGCGGGTCTCGGCGAAGACGCGCTCGAGCTGTCCCTGGTAGTCGCGCAGGGCCTGCTCGGCCTCTTCCACGGTGATGTCACCGCGGCCGATCAACGACTCGGTGTAGATCTTGCGAACACTGCGCTTCGCGTCGATCAGGTCGTACATCACCGGCTGGGTGAACGACGGCTCGTCGACCTCGCTGTGCCCGCGGCGCCGGTAGCAGAGCATGTCGATGACGACGTCCTTCTTGAACGCCTGGCGGAAGTCGTAGGCGAGTTGCGCGACGAAGACGACCGCCTCCGGGTCGTCGCCGTTCACGTGGAAGATCGGCGCCTGGATCATCCGCGCGACGTCGGTCGAGTAGACACTCGAACGCGCCGACGTCGGTGACGTGGTGAAGCCGACCTGGTTGTTGATGACGACGTGCACGGTGCCGCCGGTCCGGTAACCGCGCAGCTGCGACAGGTTCAACGTCTCCGCGACCACGCCCTGGCCGGCGAACGCGGCGTCGCCGTGGATCAGGATCGGCAACACGGTGAAGCCGGTCGAGCCGCGGTTGATCACGTCCTGCTTCGCCCGGGCAATGCCCTCGACGACGGGGTCGACGGCTTCGAGGTGCGATGGGTTGGACGTGAGCGACACCTTGACCCGCTCGCCGTCGATCGCGGTGTACTCACCCTCGGCGCCGAGGTGGTACTTCACGTCACCTGATCCGTGCGCTGTACGAGGGTCCAGATTTCCTTCAAACTCACGGAAAACCTGGCTGTACGACTTGCCGACGATGTTGGTCAGGACGTTCAGCCGGCCACGGTGAGCCATGCCGATGACGACCTCGTCCATGTCGTCGTGCGCCGCCTCGGACACAACCGCGTCGAGCAGCGGGATCACCGACTCGCCGCCTTCGAGCGAGAACCGCTTCTGCCCGACGTACTTCGTCTGCAGGAACGTCTCGAACGCCTCGGCATGGTTGAGCTTGCCGAGGATTCGCAGCTGCTCCTCGCGGGCCGGCGACTCGTGATGCCGCTCGACCCGATCCTGGATCCACTTGCGTTGCTCGGGATCCTGGATGTGCATGTACTCGATGCCGACGGTGCGGCAGTACGAGTCGCGAAGGACACCGAGGACTTCGCGCAGCTTCATGAACGTCTTGCCGCCGAACGTCCCGGTCGGGAACTCGCGGTCGAGATCCCACAGCGTCAAGCCGTGGTTGACGACGTCGAGGTCCGGATGGCGGCGCAGCTCGAACTCGAGCGGGTTGGTGTCGGCCATCAGGTGGCCACGTACCCGGTAGGCGTGGATCAGTTCGAGCACCCGGGCCGGCTTGCCGACCTCCTCGTCGTGGCTGACCGCGATGTCGGTCACCCACCGCACCGGCTCGTACGGGATCCGCAGCGAGCGGAAGATCTCGTCGTAGAAGTCGTCGCCGAGCAACAACTCGTGCATGCGGCGGAGGAAGTCACCGGACTCCGCGCCCTGGATGATCCGGTGGTCGTACGTCGAGGTCAGCGTCATGACCTTGCTGACCGCGAGCCGGGCCAGCGTTTCCGGTGCGGCGCCTTGGTATTCGGCTGGGTACTCCATCGCGCCGACGCCGACGATCGCGCCCTGCCCGGCCATCAGCCTGGGAACGGAATGCACGGTGCCGATCGTGCCGGGGTTGGTCAACGAGATCGTCGTACCGGCGAAGTCGTCGGCGGTCAGCTTGTTGCCCCGGGCGCGCCGGATGATGTCCTCGTACGCCGCCCAGAACCGGGCGAAGTCGAGCGTCTCCGCGGCCCGGATGTTAGGTACGACGAGTTGCCGGCTGCCGTCGTCTTTGTGCAGGTCGATCGCGAGCCCGAGGTTGACGTGCTCGGCCTCGACCACCGCCGGCTTGCCGTCGATCTCGGCGTACGCCCGGTTCATCACCGGCATCTGCTGCACGGCGCGGACGAGCGCGTAGCCGATGAGGTGGGTGAAGGAGACCTTGCCGCCGCGACCGCGCCGCAGGTGGTTGTTGATGACCGTCCGGTTGTCGATCAGCAGCTTCGCGGGGATCGCACGGACGCTGGTCGCGGTGGGGACGGTGAGGCTCGCCTCCATGTTCGTGACGACCCGCGCGGCCGCGCCCTTCAACGGCTTCGTCGACGCGCCCTCCGCGGCCGGTGCGGCGGCAGGCTGGGTAGCGGCGGGCGGGGCAGCGACAGCGGCGGGCTTCGCCGAGACGGCGGGCGCGGGCTCCGGGTCGACCGCCTTGGGCTCGGACCGGACCGGCTCGGCGGGTGTCGGCTCGGCCGGGGTCGCGCCGTTCGCGCTGGCGGGTGCGTCGGGCTTGTAGTCGGCGAAGAAGTCCCACCACGCCTTGTCGACCGAGTCCGGGTCCTTGAGCCATTGCTGGTACATCTCATAGACCAGCCACTCGTTGGGACCGAAGCCCGCAAATTGGTCGGTTGTGCCCGGATCTGACGGCGCTGTCACGCCGACCAGGCTACGCCGAGGTCGTCGAGCGCACAGCGGGCCGCGTTGTGCCCGGCGGCGCCGATCACCGACCCCGCCGGGTGGCATCCGGCACTGGCGGCATAGAGCCCGTCGACACCGGTCCGGTACGGCATCCGCGCGTCGAACGCGAACCCGTTGTCGACGTGGTGGATGTGCCCGTGCCGGATGCCGAAGTGGCTCTCGATCCCCGGCGGCGGCAGCGCGAACATGTCCGCCACGAGGGCCGACGTACCCGGCGCGAATCGGTCGCAGAGGCCGAGCAGATGGTCGACGTACGACGGCAGTTCGGCGTCCCAGGACGACCCGGCGATGTCGTACGGCACCGACTGCACGAACAGCGCGCTCGAGTGGTGCCCGGCCGGGTCCGACAGCGACGGATCGGCGGTCGTGTGCAGGTACCACTCGATCGTCGGGAACTCGGGCAGCCGGCCGGCCTGTACGTCGGCCCACATGGCCCGTACCGCGTCCATCGGGTGGTCTTGCGGGAGGAGGTGGATCGTCGAGCCGAACGGCGACGGCGCGCCGGCCGGCAGGCACGAGAACGACGGCAGGTCACGCAACGCGAGGTTGACCTTCAACGTCGTACCCGGGAGGCGCAGCCGGTCGAGCCGCTCGACCAGTGCGGGCGGCAGCGGGGCGAGATCGGCGAGGGTGAACGGATCGCAGCCGGCGACCACGACTTTGGTGGCGATGGTCCGGCCGTCGGCGAGGCTGACGCCGCTGACTTGGCCCTCGGATATGTCGATCCGGGTGACCGGTGAGTCGACATGCAAGGTGGCGCCGGCTGCGGCGGCCTGCCGCGCGATCGCGCCGCTGACCGTGCCCATGCCGCCGCGCACGATCATCCAGGTGCCGTCGGCGCCGGGTAGCCGGCACATGTTGTGCACCAGGAAGTTGTGGCCGCTGCCCGGCGTATCCGGGCCCGCGTGCAGCCCGGACAGCCCGTCGGTCACCGCGTACATCGCCACAAGCAGTTCACTCGCGAAGCCGAACCGGTCGAGGTAGTGGGCGACTGATCCGGTGACGAGATCGACGAACGTCTTTTGCAACGCCGGCCGGATGAACCGCTCGGCGGTCTCCTGGACCGAGAGTGGCTCCTGTAACCACGCGGGGGCGAGGTCGTCGCGCAGCTGCGCCAACTCCGCCGCCAGCCGGTCGTCGGCGTCGCGGTCGGCCTCGGTGAAAAACTCGGTGAACTGCCGCCGCGTCTCCTCCCGGTCACTGCCCATCACCAGGTAGCGATCCGATGTCGTCGGCAGGAAGTAGTGCGGGTCGCGCCGGACCAGCGGCAGGTCGAGGCCGAGCAGCCGTTCCAGCTCCGGCGGCATCAGCCCGAGCAGGTACGACCCGGTCGACTGCGCCAGACCTGGCACCTTCGGGAACGGCCGCTCGGTCCGAGCCGCGCCACCCAAAACGCCGTCGCGTTCGAGCACCGTCACCGACAGGCCGTGCCGGGCGAGCAAGGTCGCGGCGACGAGTCCGTTGTGGCCGCCGCCGACGACTACGACATCTGAGCTTTCCGGCAGATCGCTCATCGATCCCGCACCCGGCGGACGAACTTCAATCCGGACCACGTCTGGTCGATCGCCGCGACCTTCACGTCGACGAGTCCTTCGGCAAGACCGTGGTCGCGAACCACGTTCTCGTCGAGATCGGTCGCGACACCGCTGGCCTTCTTCGGCCATGCGATCCAGAGCGCGCCCGCGGTGGTCAGCCTCGCCGCGGAGGTCGCAAACCGCGCGCGCAGCCGGCGTACGTCCGGGCAGAAGGCCAACACGACGTCGTACGGCGTCCCGCCCGCGCGGCTATGCACGGCGGCGCCGCTCGGGAGCGGATCGAGTCCGAACCCGGGCGGCGCCGCGACGACGAGAACACGTGATTCCGGCTTGACGCCGAGCTTGCGGGTCAGCGGCGTCCCGCTGTATCCAGCTGTCTCCGTCACCCACCCAACGTAGGGTCTGCGACCTGGCCGAGGAAGAGCGGCAGCCCGGTCGTCGTGTCGTCGATGCGGAACAGGAACGGCCGGTCGAAGTGCAGGTGCGCGATGACGCCCGGCGCCTGCGCACTGGAGACGTCCATCGTCACCGCGGTGGCGGCGGCGGCTTCGGTGCCCTTCTCGTCGACCGCGATGAAGGCCTTGTGCCGGACCGCGCCGATGTGCAGCGGCACTCGGGCCATCCCGCCGAAGTCGGCGCCGTCGCTGAACGCGGCCGGCATGCCGAGGTCGACCAGCAGCTTCGCCAGGTCGTCGCTCCAGGAGAACCGGAACTTCGGCAGGGTGAGATCGACGGTCTGCGAGTGGAACGCGGGGGTGGCAGTCGGCCAGGCGAGCGGTTGCCCGGCCGCCGGCAGCAGCAACGTCATCGCCAGCCGGTCGCCGGCGTACGGCAACCGCACGGCTTGGTACGAGGAAGTCGCGGCGTAGTCGAACCGCTCGAACGCGCGCATCGTCGCCGGGTGCACGACGCTGTGGTCGGCGCGGGTGAACGCGGCGGGCTTGGTCATCGCGGCTTCGAATGGTGACGCCCACGCGGCCTTCAGGTAGATCGCGTTGGTCAACACCAGCCGGGTGTTCGCCAGGTTGAAACCGGTCGGGAACAGGTCGCGGACCCGGTCGCGGGTCTGTGCCGCAATCGCAGCGTTGATCGCCTTGCGCGCGTCTTCGCTATGGCCGGCGAAGTCGGCCAGGTGGAAGGCGGAGTCGAAGCCGGTCGCCATCGCGGCGCGATAGTCGGGCACGATCGGGAAGTCGCGTTGCAACCACACCTCGTCGGCGAGCCGCAGCAGCGAATGCTTGTCGTTCTTCAGCGGGGCGAGTTGGGCGAACAACTTGGACGCCGCTGCGGCGATCTCGGTCGGGGTCGTGTTCGGGCCGAGGTGCATCGTCCGGGCCATCTCCATCGCGGTCTCGCCGCGGGCGCCGGCGTACGCCATTTGCAAGGCGGTGGCGATGCTGGCCGGGCTGGCGACGACGTTCTGGTTCGGCTTCGCGAGGGCGGCCCAGAGCGCCTGGCCGAACGCGGCGTCGGCGACCGCGAGTTGTTGCTGTTGTTGAGCACTGACCGGGACTGTCCGCAGGTCGAACGCCTTGCTGGGCCGGTCGGCAACCGGTGCGGCGCCACCACATGCGGTGGCGAGCATGGCGACCGCGGCAGTCGTGGCAAGCATTGTCGGGAACGAGCGCATTCGTCGAGGCATGTCCTACAGACGCACCGGTGGCGCGCTCGGTTCCGCCGAAGCGATTCGTTGCAGTCGACGGGGTGGAGCGGCCGGGCGTTCGCGTAGCGTCGGCGCGTGACGAGCTCTCCCGCCGCGGCACACCCGTCGACCCGGCACGACCACGTGCGTCCGAACCTCGCGCTCGCAGTCATCGCGACCGCGCAGCTCATGGTCGTGCTCGACGTGACGATCGTGAACATTGCGCTACCGCATATGCGGACCGCATTGCACTTCAGCCCGACCGGCCTCGCGTGGGTGCTCAACGCGTACACGCTGGTCTTCGGCGGCCTGTTGCTGTTGGGCGGCCGGGCCGGCGACCTGTTCGGCCGGCGGCGGATGTTCATCGTCGGCGTCCTCATCTTCGCCCTCGCCAGCCTGCTCGGCGGCTTCGCCTGGGACAAGGGGTGGCTGCTGGCCATGCGCGCGTTGCAAGGAGTCGGCGGCGCGATCGCCTCGCCGACCGCGCTTGCACTGGTGACGACGACCTTCGAGGAAGGACCGGAACGCAACCGCGCGTTCGGCGTCTACGCCGCGGTGTCCGGTGCCGGTGCCGCGATCGGGCTGATCCTCGGCGGCGTCCTGGTGCAGACGCTGTCGTGGCGGTGGGTGTTGTTCGTAAACGCGCCGATCGGTGTCGCGCTCGCGATCGTCACGCCGCTCGTGCTGGCTGAATCACCGCGCGGCGGCGGCCGGCTCGCGATCGCGGACGCGGTCACGTCGACCGGCGGCATGGCCGCGCTCGTCTACGGCTTCATCAACGCGGCGAAGTTCGGTTGGTACGACGCAACGACGCTCGGCTCGCTCGCGATCGCCGTCGTTCTGCTCACCGTGTTCGTCGCGATCGAGGCCGGATCGGCGCAGCCGTTGATGCCGTTGCGGTTGTTCTCGGATCGCAATCGCGTCGGCACTTATCTCGTGATGCTGGTCACCGGTGCCGGTGTGTTCGCGATGTTCTACTTCCTGACGCAGTACATCCAGGGCGTGCTCGGGTTCTCCGCGTTGGCGGCGGGCTTCGCGTTCCTGCCGGTGAGCGCGACGATCGTCACGGTGGCGCAGATCGTGTCGCGACTCGTGACCCGGGTGCCGGCCCGGCTGCTGATCGCGAACGGCAGCGCGTTCGCCGGCGCCGGGCTGCTCTGGATGTCCACGTTGACCCCGCACTCGTCGTACGCGACGCATGTGCTGCCGTGCCTGCTGCTGGTCGCGATCGGCATGGGGTTCGTGTTCGTGCCGATCACGCTGGCGGCGGTTGCCGGAGTGGCGCGGGAAGACGCGGGCATCGCCTCGGCGATGCTGAATGTCGTCCAGCAGGTCGGCGGCACCATCGGCCTGTCCGCGCTGGTCACGATCTTCGGTACCGCGAGCCGCAACTTCGCCGCCAGCCACGGCGTAGACGTGGCCAGCCAGGCCGCGTTCACGCACGGGTCGGACATGGCGTTCCGGGCCGGCGCGGTGTTCTCCGCGGTCGGCATCGTCGCCGCGCTGATGCTGATCCGGGTGCGACCGAATGACGGGGTGGCCCAGCCCGCGCCGTAGCGTGAGCCCCATGTCGGCATCGGCAGCGGCATCGACGGGCGACGACGGGTTCGCGCCGCTTCGCGACGAGGTGCGGTTGCTCGGCGCGTTGCTCGGCGAGGTCGTCGCCGAGTCTGGTGGCGCCGAGCTGTTCGACGACGTCGAGCAGCTGCGGATTGCCGCGCGCGACGCGCGCCGCGACGGCGACCGGGACGCACCCCGCCGGTTCGTCGACGAACTGTCGATCGAGCGCGCCGAGCAGGTGGCCCGTGCGTTTACCGTGCTGTTCCACCTGGTGAACCTCGCCGAAGAACGGCATCGGGTGCGGGTGCTGCGCCATCGCGACGGTGACGACGTGCCGCCGCCGCGCGACTCGCTCGGCGCGACCGTCGAGGCGATGTCGCCGGATGCATTTCGTGACGCGATGGCCGATCTCGAAGTGCATCCGGTCTTCACCGCACACCCGACCGAGGCCCGCCGCCGCGCGGTCGTCAACGCGGTCGGCCGGATCGCCGAGCACATGCAGCGCTGGGACGATCCTCGGCTCGGCGCGAGCGAACGCCAGGACGTCCGCCGGCGGCTGCTCGAAGACATCTCGATCCTGTGGCGGACCGCGCTGCTTCGCCAGCGCCGGCTCGACCCGTTGGACGAGGTACGTACGACGATGGCGGTGTTCGACGAGACGTTGTTCCGGCTGGCGCCGTCGATCTACCGGGTCGCGTCGAACGCGTTGGGGTCCGCCGTACCGGCGTTCTTGCGGATCGGTAGCTGGGTCGGCGGCGACCGCGACGGCAACCCGCACGTCACCGCGGCGATCACCCGGGAAACCGTTGAGATTCAAGCGGATCACGTGTTGCGAGCATTGCAAGCGGCGGCGACCCGGATCGGCCGCAGCCTGAGTCTCGACGCGGCCGCGGCACCGCCCAGCAAGCCGTTGGCGTCGGCACTCGAAGTCGACCGGCTCGCGCATCCGCAGCTGTTCGAGCGGATCGCCCGGTCGGCGGACCGCCAGCCGCACCGGCAGAAGTTGATGCTGGTCGCCGAGCGGCTCGCCGCGACCCGGGATCGCAACGGCGACCTCGGTTACGACGGTCCGTCGCAGCTGCTCGACGACGTGCGGATGATCCAGGATTCGCTGCGAGCGGCCGGCGCGGGGCGGGTCGCCGACGGCGAGATCCAGCACCTCGTCTGGCAGATCGAGACGTTCGGCTTCCACCTCGCCGAGCTCGAGATCCGCCAGCACAGTGGTGTCCACGCGCGGGTGCTGGCCGAGCTCAATGGCGGCACCACACCCGACGCACAGACCTTGCACCGACTCGCCCGCGACGGCTGGCCGTCGTTGCCCGCGGAGCTGTCTGCCGAGGCGACCGAAGTCCTCGACACCATCCGCGTCGTCGCCGTGATCCAGCAACGGTGGGGCGTCCGAGCTTGCCCGCGTTACGTCGTCAGCTTCTGCTCGTCGGCGGCGGACATGGTTGCGGTGCCCGCGCTGGTCCGCGCCGCGATCGGCGACGGCGAACCGCCGGCGCTTGACGTAGTACCGCTGTTCGAGACCGGCGACGACTTGCGCGGTTGTGTCGACGTCCTCGACGAATGGCTCGCGCTGGTCGGCGGCACCAGCCGGCTCGAGGTCATGCTCGGCTACTCCGACTCGGCCAAGGACGTCGGCCCGCTGTCTGCCACGTTGCTGCTGTACGACGCGCAGCGCGCGCTCGCGCAGTGGTCGGCGGACAACGACGTCAGGTTGACGTTGTTCCACGGTCGCGGTGGATCGCTCGGCCGCGGCGGCGGCCCGGTCAACCGCG
>JAVEEG010000246.1 GCA_030840585.1 Frankiaceae bacterium | reverse complement strand
CCGAGCTTCACCCCGATCGGGTTGGCGATGCTGCTCGCGAACGCGACGTGCGCGCCGTCGAGCGCGCGGGTCCGCTCACCGATCCACACCATGTGTGCGGACAAGTCATAGCTCGCCGCGCGCTCGTCGTCGTACCGGGTCAGCGGCGTCTCGTAGTCGAGCAGCAGCGCCTCGTGGCTGGCGAAGAACTCGACTCCGTGCATCGACTGTTCACGGTCGAGGTCGATGCCGCACGCGCGCATGAACGCGAGTGCCTTGTCGATCTCGCGGGCGACGCGTTCGTAGCGCTGGCCGGCCGGTGAGCGGCGGACGAAATCCTGGTTCCAGTCGTGGACAGCGCGCAGGTCGGCGAGGCCACCGCGGGTGTACGCGCGGACCAGATTCAGTGTCATCGCACTGGCGGCGTACGCGCGCAACATCCGGCTCGGATCGGGAACCCGCGCGGTCTCGGTCGCGGTGAGTTCGTTGACTGCGTCACCGCGGTACGACGGCAGGCCGGTGATCGACTCGACATCGGCGCTGCGCGGCTTCGCGTACTGCCCGGCCATCCGGCCGACCTTCACCACCGGGACGCTCGCCGCGTAGGTGAGTACGACGGCCATCTGCAGGATGGTGCGCAGCTTGTCGCGCACCTGAGTCGCGGAGACACCGGCGAAGGTCTCGGCGCAGTCGCCGCCCTGCAACAGGAACGCCTCGCCGCGGCTCACCGCCGCGAGCCGCTCCCGCAGGGTGTCGCACTCGTCCGGCACGACGAGGCCGGGCGAGCCGGCGAGTTCGGTGACGGCGCGGTCGAGCGCGCCCTGATCCGGCCAGGCCGGCTGTTGCGCGGCCGGGAGCGCGCGCCAGTCAGGGGCCATGGCTCAAGCGTAAGGTTGCCCGCCGAACGCGCGGGGAAGTGCATGTCCGTTAGTGCCTCGTCCATCGCTCGCGAAGGAGTTCTCATGGGTCAGAGTGGATCCCCGGCCTCCAACCTCGTCTACGACCTCGTCTCCATCCAGTTCCACGCCCTCAAGGGCGCACAGGTGTACGACCAGTACCTCCAGGATGCGAGCGGCAACGACAAGGTCGCCAAGTTCATCGAGCAGGTGAAGAACGAGGACGCCAAGCGGGCGCAGACCTGCCACGAGCTGCTCACCGAGCTCACGAAGGACGGCGGCATCGGCGCCGACGCTTACCCGAGCGACACCCAGCAGACCACCAAGCAAGGAACCACTGTCTAACCCGCCCGCTGTCGTTTAGCCCCTCCCCTCCCCGACTTTGCTCGACTTTCGCGAGTGATGCGGCGTACTACACGCTGCACACGACCCGTTCACCCAGCGAAAGTCGAGCAAGGTCGGGGTATCAGGCGAGCGTTCGGCCCTAGGCCACGCGGCGGAGGGCTCGACGGACCCGAGCCAGCACGACGTCGGGTGCCCGCCACACCTCGTCCCAGGTCCAGCGGACGACCTCGTAGCCCAAGTCTTCGAGCGCCATCTGTCGGACCTTCTCCCGACGTAGCGCCAGTGGTTCGTCGTACTTCAGCATTCCGTCGGCCTCGCCGATCACGCGTCCCCAGCGGAAATCGACCCGAGCGATGAAGGTCGCGCCGTCGAAGATTGGCACCTGCAACTCGGGCCGCGGCAACCCGGCCTCGGCGAACAACACTCGGCTCACCGACTCCAACGGTGACTCCGCGAGACCCGAGGAGAAGCGCGCCACGGCCAACGCGCGGCGCCGGCCGGGCCACCGGCAGCAGTAGTCCAGCACCGCCTGCAAATCCTGCTCCGACATACCCGCGCGCAAGGCAGAATCAGCGAGCACGACGCCGCCGCGGAAGCTAATTGTTCGGCTGAGGTCGGCAACGGTCCTGGCAACTGTCGTGACGATGACGCCGTGCACGGTGGTCAGATGTTCGAGCGGCAAGCCCGCAACGTGCAGTTTCGCCCCCATGTCGAGCTGGCGATAACGGGCGCGGCCGCGGTCGCAGGTCAACCGCACTGTCGCGGCTGGCCGCCCGAGACGCGCCAAACCGTGCAGCGTCGCTGCTGAGCCATGGCTCGCGGCGGCGATACCACGCATGCGCAACTGTGCGGCGCGGACCAGCTGAAGGTGGGCGAGCGTCGGATCCCGCGACATGGTGCGGGCGCCCGCGACGACGCCCGTGCCCAGTCGGATCAGCGCGCCAGCCGCGACAGCACTTTCCACCTGCCAACGACTTAGTCCGTAGGCCGCCGCGCGGGTGACCGGGAACGCCGGTAGGTCGACAATCTCCACGCGTCGAGGATCGACGCTCACAGCCCTCGTGCAGCGCTTGTCCACAGCCCCCTTTCCCGACTTTGCTCGGGGATAGCTGGTCAGCGCGGGTCGGCTAAGCGCGGCCAGCGACCGCGAAACAGCGAAAGTCGAGCAAAGTCGGGGAACGGGGCGGGCGGCTAGCCGAAGAAGACTTCGACTTCTTCGTACCGTTCCAGCGGGACGGTCTTGAGCTCGCTGGTCGCCGCCGACAGCGGCACCCGGACGATCTCGGTGCCGCGCAACGCCACCATCACCCCTGTGTCGCCCTCGTGCACCGCGTCGATCGCGTGCAGCCCGAACCGGGTCGCCAGCACCCGGTCGTACGCCGTCGGCGTGCCGCCGCGCTGCACGTGCCCCAATACTGTCTGCCGCGACTCGTAGCCGGTCCGCGCCTGGATCTCGCGCTCCAAGACCTGACCGATGCCGCCGAGCCGGACATGACCGAACGCGTCGATCTCGCCCGCCTGCAGCTCCATCGTGCCTTCCTTGGGCTGCGCGCCCTCGGCGACGACGACAATCGGCGCGTAGTGCGATGCGAACCGGTGCTCGATGTACGCACACACCTGGTCGATGTCGAACGGCCGCTCCGGAATCAGGATCACGTTCGCACCACCGGCGAGCCCGGAGTGCAACGCGATCCATCCCGCGTGCCGGCCCATCACCTCGACGATAAGCACCCGGTGATGCGACTCGGCCGTCGTATGCAACCGGTCGATCGCGTCGACCGCGATCTGTACGGCGGTGTCGAACCCGAACGTGTAGTCGGTCGCGCCGAGGTCGTTGTCGATGGTCTTCGGTACGCCGACCACCGTGACGCCGGCCGCGGCCAGCGCGGTCGCGACACCCAACGTGTCCTCGCCGCCGATCGCGATGAGCGCGTCGACGCCGAGCGACGACAGATTGCCCTGGATCCGCTCGACGCCGCCGTCCACCTTGAGCGGATTGGTCCGCGACGAGCCGAGAATCGTGCCACCGCGCGGCAGGATGCCTCGCGTCGTACTCACGTCCAGCGCCATCGTCACGCCTTCCAGCGGCCCTTTCCAGCCGTCGCGGAAGCCGACGAACTCGTGCCCGTATGTGTCGCTGCCCTTGCGGACGGCTGCCCGGATCACCGCATTGAGACCGGGGCAGTCGCCGCCACCCGTGAGGACGCCGATACGCATGGCGGAGACCCTAACTAACATCCGGACACGTGACGTTCTCCATCGTCGCGACCGACGGCACCGCCTGGGGTGTCGCGGTCGCGAGCAAGTTCCTCGGCGTCGGCGCCGCGGTGCCCGCAGCCGCGGCCGGCGTCGGCGCGATCGCCACCCAGTCCTGGGCCAATCTCGCCTACCGCCCCGACGGCCTCGCCCTGTTGCGTGATGGCAGGTCCGCGCAGGAGACCCTCGACGCACTCACTAGCGCCGACGAGCATCGGGATCAACGGCTGGCCGGCATCGTCGACGCAGCCGGCCGGGCCGCGACCTTCACCGGCACCGGTTGCAACCCGTGGGCCGGCGGCGCGACGGGTGACGGGTACGCGATCCAAGGCAACATCCTCGTCGGCGCTGAAGTCGTCGAGGCGATGGAACGGGCCTGGCTCGGCACCAACCCCACGCAACCACTCGCCCGCCGGCTGCTCGCCGCGCTGACCGCGGGAGACGATGCCGGCGGCGACCGGCGCGGCCGGCAGAGTGCCGCGTTGCTCGTCGTCACCCCCGACGGCGGTTACGGCGGCGGCAGCGACGTGTTCGCGGACCTCCGGGTCGACGACCACGAACGCCCGGTGACCGAACTCGCCCGGCTGCTCGACCTGCACGACCTCTACTTCGGCAAGCCCGATCCCGCGACACTGCTCCCCCTCGACGGCGATCTCGCGGACGAAGTACGGCGAAAGCTCGCCGACCTGGGTCACGCCGACGACAATCTCGACAGCGCATTGGCCGAGTGGGCCGGCATCGAGAACTACGAAGAACGCTTGGTACCGAACAAAATCGACCCCATCGTTCTCGAACAGCTGCGCGCGCAGTGACAGTGCTTGCGATCGACGCGGGAACCACCGGGGTCACCGCTCTCCTCGTCACCGACGACGGCCGGATCGCCACGCGCGGCTACCAGGAGTTCGCGCAACACTTCCCGCAACCGGGTTGGGTGGAGCACGAGCCGGAGGAGATCTGGCAGGCCACGTTGCGCGCCTGCAACACCGCGCTGCACGACCAACCACGACCGCAAGCGATCGGCATCACCAACCAGCGCGAGACCGCCGTGCTCTGGCATCGCGACACGTTGGCGGCACCACGCCGTGCCCTCGTGTGGCAGGACCGCCGTACGACGGAGATCTGCACGCGGCTGCGCGACGCCGGCCACGAACCGCGGGTGGCCGAGCTGACCGGCCTGCGCCTCGACCCGTACTTCACCGGCACCAAACTGACCTGGCTACGAGAGAACGAGCCGCAGGCCTGGGACGGCGACGTGGTCGCCGGTACCGTCGACTCCTACCTGATCGCGAGGCTCACCGGCGGCCGGGTGCACGCGACCGATCCGAGTAACGCCAGCCGCACGCTGCTCTACGACATCAACGCCGGCGAGTGGTCGGCCGAGTTGTGCGAACTGTTCGACGTACCCGCGTCGGCGCTGCCCGCAGTCCGCGCATCGTCGGGCGAGTTCGGCCGCACCGATCCGGCCGCGTTCCTCGGGCTCGACCTGCCGATCGCCGGAGTCGCCGGCGACCAGCAGGCCGCACTGTTCGGCCAGGCCTGTTACGACGCGGGACAGAGCAAGTGCACGTACGGCACCGGGTCGTTCGTGCTGGCGAACACCGGCACCGCGCCGGTGCGATCCGACGCCGGGCTGCTGACCACGGTCGCCTGGGACATCGGCGACGGTCTCGTGTACGCGCTCGAAGGCGCGGTCTTCGTCACCGGCGCCGCGGTGCAATGGCTCCGGGACGGCCTCGGCATCATCGGCGCGGCGGCCGAGATCGAACCGCTCGCCCGCACCGTCGCCGACAGTGGCGGCGTGGTGTTCGTGCCGGCGTTGACCGGCCTGGGCGCGCCGCACTGGGACCCGGACGCGCGCGGCGCGGTCTTCGGCATCACCCGCGGCACCACCCGCGCCCACCTCGCCCGCGCAACCTTGGAGGCGATCGCGTTCGAGGTACGCGACGTCGTCGACGTCATGACCCGAGACGCGGCGATCGCCGTACCCGAACTGTCGGTGGACGGCGGCGCGGCCGCGAACGATCTGCTGTGCGAGCTACAGGCGACCGAGCTCGGCGTCCCGGTACGCCGGCCGCAGGTGGCCGAGACGACCGCGCTCGGTGCCGCCTTCCTCGCCGGCCTCGCGACCGGTGTGTGGTCCTCGACCGACGAGCTCAAAGACACCTGGCGGCTGGACAAGCGTTTCGAACCACAAGAGCGCGACGAGGCGGCGTACGAGCGCTGGCGCGCCGCCGTCGAACGCAGCAAGGGGTGGGCAACCGCCCGGTAGCCGAACCTCATCGGAGGGCCGTGATCCGCGGGCGCAACGCGTGCGCGGCCCGGCGCAGATCGAGCATGCGCGCTTCCCACGTCGCGCCGAGGACCAGCAACACGATGCCGACCGCACCGAGCGCCACCCACTCCGGCACCCGCTTCACCTCGGGTCCGACCAGCCGCACCACGATCAACGACAAGATGGTCCCGCCGACCGCCAGCGGCGCCGCCAGCCGCAGTTGCGCGCCGACGACGACGAGCGCCGCACCGGCGGCCAACGCCAGCGCCTCGCGACTTGAGTCACCACGCAGTGCCATCCCCAGCGTCGGCAACAGACCGAGCGACAGCCCGGGCACCAGGCACCACGACGACGTCTCCCGCCGCACCACCATCGCGGCGGCGCCCAGCGCCAGCATTCCGACGGCAGGGACGAGAACATACGCCTCCGGAGTCGTTACCGCGTCCAGGTGCAGCTGCAGATCGACACCGATCGTCGCGAACGCAACAGCGCCGACGGCGGCGACCGCTCGCGCCATCGAGGCACTCGCCCCGCGCGCCCGCCAGCCGGCCACGAAGATGATGCAGATCACCGCGTACGTGATGTTCAGGTGCGCGAACAGCGCGGGGTCGGGGCTGACCAACGCGTACGTCGCGGCGACGACCGGCACCGAAGCGGCCTGCAGCGCTGTCCGCACCCGCACCGCCAGGCCGCGAAGCGGCGCCATCGTGATCCCGATGCCGAGGCACGCCACGCCGCCGCCGAGGACGACCTGCGCGTCGCCCGTCCACTGCTGGGTCGCCGCGACGACGAGCGCGCCGGCCAGCACACCCGACGCGTACGCCGACAACTTCTCGACGTCCGGGTTGGCGATGCCGGTCGCCTCCGGCAAGACGAGCACCAGGACGACCAGCACAGCCCCGGCGAGCGACGCCGGGCGGTGCGGCACTGCCGCCACGACCGACACGACCGCGCCGATGCTCACCAGCGAGATCGCCAGCGACGCGTTGACGTAACGCCCGGCGAGGGCGGACCGGCCGGACATCGCGAGCACTCGCTCGACCAGTACGGCGACGACGAGCATCGCCGGACCGAGCCAAGCCGCGCGATCGAGCGACATCGGTTGGATCCACGCAACTGTCGCCGCCGTCGCAGCGACCGCGCAGCCGATCGGTGGCGCCCACAACCGGCGTACACCGATCGAGAGCGCGGCAAGCACAACGGCCACCGTCGTAGCCGCTATGCCGGCGTACACGTGCAACGGAAGGTCGCGCGCTCCAGCGATTGCGAGCGAGCGGCCGGCGATCGAGTCGATGAGCAGGCCGGCGACACCGACCGCGCCGAGCGCCTGCGCTGTGGCGGGCAGCCGTTCGAGCCGAACCGCAAACGCAAGCACCGTCGAGGTCACCCCGACCATCAGCGCGGCCTGGCCGGTCGGCCCGAGCGAATGCCACACAACAGCGGTTCCAGCGGCGAGCGCGGCGACGAGACACCCGGCGCCGAGGATCAGCAACACCTGGCGAGTCTCGATACCCGGCGTTCGGGCCGGCTGCCACACCGCGGGACCCGGTGGCTGGGACCAGGTGGGCGCGGCCCACGGATCATCGACTGGACGGTCGTCGTACGACGTCATGACGCACCTCATCGCTCGCGAAGTAACTGACGTCTCCGACGATCGGCCGTCGCGAGCGGTCACACCTGAGCGCGAGTGCGGGATCAGCGGTGAGTAGAAGTACTCACTCGTCGATGCCTTGCTCCAACGCGTAGCGGACGAGCTGCGCCTTGTTGTGCAGCTGCAACTTCGTCAACGTGTTCTGCACGTGGTTCTGCACGGTGCGCACCGACAGCACGAGCCGGTCGGCGATCTGCGGATACGTCAGCCCCTTCGCGACCAGCCGCAGCACCTCGGTCTCGCGTTCGGTGAGATGCGGCTGCGCGTCCGCCGGGCCATCGGTGGCGAGCCGGCGGTACTCACCCAGCACCAGGCCGGCCAGCCCAGGGGTGAAGACGGCGTCGCCGGCCGCAACCCGGCGCACCGCCTCGACGAGCTCGGCGCTGCTGGCCGACTTGACGAGATAACCCGTCGCTCCAGCGGTGAGCGCGTCGAGGACGTCCTGCCGCTCTCCACTCGCGGACAGCACGAGAACGTACGGCGGTTGCGGCAGCTCAGCGAGTGCCCGCGCGACCTCTACGCCGGAGCCGTCGGGCAGGTGCAGATCGAGCAGCACGACATCGGGGCGGGCCGCCCCGGCTATCCGAAGCGCCTGCGCGACGTCGCCCGCCGTACCGCAGACCACCATGCCGGCCGACTCCAAATCGCGGGCAACACCATCGCGCCAAATCGGATGGTCGTCGACGACGAGCACCCGCAACGCCGGCGCCGGCGTCGGCTCATCGGCGGGGCACACGCAGCTCGACCTCCGTACCGAATCCGGGCGTCGAATCCACCACAGCCGATCCACCGATCGACTGCATCCGTCCCACGATGCTCTGCGCGATCCCCAACCGTCCGGCTCGGGCAGCCTCGTCGAGCCGGGTCGCGGCGAATCCGGCCCCGTCGTCGCGAACGCTCACCGTCACGGTATCCCCGTCGTCCTCCAGCAGCAGCCAAGCTTGCGCGGCCGGACCCGCGTGCTCCTCGACGTTCGCGAGCGCTACCCGGACCGCCGCCGACACCTCCTCGGCCACCGGTCGGGTCAACGGCACCGGCGTCGCGGGCGAGGAGATCGTCAGCCGGGCAGTCGCGAGCGGTTCGAGCAGCGCCCGCAGGTCGACCTCGCCGTCGGCCTCGGCGCCGGGCAACGGGGTCGCGACGAGGCTGCGCAGCGCCACCTCCTGCTCGCCCGCCAGCCGGCCCAGCTCCGCGGCTTCACCGCCCAAGTCGGCACCCCGGCGGGCGACGAGCGCGAGCACTTGCAGCACCGAGTCGTGGATGTCCCGCGCCAGCCGGGACCGCTCGGCCGCCGCGGCCTCGATCCGCGCCGCCGCGGCGGTCGCCACCTCCGCGCGTTCGGCCAGCCGGACGACGTACCCCGCCATCCCGCCGGCCACGAGCAGCAGCAGGCCGCCGTACACGGTGTTGGCGGGCGCGCCGCCTCGCTCAATGACGTCGGCGCCGGCCACGAGCAGGCCGGCCAGGACGCCGCCGGCCGGCCCGCGCGCGACGCCGGCCGCGAGCACCGGCGCGGCCGCCCACGGCCCGGGCAGGGTCGCGGCGCCGCGCGCGATGTCGGAGTGCGCGACCGCCAGCGGCGTCAGCAGCACCGCGACGACGGCGGTCGCCACGTCGACGCCTACGAGGGCCAGTGGGAGGCGAGCGCCGCGCCACGACACGGCGCTGACGACGACCGTCCATGCCACGAGAACGGCCAGCACGGCGCCGCCGGCGACCGGATGCCGGTACGGCGGCACGCCCGCGGCCGCGGCCGCGACGACGTACGTCAGCGCGAGCGCGCGGTACGTCGCAACGACCCGCCACCAGCGCTGCACCGTCAAATCATGACGGCCGGGCTACGCCGAGGGCGCGACCGGTATCCGGTACATTCCGACGATTAGGAACTATCGGGCCTAAGGGGACAATGATGATTCGGAAGATAACCCGGCTCGCTGTGGTGATGGCGGCGGCTGCGACGACTTTCGTGAGCCCGCCAGCGAACGCGGGATCGATTGACTTCTTCACGTTGAGCGGTACCGGCACCATCTCGCCCGGCCTCACTACGACCGGCGGCCCGCAGACTTGGTCCTATAGCGGCAACGGCTACGGGGTCGTCTTCGGCGTGGCCGGCCCGTGGTCGTGTTCATGGAACGGCAACGACACCATCGGCACGACGTTGCAAGGCGCGGGCGGGTTCTCCGGGACGTGCAACACCCTGCCCGGCGTTGTCTGCACCACCGGGACCTACAGCCGCGGAGCTGGGGTGTCCATTAGCGGCTCATTCACCTGCGGCTGGCTGACGGGGCACATCTTCTACGGGACCTGCGCGTTCAGTCCGACGAGCGGACCAGTCGTCACGAGTTACGCATTCATTTGGTGCAGGTTCGAAGTGGACTAGCTGGGTTCGGCGGAACGCCGCCTGCTCCGACACCGTGCGCAAACAGCGGCCGTTTCGGCCCGGCAAGTCGGACATTCGCGCACGGTGTCGTGATGCTCACTCGTGATCATGGCGTTGCAGAGCCTGAAACGCCGTGATCACGAAGCGACAGGAAGCGCGGGTTAGCTGGCTTTGCTGCCGCTGCCGACCAGCACCCGGTCGGCCTCGCGGGCGTCCTGCTGGCCCTGCTTGGCGGCGGCCAGGTCGGCCTTCGCCTTCGTCGCGTAGGTGTCGACGTACTCCTGGCCGGACAGCTGCATGAGCTCGTACATGATCTCGTCGGTGATCGAGCGCAGCACGAACCGGTCGCCGGACATGCCCTCGTAACGGGAGAAGTCGAGCGGCTCGCCGATCTTGATGCCGACCCGCATGATCTTCGGCATCACCTGGCCCGGCGGCTGGATGTCGAACGTGTTGATCATCGCGACCGGGATCACCGGCACGCCGGCCTCCAGCGCCATCCGCGCGATGCCGGTCTTGCCGCGGTAGAGCCGCCCATCCGGCGAGCGGGTGCCCTCGGGGTAGATGCCGAGCAGCTCGCCGTCGCGCAGGATCTCGATGCCCTTGCGAATCGCGTCTTCGCTGGCCCGGCCGCCGCTTCGGTCGATCGGCACCTGCCCGACGCCTTTGAAAAAACCCTTCTTGAGCCGGCCCTTGACGCCGCGCTCGGTGAAGTACTCCGCCTTGGCCAGGAACGTGATCCGCCGCGGGGTCATCAGCGGCAGGAAGATCGAGTCGGAGAAGCTCAGGTGGTTGCTGGCGAGGATCGCGGGACCGTCGGTCGGGACGTTCTCCATCCCCTCGACCCACGGCCGGAACAGCAGCTTGAGCGGCGGTCCCAGCACGAAATACTTCAGAAAGTGATAGAGCACTCGACCTCCTCCCCGCTCGCACCCTAGAGAGGCCAACCCTAGAGAGGGTGTACCGGCACCGCAATGGTTCGTCCCGGCCACACCTACCTGGCCGGTTTGATAGCCAGTTTAGCGATTCGTCCCGGTCTCGCACACCCAGGCGACCCAGACTGCTCGCGTGCGACGATGAACCGGTGACGCTGAGTCCTGACGCCGAGCCCTACTCCGCGGACGGCGGGCCGGTCGGCGCCGTCCTCTGCCACGGCTTCACTGGCATGCCCGGAAGCATGCTCGAGTGGGGTAAGGCGCTCGCTACGGCCGGGTTAACAGTGCGTATCCCGCGGCTGCCCGGCCACGGCACCCGCTGGCAGGACGCGAACGCCACCACCTGGCGAGACTGGTACGACGAGCTCGAGCGCGCCTTCGACGACGTACGGCGGCGCTGCGAGCGCACGTACGTCATGGGCTTGTCCATGGGCGGCACGCTTGCGCTCCGGCTGGCGGAACAGCGTGGTGCCGACCTGGCCGGCGTCGTCGTGGTCAACCCGTCGCTGTTCACCTTGCGCAAGGACGCGAAGCTGCTGCCGGTGCTGCGGCTGTTCCTGCCGTCGTTCCCGCCGATCGCCAGCGACGTGAAGAAGCCCGGCATCGTCGAGCCGGCGTACGACCGGCTGCCGCTCAAGGGCACGTACCAGCTGTCGCTGCTGTGGAAGCTCACCAACGCCGAGCTCGACCGGATCAGCCAGCCGTTGCTGGTGTTCACCAGCCGCGACGACCACGTCGTCGAGCCGGTCAACTCCACCCGGTTGATGGAGCGCGCGGGTACGGCGGACAAGCGCCAGATCGTCCTGGAAAACAGCTACCACGTTGCGACGATGGACAACGACCTGCCGCTCATCGTCGAGGAGACGCTTGCCTTCATCGCCGCGCACGACCGTTCCGCCGCCGATGAGCGCTGACAGCTTCAGCCGCGGTACCCGCGACAACGGCCTGCGCTGCGCCGCCTACCAACCAATCGCCGACCTCGACCCACGGATCGCCGACGCGATGCTGGTGACGCTGCGCGCGGCCGGCATCGCGGCGTACGCGGCACCCACGCCCGCGGCATCCGGCGGGTACGGCGAACTGCGGCTGCCGTCGCTGCCCACTGATCGGCTCTGGGCCGACGGCGAGCAACTGGATCGAGCCCGGCGGCTGCTCGCCGAGCAGACCAGCGAGCCGCCGGAGTTCGCGCCGTCCGAGGCCGCCCCGGCACCGATGCCCGACCTCGAGGCAGCGGCGACCGCGCCGGCGGTCGATTTCGACGCCGCGTGGCAGCAGGTGCTCACCTCGTTGCGATCGCCATCGGTGCGAGAACCGGACCAGGAGGGGCCGGCCGTCCCCGACCACAATCTCGAACTCATCGCCGAGGACATCGAGGAGGAGTTCGGGGTCGTCGAGCCGGCCGACGAGGCGCACTACGAGCCGCCGCCCCCGCCGCCACTGCCGCGGCTGCGATCGGTCACCGTCGGCGCGATCGTGGCGATCGGCCTCGGCCTGCTCACCATCATCTTCAACATCGACGACGGCAGCCTGCGACTGCCCGCCTTCATCGCGATCGTCGGCGGCGCGATCAGCCTGATCTGGAACATGCGCCAAGGCCCGCCGGCCGACTCCGACTGGGACGACGGCGCCGTCGTCTGAGGCTCGTCGGTAGCCTGTCGCCCGTGCAGGTCAGCGAGACGGTCGAGATCACCGGGCACCTCATGGACACCGGCGTGCTCGCCAAGGTGCTGGACGACGTCCTCGACTACGGCGGCGACTACACGATCGAACGCCTCGACGTCGGCAAGACGCACGAGGACGAGTCGTACGCGCGCATCGTCGTACTGAGCGAAGGCAACGAGGACCTGCAGCGACTGCTCATGCGGTTGCAGACCCACGGGGTCAACCAGGTCGACCCCGGCGCGGCGATCCTCCGGCCGGCACCGGCGGACGGCGTCTTTCCGGAGGACTTCTACTCGACGACCAACCTCGAGACCGTCGTCCGGCTCGGCACCGATTGGGTACCAGTCGAGAACCCAGAGATGGACTGCGGCCTGCTCGTCGACGGCAACCGGGTGCACACCGTGCCGGTGAGCGACGTCAAAGCCGGCCAGCAGATCGTCTGCGGCGCCGGCGGGGTGAAGGTCGTGCTGCCGCCGCGCGAGCACAAAGCGATCGGCGACGACTTCGAGTTCATGTCGTCGTCGGTGTCGAGCGAGAAGCCGCAGGCGTTGCTGGTCCGCCAAATCGCCCAACGGATGCGCGAGGTCAAGGGCGAGCGCGGCCGGGTGCTCTGGGTCGCCGGGCCGGCGGTCGTGCACACCGGTGCGTCGATGCCGATGGCGGCGCTGGTGGAGCACGGTTGGGTCGACGTGTTGTTCAGCGGCAACGCGCTCGCGACGCACGACATCGAGTCGGCGCTGTACGGGACATCGCTCGGTGTCGACCTCGCGCACGGGCAGGGCGTCGAGCACGGGCACGAACACCACATCCGCGCGATCAACCGGGTGCGCGCGGCCGGGTCGATCGCGGCCGCGGTCGAGCAGGGCGTACTGACGTCCGGCGTGATGCACGCGATGGTCAAGGCGAACAAGCCGTTCGTGCTGGTCGGATCGGTGCGCGACGACGGCCCGCTGCCCGACGTCTACACCGATGTCATTGAAGGCCAGCGCGCGATGCGGGCGCAGCTGCACGGCGTCGGTTTCGCCATCATGGTCGCGACGATGCTGCACTCGATCGCGACCGGCAACATCTTGCCCGCGTCGATCCCGTTGGTCGCCGTCGACATCAACCCGGCGACGGTGACGAAACTCGCCGACCGCGGCAGCGCACAAGCAGTAGGCATCGTGACCGACATCGGCCTATTCCTCGAACAACTCGCGCACGAGCTCATCCCCGACTACAAGCGCCCGTAGGTCGTCTCGTCGACTGCAACGTTCGAGGCGTTAAGACGGCGCTATTCCGCCTCGAACGTCACAGTCGACGGCCGGAGGACCGCGAGCACCGGTAAGTGGTCGCTGGCTCGCTCGACTCCGTCGACATCGTCGACTACGCGGCACTCCACTACTTCGAAGCCGGCGCCGGCGAACACACCGTCGATGCGCTTGTGCGGTGACGTCGCGCTGTAGGTGTGCCCCACACCCGTGCCGGCGACGGCCCACGCGTCCCGCAGTTCCGTCGACAGTTCCCGCCAGACCGCGCCGTCCGGTCCCTCGTTGACGTCGCCCGCGACGACCAGTGACGAGCGGTCGGGGGGCAGCGCCGACCACAACTCCGGCAGGTGCCGGCGGCGCTCGTCGGCGTCGAGCGACAGGTGCACCGACGCGACATCCAGCGACACACCGCCGATCCGAAGCGCGGCCGCGCACACCGCCCGCTGGTGCAGCGACTCCGCCTTGGACAACAACCGGAACGACGTCGACACCACCTGCGTGCGCATCGACACCAGGATCATCAACCCGGCCGGCCGGTCCGCCGTCGCAACGACGAGTCCGGCCTTGCGGGCGATCGCCGCCCGCCTGCTCCGCCACCGGAAGAACCGCGGCGCCTCCTGCACGCAGACGACGTCCGGCGCGCACGCGCGTATGACCGCCGACACCGCCTCGGCGTCGTCACGCAGCGCGCGGATGTTGTAGCTCAGCAGCCGGATGTCGGTCATCGCACGAACGTCGTACCCGCATCGCCGAACACCGCTGCCGCCGCGTCATCCAGCGCGGCGATCACTGCCCGCGATCCGCCGGCATCGAGGAACGCGAGGCAGGCGCTGACCTTCGGTCCCATCGATCCTTCCGGGAACTCGCCCCCCTCGAGCAATTTGCGCGCCTCTGCGGCCGAGACCCGGTCGAGCGCGCGGGCCGCCGGCGTACCGAACCCGACCTGCACCTGCGGTACGGCGGTCAGGATCAGCAGCGCGTCGGCCCGCACCAACGTCGCCAGCCGAGCCGCTGTCAGGTCCTTGTCGACCACCGCCTCGACCCCGCGCAGCTCACGCTTGTGCTCGACCACCGGAACGCCACCACCCCCCGCCGCTACGACGACGTGACCGGCGTCGATGACCTGCAACAGCGGCTCCTCTTCCACGATCCGCAACGGTGCCGGCGACGCCACCACCCGGCGCCAGCGCCGGTCCGGCATGATCCGGAACACATGCCCGGTCTGGTGCGCGATCCGCTGCGCTTCCGGCCGTTCGTACGACGGTCCGACCGGCTTCGTCGGCCGCCGGAACGCCGGGTCCCGACCATTGACGACAACCTGCGTCACCAAGCACAGCGCGCGGGTCGGCAGCCCGCGCCGCCGTAAGGCACTGTCCAGTGACTGCGCGAGCAGGTAGCCGATCTGGCCCTGACTCTGCGCCCCGCAGACGTCCATCGGCATCGGCGGCACGTACTCGGCGGCGTACTCCTGCTGCAACAGGATCCGACCGACCTGCGGGCCATTGCCGTGAGTGATGACGAGGCCGACGTCGCGCGCGACGAGGTCCGCGAGCGTTTCACTTGTGCGCGCGAGCGCGGCGCGCATCTCCTCGGCGGTACCGGTGCCGCCGGCCGGGCTGAGCGCGTTGCCACCTAGCGCGACAACGACCCGCATTATCCCGATCGGGCGAGGTCGGCCGCGCCGATGATCCCCGCATCCGCCCCGAGCTTTGCCGGTACGACGTCGGCCACCGGGCGGTGGCCGCGGCCGGACAACGAGACCGTGAACGTGTCCCGGGCCGGCTTGAGCAACAACTCCCCCGCCTCCGCGACGCCGCCACCGATGACGAACCGGCCGGGGTCAAGGAGCGCGGCGATGTCGACCAGGCCTTGGCCGAGCCAGCGGCCGATCTCGTCGAAGCAATCCAGCGCGGCCGGGTCGCCCTCCTGCGCCGCGCGCATGACGACAGTGCCGTCGATGCTGTCCACGTCGCCGGCCATCTGCAACAGCCGGCGCGCGTCGTCGCGGCGTTCGGTCGCCACTTCGCGCGCGGCACGGACCAGCGCGGTCCCGCTGCAGTACTGCTCCCAGCAGCCGAGGTTGCCGCAGCCGCACTGCCGGCCACCGGGCACGACCCGCATGTGGCCGGGCTCGCCGCCGATACCGAAGTGGCCGCGATAGAGCTGCCCGCCGAGGATGAGCCCGCCGCCGATGCCGGTGCCGACGGTGATGACGACGACGTCGGGCTGCTGCTCCCCCGCGCCGAAGCGGAACTCGCCCCACGCCGCGGCGTTCGCGTCGTTTTCGATAACGACCGGTGTGCCGAGGCGATCGGAGATCTCGCTGCGCAGTGGCGTGTTGCGCCAGGCGAGGTTCGGCGAGAACAGCACCGTCGTGCGATCGGCGTCGAGATAACCGGCCGCGCCAATGCCGATCAGGTCGGTGTCGTGCTCGCTGCGCAACTGCCGGACGATCTCGACGACGACGTCGACGATGTGGTCCGCATCGCGGCTGGGGGTACGGCGGCGGGCGCGCGCGAGCACGTTGCCCGCTTCGTCGACGATGCCGGCCGCCACCTTCGTGCCGCCGATGTCGACGCCGATCGCGAACGTCACCTGGCTACCTCGCTGCTGTCGTCCTGATCGAGGTCGAGGTCGATCCGCTCGACGCCCCCCGCACGGCCGGCCGCGCCATGCCCGGCGTGCGAGTCGACCGCGGACCGCAGCGCGGCGACGAACGACGTGGACGCATCGGTGAGATGGCCGAACACCTCCGGCCGCGTCGTCCGGACCACGGACAGCAGCTGGCACACCGGGCACACCCGGCACTCCGCACTGTCGGTCGCGAACGGCAGGTCGGCGCCGCCGCGCGCCCATTGCGACGACCCGATCCACTTCGACAGGGCCTCGACCAGCCGGACCGCCTCTTCGCCGAGCGGGCCGGGGGGCGGGGCGCTCACGCGCGCATCCAGACGTCGGGGTCCGGCCGGAAGCGCACCCGCAACGCGCCGTCGCGCAACCCGGCGCCATCGACGACGCAACGCCGCAGGACGCTTGGCAACGCGAGCACCCGGCGATGCGATCCGACCGTCAGCACCAACTCGTCGCCCTTGCGGACGAGATCGACGGTTCGCTTGTCCGCGTGCGGCAGCGCAACCGACAGCACGAACTCGTCGCTCGACACCCGCTCCACCACCAGCGGATCCTCGGTCTCGTTCACCGCGAGCGGATCGACGTCGGCGTACAGCTGCGCCGCGAGCGCGGCCAGCGGTTCGACGCCGACCGGCTCGTTCGGCTGGTACGACGACAGCCACACCGGTGTCGTCCCGAACGACGTCGCGATGCCGTCGAGCTGCTTGCGTTGCGCCGCCACCCAGCCTTGCATCCACGGGTCCTGGCTACCAAAAGGCATCACTCGGTTCGCGACGACCCCGTCGACCCGGTAGCCGTAGAGCGACAGCGAGGTCAGTGTCCGGCGCGCCTCCGCGACGACGACGGCTTCGGGGGTCAGCACCAACCGCACCGATGTCGTCGACGGATCCACCAGCAGTGCGCGCACCTCGGACAGCTCAGCGTGCAACCGCTCGACCGCGGCGAACACCTTGTCCGGCGGCATCGGCAGGCCGGCGAGTTGGGACAGCACCGGCCGCAGTGAACGCACCAAGCGGCGCTCGCGCGGGAAGACGCGTTCCATGTACCAGCTCAGCGCCTCGGGCAAGGCGAGCAGCCGCAACGTCTCCGCCGTCGGCGCGCAGTCGACCACCAGCACGTCCCAGCGACCGGACTCCGCCTGCGCGCGCAGTTCGAGCAGCGCGAGCACTTCGTCCGCGCCGGGGAGCACGGTCAGTTCCTCGGCCTCGAGCGGATCGACGCCACCTGCTTCAAGCACGTCGCGCAGGTAGTGCTGCACCTCGCGCCACGAGTCCTCGAACGCGCGCTGGGTGTCGACCTGCTGCCCGTAGAGGCCGGGTTCGATCTCGGTCGGCTCATGTTCGAGCTCGACGCCGAACGCGTCGGCGAGCGAGTGCGCAGGGTCGGTCGAGAGCACCAAGGTCTTGTGGCCACGGCGGGCCGACTGCACGGCTGTCGCGGCCGCGGTGGTCGTCTTACCGACGCCGCCCTTGCCGGTGAACAGCAGCACACGCATCGGTGCAGGCTATCGAGCCTGTTTACGAGCCTGACTCGACCCGCTTCTTCAGCCCTTTCAACGCGGTATCGATGATGACTTTTTCCGCCTTGCGCTTGAACATTCCGAGCATCGGAATGTTCAGGTCGACCGCGAGCTGATAGGTCACTTCGGTGCCGCCGTCGGTCTCGTCGAGCTGGTACGAGCCGTCCTGGGATTTCAGCGCGCGGCTCTTGACCAAGTGCCAGTCGACCCGGTCGTCGCCGTGCCAGGTGTAGGCGAGCGTGTACTCGTCCTTGATGACACCGGCATCGAGGGTGAACGTCACCTGTGCCGGCCGGCCATCCGGACCTGGCTCGTCGATCGTCACGGACTTGATCTGACCGGACCACTGCGGGTACGCCTCGAAGTCGGCGATCACCGCCATGACGTCCGCCTTCGACGCGTTGATCGTGATGCTCGCGCTCGCCTGGTCAGTCATGGGCGGGACCCTATTACCGACGTCACCACTCGAGCACGTACGGCGTCCCGCGGCCGCGAAAGTGCCCAACGTTGACGCACTCGGTCCGCCCGATCCGGGTCCGCCGGACGAGCGGGTTGTGCACGTGACCGAACAGCACGAGCTCGGGCTGATGCTCGTGGATCGCATCGAGGATCGCCTCGCTCCCCCGCTCCATCCGCCGCGCCTCGACGTCGTACAGCAGTTCCGGCACATTCGGCGGGATGTGCGCGCAGAGCACGTCCACCGGACCGAGCGCCGCGACCTTGGCGGCGTAGTCCTCGTCGGAGATCTCGTACGGCGTCCGCATCGGCGTGCGCAACCCACCGCCGACGAAGCCGAACCGGCGGTCGCCAATGTCGATGGTCTCGCCGTCGAGCACGGTCATGTCCTCGCGGATGTAGTCGTCGTACAGCCGCGGCACGTCGACGTTGCCGTAGGTGAGGTACGCCGGGGTCGGCATGGCCGCGAACAGGTCGGCGTACTGGCCGCGGATGGCCTCCTCGATGACCTCGTAACGATCCCGACCGACGCCGGCCCACAACTCAGCGGAGAACTCGCGCGCCTCGTCGAAGCGACGTTGGGTCCGCAGCTCGATCAGCCGGACCGCGGCGTCGGTGCCGAACAGGTCGGCGAAGATGCCGCCCGACGGTTCGTCGTAGTCGAGGAACAGCACGAGGTCGCCGAGGCAGATGAACGCGTCGGCGCCGTCACCTGCCTTGGCGAGCGCGTCGGCGCGGGCGTGGACGTCGGAGACGACATGCACCCGCATGCGGATGACGCTAGAGGATCGCGCCCGCGATGAAGGCGACGATCAGGAGCACCACCATGATGCCGAGCGCGCCGGCCAGGCCGAGGATGGTGCGCATCTTGGTGTCGAGCCGGCGGACGTTGCCGACAACCGGCAGCGAGATCTCGACGACATCCTCGGGGACCAGGAACGGCGTGTGGCACTGCGGGCAGTTGTCCTCGGACATGGGTACGACGACGTTGCAGTTCCGGCACGGCCAGCCGGGCGGGGCGAGCCGGATGTCGGCGGCCTTGGTGATCGGGGCGTCCAGGTGCGGGTCCGGCGGCAGCGGCGCGGCGGCCGGCAGCGGGGGCGGCGGGATGATGCCGAGCGCATCGACGAGCGGCGCGGCCGACGCGGAAGCCGGCACCATCTCCGGCACCATCTCTGGCACCGCGGCCGGCGCGGGCTTGGGAGCCGGGCGCAGGTCGGCGTAGCAGAGGGTGCACCAGGGCGCGCCCAGCGCCACTGAGGCGCCGCACGCCGGGCAACGAGCGGTCGTCACGGGTTGGTTCTCGGCACGTTCGCGGGGATCCTGAACGCCCATCCGCCTGCTCACGCCTCCGGAAGTGTGCGCGCTCGCGGTCGCCATGGCCGCCACGAGCGCACACACTTGGGGTTTGTTGACTACCGTTGGCACCGACAACGCCCGGATCAGGGAGTGACGCGTGGCCGAGTACTCCGTCCCATCGAGCTTCACCCTGCCTGACGACGCGAACCTGACCGACGCGGTCTTCGGCAACGCCGCCGAGTTCCCCGACAACGTCGCGTTCGACCGCAAGGTCGGCGACAGCTGGCAACCGGTGACGTCCAAGACGTTCGCCGAGGACGTCAAGGCGGTGGCGGCCGGCCTGATCGCGTCCGGCGTCAAGGCCGGTGACCGGGTCGCCGTGATGTCCTCGACCCGCTACGAGTGGACCCTCGCCGACTACGCGATCTGGACCGCGGGCGCGGTCACGGTCCCCATCTACGAGACCTCGTCGGCCGAGCAGATCGAATGGATCCTGTCCGACTCGGGCGCGGTCGCGCTGTTCCTCGAGTCCGACGCGCACCAGGCGGCGTACGACGAGATCTCCGCGCGGCTGAAGACGGTGCGGCACGTCTGGCGGATCGACGAGGCGAGCCTGGAGTCGCTGACCACGGCCGGCAAGGGCGTCAGCGAGGACGAGATCGAGCAGCGCCGCCGCACGCTCAACCAGGAGAGCCTCGCCACGATCATCTACACGTCCGGCACCACCGGCCGGCCCAAGGGCTGCGAACTCACCCACCACAACTTCATGTACGACGCGATGGCCACGACCGACGGTCTGGAAGAGCTGTTCGGGCCGGACCAGTCGACCCTGCTGTTCCTGCCGCTCGCGCATGTGTTCGCCCGGATCATCCAGGTCGGCTGCGTGCAGAACCGGGTGCGGATGGGCCACACCGCGGACATCAAGAACCTGATCGGCGACCTCGGCGCGTTCAAGCCGACGTTCGTGCTGTCGGTCCCCCGGGTGTTCGAGAAGGTCTACAACACCGCGAAGCAGCGCGCGCACGCCGACGGCAAGGGTGCGATCTTCGACCTCGCCGAAAAGGTCGCGATCGCCTACAGCGAGGCGCAGGACGGCAGCCCGGCGACCCGCCTCGCGCTCGAGATCCCGCACCGGATCTTCGATGGCCTCGTCTACTCGAAGCTGCGGGCCGCGCTCGGCGGCCGGGCCCACTCCGCGATCTCCGGCGGCGCCCCGCTCGGCGCCCGGCTGGGTCACTTCTTCCGCGGCATCGGGCTGCCGATCTACGAGGGCTACGGCCTGACCGAGACGACCGCCGGCGCGACCGTGAACCGCCCGGACGCGATGAAGGTCGGCACCGTCGGCCGGCCCATCCCGGGCGTGACCGTACGGATCGCGGACGACGGCGAGATCCTGCTCAAAGGCGACAACGTCTTCGTCGGCTACTACAACAACCCGGAGGCGACCAAAGAGGCGCTCGAAGGCGACGAGTGGTTCCACACCGGCGACATCGGCGAGCTCGACAGCGACGGCTACCTGCGCATCACCGGGCGGAAGAAGGAGCTCATCGTCACCGCCGGCGGCAAGAACGTCGCGCCGGCCGTGCTCGAGGATCGGCTGCGGGCCAACCCGCTGGTCAGCCAGTGCATGGTCGTCGGCGACCAGAAGCCGTTCATCGCCGCGCTCGTCACGATCGACGAAGAAGCGTTCCCGGACTGGAAATCCAAGAATGGCAAGGATTCCGGCGCCTCCGTTGCCGACCTCGCTGACGACGGCGGGCTTCGCGCGGCGATTCAAGCCGCGATCGACGATGCGAACAAAGCCGTGTCGAAGGCCGAGGCGATCAAGGCGTTCCGCATCCTGCCGGAGGACTGGACCGTCGACAGCGGCCACCTGACCCCGTCGATGAAGGTCAAGCGCAACGTCGTACTGAAGGACTACGCCGACGACGTCGAGGCGCTCTACTCGGGGAAGCACGACTGAGCTGGATCCGGGGCGCCGCTGACCGCTTCCGGTCGGCGGCCGGCGCGCGTACGGCGTGGAGCTCGCTCCAGATCGCCGCGATCGCGCGTTTCTCGATCCTCGCGCTGGTGTTCATCCTCGCGTCGTTCAGCCCGCAGCGGTCGGATGCGCTGTTGTGGTTCCCGCTGTTGCTGGTGCTTGGCGTCGTCACCAGCATCCGCGAGTGGCCCGGCCGGCTCGGCCTGCTGGTCCGCGCGCTGACCGCGGTCTCGACCGTCGTCGCGGTGATCGAGAGCGGCGGCGCGGACAGCCCGCTGTTCCCGAACCTGATCGCCCCGGCGTTCGCCGGCGGCCTGATCGCGGGTTCGGCCAGCGCGGTGGTGCCCGTCGGCCTCGCCGCGATCGCCTTGCTCGTCGGCGGCCGGCTCGTCGACAGCGGTGACGCGCTGGCCCGGCAGAGCGCGCTGTGGGTCGTGCTCGCGCTGGCCTTCGGTCTCGCCGGCGCCTGGATCCGCGCACTGCGGGCACCGCCCGCCGCGACCACCGCCGAGCATCAGGACCCCTCGTACGCCGCGGCGTACCGGCTGCTCGCCCAGTTGCGGCCGGTCGCCCGCCAACTCTCGGTCGGGCTGGACCCGGGCACGATCGCCGAGGGCCTGCTCCAGTCGCTTCGGGCGGTGTGCGACTTCGACCGGGCTGCGGTGTTCGTCCGCACCGGCGGCGGCCGGCTGATCGGGCTGGCCGGCACCGGGATCGACCGCACCGACTGGGACGTCGACGTCACCGACGAAGGGCCGTTCGCCGAGGCGTGGCTGTCGCAGCGCCCGCAGCGGCTCAACCAGCAGCTGTCCGGCGGACCCGGCAGCGGCGTCGTCGTACCGCTCGTGATCGGGCTGCGTACGTTCGGCCTCGTCGGGCTCGAGACCGAGCACCGCAGCTTCGCCAACCTCGACATCGCGGAAGTCACCCGGGTCGCCAGCGAGGCGGCGCTGCGGCTGGAGACCGCGCTGCTGTTCGACGAGGTACGCGGCGTCGCTACGGCGGAAGAGCGGCGGCGGGTGGCCCGCGAGATCCACGACGGCATCGCGCAGGAACTGTCCTACCTCGGCTACTTCGTCGACGGCCTCGCCGCCGAATCCCGCGACAACGAGTCGATGTCGCAGCAGCTGCAGGACCTGCGCAAGGAGATCACCCGGATCGTCAGCGAGCTGCGGCTGTCCATCTTCGACCTGCGCAGCGAGGTCGACGTGCACGGCGGACTCGGTGCTGCGCTGTCCGACTACGTGCGTTCCGTCGGCCGCCAATCCGGCCTGACCGTCCACCTGTCGCTGGCGGAGGCGGCCAACCGGCTGCCGGCGGAAACCGAGGCCGAATTGCTGCGGATCGCGCAGGAGGCGATCACCAACGCGCGCAAGCACGCGAATGCGGAGAACCTCTGGGTGACGCTGGAGGTCGAGCCGCCGGGCGCGCTGCTGCGGGTCGAGGACGACGGCCGCGGCCTCGGTAAGGCCCGGCACGACTCGTACGGGCTGCAGATCATGGGCGAGCGGGCCAAGCGGCTGCGCACGACCGTGCAGGTCGAGCCCCGGACGCCGCGGGGCACAAAGGTGGAGGTTTCACTGGCCGGCGGACCCGCCCACGGCACTACATTAGGGGCGTCAAATGCGGACGCCGGCCTTGAGGAGTTGCCGCAGGTATGAAAAGAGTCTTGCTCGTCGACGACCACGACCTGATCAGGCAGGGATTGCGTCGCGCCTTCGAGCGGGCCGAGGACTTCACCGTCGTCGCCGAGGCGTCGTCGGTCGCCGAAGCGCTCGCGGTCGCCGCGCAGCACAAGCCCGACGTCGTGCTGATGGACATCCGGCTGCCCGACGGCAGTGGCCTCGACGCGGTGAAGAAGCTGCGCGCCGCCAACCCGCAGATGGGCATCGTCGTGCTGACGATGTACGCCGGCGACGAGCACCTGTTCGGCGCGCTGGAGGCGGGCGCATCCGCGTTCGTGCCGAAGGATGCGCCGGCCGAAGATGTCGTCGCCGCGGCCCGGCACGCCGCCGCCTCTCCCGAAGCCTTCTCCGCCGCCGATCTCGCGAACGCGATGAAGCGGCGGCTCGCGCCGTCCGGGCCGCAGATCTCCCCGCGTGAGCGCGAAGTGCTCGGGCTGCTGGCCGACGGGCTCGCGGTGGCGCAGATCGCGAAGAAGCTCTACATCAGCGAGTCGACCGCGAAGACGCACATCTCGAAGCTCTACGAGAAGCTTGGCGCGGGCAACCGGGCGCAGGCGATCATGACCGCGATGCGGATGGGGCTGATCAAGGCGCAGACCGCGGACGACCCGCTGCGCTGAGGCTCGTGTCGCTAGCTCATCTCCGGCGCCGCCGTCAATAGGACGAACCGCCGGTCAGTTGTGACCGAACGCGTGCTGACCCACACCGCGCATTGCGACGACTATGTCGTGGGGCGCTGAACTCGAGGGGGGTTCAGCTCTGGGGTGACGGGCCGGTTCTCACGAACCGGCCCGTTTCTTTTCCCAACCGAAACGAGCGCGGATAACTCATCGCGACGACGTTGTCAATACCCCTGATGGCGCTGAACCCCGGCCGCCTTGCCGATGTCCCCGGGGGCTTCGTCGTACTTGACTCCAAGTGTCGGTCTTTCCCCCTTCCCGCGGAGGCAGTAGCGCATGACCCAGCATCCGGTCGCGCGACGGCGCCTCGGCACGGTCACGCTCGAAGGCGTCCTGCTGCTCGCGGCCGTCCTCGGCATCGTCACCCTCATCGTCGTCAGCCTCGTCTGACGGCGTCGGATCGAAGGAGCAGCACCCCCGTGGCATTGCGACGCACGCGGCCGGACACCGGCCGGCACGCCGACGGCGGGAACGCTACGGCGACCGCCGCCGACCTGGCATTGCCGCGGCAAGGCGACGGCGGCGAGGACAGCTGGACCCGGCTCGGTGACCTGCTGGTCCAGCGGACCCGGGTGACGTCACCGCAGGTCGCGGAGGCGTTGCTGCGCCAGTCGGCGTCGGGCAAGCGGCTCGGTCAGTTGCTCGTCGAAGCCGGTGCGCTCCAGGAACGCGAGCTCGCACTCGCGCTGTCCGAGCAGATGGAGCTGGCGCTCGTCGATCTCGCCCAGGAGTCGCCAGAGCCCGAGGCGGTCCTGTGCCTGCCGGAGAGCCTCGCCCGCAGCGAGACCGCGGTGCCGATGATGAAGCTCGACAACACACTGGTCGTCGCCGTCGCCGAGCCGTCCGCGACGCTGCAGATGCAGCTCGCGCAGGCGGCGCGCATGTCGGTCACGATGGTGGTCGCCCCAGGCAGCGAGATCCGGCGGGCGATCGATGCGTCGTACCGCGCGCTGACCGACGTCGACTCGTTCGTCGCGGCGTTCCAGCAGTCGGAGTCGAGCCGGACGAAGCAACCGGTCGCGCGGCTGGCCGAGG
>JAVEEG010000221.1 GCA_030840585.1 Frankiaceae bacterium | reverse complement strand
GGCAACGCTCCAACGCACCGCCGAGCAGGAAATGTGCGAACCCGTCCTGCGGGTCGAGGTACACCGCCTTGCGGAGTACGACGAGAGCTTCGCCGTCACGGCCGAGGTTGGTCAGCGCCAGTCCGTGCAGGTAGTGCGCCTCTGCCCGCAGTGGTTGCGCGACACCGCACTCGCCGGCGAGGTCGGCGGCTTCGGCGTACCGGCCGGCAGTGACCGCGGCGCGCACCGCGACCAGCGGGTCCGGCGTGCCCGGCGCCGCATGCCGCGGCACCGAACGGGCCGGTTTCGTCGGAGCGGGTACGACGGGGGGCGGGCGCAACCGGCTCTTCGACGGAGCAACCGGCTCGCGCACGGCAGCTTCCGCGCCACGTCGATCCAGCGGACCACGGCGGCGGTCGGCTCGGGTCGGCCGCGGCTCTTCCTCGGTCCGACGGTCCGGCAGCACCCGCCGCCGCTCCGCGTCCTCAGGCTGCCGGCGGTAGACGAACGCGTCGCCGAGCGACACCAACGAGAATGCGTCGGTCACCTGCCACAGCGTCTCGGCATGGCCGAGGAACAGGTAACCGCCGTCGCGCAAGCAGCTGTGCAACCGGCGCATCAGCGCCTTCGTCGTATCCCGGTCGAAGTAGATCGTGACGTTGCGGCAGAACACTACGTCGAGTTGGCCGTTGTCGAACGGCGGCAGTTCGGTCACCAGGTTGTGGTGGCGGAACTCCACCATTTCCCGGATCTCGTCGCGGATCTGCCAGGACCGCGCGTTGGTGTCGAGCGTGAAAAACCGTTGCAAATCAACGGGATCGGTCATCACGAACGATCGCTCGGAGTAGCGGCCGTTGCGAGCCGCCGCGAGCGCGCGGTTGGAGACATCGGTCGCGATGATCTGTACGTCCCAACCGGCGGCCGCCGGCAGCAGTTCGCGAATGAGCATCGCGATCGTGTACGGCTCTTCGCCCGTCGAGCAACCGGCGCTCCAGATCCGCAGCCGCTTCGTCGTGCTCGCGGCCCGCAGGATCTCGGGCAGCACGTACTTGCGCAACGCGCGGATCTGCGGCGGGTTGCGGAAGAAATGTGTCTCCGGGATCGTGACCTCGTCGAGCAGCGCCTGCCGCTCCTTCTCGTCACCGCCGCGCAGCAAGGTGAGGTACGACGGGACGTCCGGGCAGCCGGTCACCCGGATCCGTTCGGTCACCGAGTACGACAGCGACTCGCGCCGGGACTCGTCGAACGTGAGCCCGGCCGCGTCGTGCAACAACGTGGCGAGTGCGGTGAACTCCGCATCGGTCAACACGACGCGGTTCATGTTGCGGCACCGTCATTGCCGGTGAGTTGCCGCAACGCGGCGCCGATCTCGCCGAGCGGAAGTTGCCGGTCGACCGCGTCGACGGCCATGGCCGCGGCCGGCATCCCGTACACCGCGCAGGTCTCTTCATCCTGCGCAATCGTGAACGCACCGCGCTCGCGCATCCGCTTCAACCCGGCCGCGCCGTCGCGGCCCATGCCCGTCAGCAATAGGCCGACCGCCTGCGCTCCGACCGCGTCGGCGAGCGAACCGAACGTCACGTCGATGCCGGGCACGTGGTACTGCGATCGCGGCGGCTCCTCCGTCGTCACCCGCAGCTGGTCGTGTACGACGAGGTTCAGCCCACTCGGCGCCACGGTGACCGTGCCGGGCAACAGCCGCTTGCCGCTGCTGCCGACGGCGACGGGCAACGGGCACAGCCCGTCGAGCCAGCCGGCCAAGCCCTCCATGAAGCCGTCGGCCATGTGCTGGATCACGACGACGGCGGATTCGAGATCGGCCGGCAGTTCCGAGAGCAACGTCGCGAGCGCTTGCGGGCCACCGGTGGACGCGCCGATGGCAATGACCTTGACCCGGCGCGCGGTCAGGCCGGAATCAGTTGTGGCGAGCGGGACCGGCGCGGGTGCACTTCGCCGTACCTCGGTTGCCGGCGCCCCCGCGGGCCGGCGCAGCCGGTGCGTGGACAGTTGCGCGCCGGCGCCGCCGAGCCTCGCGCGCGGGTGGGTGATGACCTTGACCCGGCCGACGAGACGCAACCGCCGGCGGAGGCTCTCGGCGTACTGCTCGAGGTTCGCCGGTCCGCCGTCGGGTGCGCCCGGCTTGGCCATGACGTCGACGGCGCCGGCGGCGAGTGCGGCGGCGGCGTTCTCGCGGTCGTCACCATCGACGAACGACGAGTAGACGAGGATCGGCGTCGGCCGGACCGCCATGATCCGTTCGATCGCCTCGATGCCGTTCATCATCGGCAGGTGCAGATCCATGAGGACGACCTGCGGGCGAAGCCGCTCGACCAGCGCGATCGCGTCACTGCCGGTGCGGGCCTCGCCGACCAGCGCGAGGCCAGGGTCGCCGTCGATGACCATGCGGGCGAACCGGCGCTGCACCGACGAGTCGTCGACGACCACGACGGAAACCGGCGCAGTCGAGTTCGGCTCCGCGCTCGGCGGCGGTAACGCCACGGTCACGCTTCTCCTCACCCGAACTGAGCCGTCGGTTAGGTCTCGTCGGGATCAGGCGGGTGCTTGAGCGCCGAAGCGGCCCCGAACGGCGCGAATGTCCGGGTCAGTCCGGGTTCATCCGGTGAGGTGGAAGACCGCCGCGCCCGACTGCAGCCCGGCGACGGTCACCCGGGCCTGGTAAGTCCCGGCCGCGGCCGCCGCGCCAGGCGTCGCGCAGCCGTGGACCGACCGGTGCCGGCCCCAGATCCGAGCGGTCCGGAGCGGGTGGTTGGGCCGGACCGTGAACGACGAGCGGCTAGTGACCGGGCAGCCCGCGGTCGTGTAGACGGTGTCCGGACCCGACACGACCTCCCAGCTGATCGCGCTCACCGGCAGCGAGCAGGGCGCCGTACCCGTCGTGCGGATCGTCGCGGTGAGGTGCGGCAGCACGCCGGCCGGGTAAGTCGTCGCATCGGTGCCGATCGCGACCGTCAGCTCGTCCTTGCTGCACACCGTCGATGCGGTCGTCGGGGTGGACGTCGCGGTCGGCGTCGGCGTCGACGACGGCGGATGCACGCGGCCCGCCGCCGGCTTGGCGTCACCGCCGGAGCAGGCGTAGGCGGCGAACAGCACGATCACGAGGATGATCGCGAGCAACAGGACGGCGCGGCGCGTCCAATAGACCCGCGGCTCGTGCGGGCCGACCGGGTGCAGCACCATGCGGGCAGCCTACGTGTGACCATGGCGGCGCCATGACCGAAGACTTCGCCCGCGCCGTCACCGGCTGGTACGCGGGCGCCGCCCGGGCGTTGCCGTGGCGCGAGCCCGGCTGCGGGCCGTGGGGCGTCATGGTCAGCGAGTTCATGTTGCAGCAGACCCCGGTCGCGCGGGTGCTGCCGGTGTGGTCGGCGTGGATGGCGCGGTGGCCGGCGCCGGCCGCCCTCGCCGCCGAGCCGGCCGGCGAGGCGGTCCGCGCGTGGGATCGGCTCGGCTACCCGCGGCGCGCGCTGCGCCTGCACGCCGCCGCCATCACGATCGTCGACCGCTACGGCGGCGACGTACCGCTGGATCCTGTCGTGCTGCGAACGTTGCCCGGCGTCGGCGCGTACACCGCGGCCGCGATCGCGGCGTTCGCCGGCGGCACCCGGGTCGCGGTCCTCGACACGAACGTCCGCCGGGTATATGCCCGGGTCTACGACGGCGTCGCCGACGCGGCCGGCTCGCCGACGGTTGGCGAGTGGGAGCGCGCACAAGCCCGGCTGCCGGATCCACCCGGCGCGTACTCGGTCGCGGTGATGGAGCTCGGCGCGCTGGTCTGTACGGCGCGGACGCCGCGCTGCGAGGAGTGCCCGGTCGCGGCGCAGTGCCGGTGGCGGGCGGCCGGTTACCCGGCGGGCGTCCGGCGCGGTCGACCTCAGCCGTACGCCGGCACCGACCGCGAGGTGCGTGGCCGGCTGCTCGCCGTGCTGCGGGCCAGCCATGGCGACGTGCCCGCGCGCGAACTCGACATGGTGTGGCCGGACCCGGCGCAGCGCAGCCGCGCCCTCGCCGGCTTGGTCGCCGACGGCCTAGCCGAGCACACAGCCGACGGCCTCTATCGGTTGCCGTCGTAGCAGACTTGTCACTGAATTTAGAGTTTTGCTATAAGTGGGTTCAGCAGTTGTCCCCGACCGAACGGAGGTGTCTTCCGATGCTGCTGGACCGATTCGACCCGTTCCTGGCCGAGTTCGACCGCCTGACCACGCGCGCGCTCGGCACACCCGAGGCGGCCGGCATGCCGATGGACGTGATCCGGCAGGGTGACGAGCTCATCGTCCGCTTCGACCTGCCCGGCGTGCCCACCGACAAGATCTCGCTCACCGTCGAAAACCACACGCTGACCGTCACCGCCGAGCGGCACGCCCCCTATGGGGAAGGCGAGCAGGTCCTCGTGCAGGAGCGGTTCGACGGCACGATGACCCGGCGGCTGCGGGTCCCGGACTGGGTCGATGGCGAGCGGGTGTCCGCCGATTACGCCGACGGCGTGCTCTGCGTCCGGCTGCCGCTGGCCGAGCAGGCGAAGCCGCGCCGGGTGGAGATCCGCACCGGCGACCAGGCGCAGATCGGCAGCTGAGTTGCCCACCGCGGCGTTCCCCGACGACAGCCGGCCGCTCTACACGGTCGGTCAGGTCGCCGAGCTGGTCGGCGTGCAGCAGGCGTTCCTGCGCCGGCTCGACCAGTACGACGTCGTGTCGCCGGCCCGGTCCGACGGAGCGCAGCGGCGCTACAGCCGCAACGACATCGGCCGGGTCGAGGCGGCGCTCGACCTGATCGGCGAAGGGATCACCCTCGCCGGGGTACGCCGCGTCTTCGAACTGCAAGCCGAAGTCAACGCACTGAAAGCAGAGCTAGCGCGCGAACGCGCCAGGCGACGTTGAGTGTTACGAACCTCGTCTTCTGAACTGCTGAGAAGACGAGGTTCGTCTCACTCGACGGGGGCGTCGTCGGCCGCTGACGCGGCCTCGACGGGTACCGCGTCCGGCGCGTCAGGTGTCACCGGCTTGGCTTCACCGCGGAACACGAACCGCTGCTGACCCTCGTTCTCCGGATCGTCTTCGACATCCACGACGACGATCTGGCCGGCCTGCAACTCGCCGTACAGGATCTTCTCGGACAGGATGTCCTCGATCTCCCGCTGGATCGTGCGGCGTAGCGGCCGGGCACCGAGGACCGGGTCGTACCCCTTCTTCGCGAGCAGCTTCTTCGCGTCCGAGGTCAACTCGATCGCCATGTCGCGGTTCTTCATCGCCGTGTCGACGCGACTGATCATCAGGTCGACGATCTCGACGATGTTGTCCTCGGACAACTGGTGGAACACGATGATGTCGTCGACCCGGTTGAGGAACTCCGGCCGGAAGTGCTGCTTGAGCTCCTCGCCGACCTTCGTCTTCATCCGCTCGTAACCCGACGTCTCGGTGTCACCGCCGGCGAAGCCGAGGTTCAGCCCCTTCGCGATGTCGCGGGTACCGAGGTTCGTCGTCATGATGATGACGGTGTTCTTGAAGTCGACGGTGCGGCCTTGCGAGTCGGTCAGCCGGCCATCCTCCAACACCTGAAGCAGCGTGTTGAACACGTCCGGGTGCGCCTTCTCGACCTCGTCGAACAGCACGACCGAGAACGGCTTGCGCCGCACCCGCTCGGTGAGCTGGCCGCCCTCTTCATAGCCGACGTAACCGGGCGGTGAACCGACCAGCCGGGACACCGTGTGCTTCTCCATGAACTCGCTCATGTCGAGCTGGATCAGCGCGTCCTCGTCGCCAAACAGGAACTCGGCGAGGGTCTTCGACAACTCGGTCTTACCGACACCGGACGGGCCGGCGAAGATGAACGAGCCACCGGGGCGCTTCGGGTCCTTCAGCCCCGCGCGGGTACGGCGGATCGCCTGCGAGACAGCCTTGACCGCTTGCTCCTGACCGATCACCCGGCGGTGCAGCTCGTCTTCCATCCGCAGCAGTCGTGACGTCTCTTCCTCGGTGAGCTTGAACACCGGGATGCCGGTCCAGGTCGCGAGGACTTCGGCGATCTCCTCGTCGGTGACCTCGGCGACGACGTCCATGTCGCCGGCCTTCCACTCCTTCTCGCGCGTGGCCTTCTCGGCGAGCAGCGTCTTTTCCTTGTCCCGCAACGACGCGGCCTTCTCGAAGTCCTGCGCGTCGATCGCGCTCTCCTTCTCCCGCCGTACGCTCGCGATCTTCTCGTCGAACTCGCGCAGGTCCGGCGGTGCGGTCATCCGACGGATGCGCATCCGCGAGCCGGCCTCGTCGATGAGGTCGATCGCCTTGTCGGGGAGGTAGCGGTCGGAGATGTAGCGGTCGGCGAGCGTCGCGGCGGCGACCAGCGCGGCGTCGGTGATGGACACGCGGTGGTGCGACTCGTAACGGTCGCGCAGGCCCTTGAGGATCTCGATGGTGTGCGCGAGCGACGGCTCGCCGACCTGGATCGGCTGGAAGCGCCGCTCGAGGGCGGCGTCCTTCTCGAGGTGCTTGCGGTACTCGTCGAGCGTCGTGGCACCGATCGTCTGCAGCTCACCACGCGCCAGCATCGGCTTGAGGATGGACGCGGCGTCGATGGCGCCCTCGGCGGCACCCGCGCCGACGAGCGTGTGCAGCTCGTCGATGAACAGGATGATGTCGCCCCGGGTGCGGATCTCCTTCAGGACCTTCTTCAG
>JAVEEG010000381.1 GCA_030840585.1 Frankiaceae bacterium | reverse complement strand
GCCATGGACGTCGGCGTCATGGTGGTCGCCCTCATCGCCAAACACCTCAAGAACGGCTACTTCATTATTCGACCGGGCGAAGGGTACGAGTACGTGCTGTTCATCACGTTGAGCTGCTTCGCGCTCGGGGCTATCGGCGGCGGCAAGGTCTCGCTCGACCATGCGTTCTCGCTGCACCTGCACGGCTGGCTGTACGGCGGCAAGGGAGTCGCAGTCACCGCGATCGGAGTGATCGGCGCGTTCGGGCTGCTGGTTGTCTTCTGGCGACCTGCGGCCAAGGCGGAATCATCCTGACCGCCGTCGGATATCTTTCTGACGGGTCGTCAGATACGGATAACGTTATGCCATATAATGCAACTCGACGAGGTAGTGCGAAGACAGAGGGAGCGTCCTGATGGAGTTCGGCCTGTTCCTCCAGAACTACGTGCCCAACAGCCGGCGCGAGCGTGATCCGGACGCCGAGCACCACGCGATCTTCGAGGACATGGAGGCGGTGATCGCGGCCGACAAGGCGGGCTTCAAGTTCTGCTGGCTGACCGAGCACCACTTCCTCGACGAGTACTCCCACCTGTCGGCGAACGACGTCGTTGCGGGGTACCTCGCCGCCAAGACCGAGCGGATCCACATCGGTGGTGGCATCTTCAACCCGCTCCCGCAGGTGAACCACCCGGCGAAGGTCGCCGAGCGGATCAACTACCTCGACCACGTCTCCAACGGCCGGGTCGAGTTCGGCACCGGGCGCGGGGCGGGTAGTCACGAGATCCTCGGCTTCTTGCACCACGCCGGCGTCACCGACACCAACCAGACCAAGGAGATCTGGGAGGACGTCATCCGGGAGTTCCCGAAGATGTTCACCCAGGAGACCTACGAAGGGTACGAGGGCAAGTACTGGTCACTGCCGCCGCGCAAGATCCTGCCGCGGCCGTACGGCAAGGGCCACGCCCCGATGTGGTACGCCGCCGGCAACCCGCCCTCGTACGAGATGGCCGGCCGGATGGGCATGGGCGTGCTCGGGTTCTCCCTCGACCGCTGGGACAAGGTCGAGAAGCTGCGCAAGTCCTACAAGGACGGAATCGCCGAGGCCGAGCCGGTCGGGGCCTTCGTCAACGACAACATCATGTCGTGCATCGCGGCGTACGTTGCCGAGGACAAGGAGACGGCGTTCCAGTCCTACGTCGACTCGAAGCCCAACTACCTGGTCTCGAACGTCTACCGGTATCACGACACGTTCCCGGCGCCGGAGTGGGTGCCGAAGTGGCCCGAGACACTTCCCGAGCCGACGCTGGAGACCGCGCAGCTTGCGGCGGAGTACGGCGGCGTCGTCCTCGGTGACCCGGACATGGCACTCGCCCAGTGCAAGCGCTGGGAAGAGACCGGCATCGACCAGATCGTCTTCGGCATCGGCCCGGCGAAGATCGAGGACACCATCCGCACGATCGAGCTGATCGGCAAGCACGTCATCCCGAAGATCGACACCGATCCCGTGGTGTCGACGACGCGCTACCGCGAGTCCGTCGGCTGACTCGCGACCTAACACCAAAGCATTGGGTCAGCCAGTGGTCATGCCGTGGTCGGCAGACACGATCGCGCCGTGCATGTTCGGGGCGTCGCCGGAGGCCAAGAACGCGAATAGCGCCGCGATCGTCTCCGGTGGGGTCGCGCCGCGCGGGCTGATGTAGCGCCCGACCAGGTCCCAGTCCACGTCAGCGGGCATCTGATAGCCACGGGTGAGGCCGGTGTCGACCATGCCCGGCGCGATCGCCACGACCCGCAGCGGCGTCTTTAGGTACTCCATCGCAAGCGCCCGGGTCAGCTGGATGACGGCGCCCTTCGTCATGCAATAAACGACGGTGTAGGCCTGCCCGATGATCCCGGCGTTGGACGCGATGTTCACGATCGCGCCACCCTCGTGCAGCAGATGCGGGATCGCCGCCTGCGCCATGAAGAAGTAACCGTCGACGTTGACACCCATCATCTGCCGGTACGCCGCCTCGGTGACGTCCTGCAGGTGATCAGCGCGAGCGATGCCGGCGACGTTGCCGAGAACGTCGAGTCGCCCGAATCGCTCGACGGCGTCCTCGATGGCCGCCCGGCACTGAGCCGGATCGGCGATGTCGCACTGCCGGGTCTCGATCCCCGCGTCGGCGCGCGCCGCGGTTGTCGCCAGCCCCTCGGCATTGATGTCGAGCCCGAGCACGTGCGCGCCCTCGGCGGCGAGCCGGAGCGCAGTGGCCTGGCCGATGCCGGACCCTGCTCCGGTGATGACCGCGGCCTTGCCGGCGTACCGGCCCGCAACATGTGTCGTCGTCACAGCTTCCCCAGCCTTGCCATGTAGTCCTCGCCGTCCTTCGGCGCGATGAACAACCCTTCGGCCTCGCTCAGCAGCCGATCGCCGAGGTGACAGGTGCCGCGGATCAGTCGCTTGCGCCCCTCGATCGACTCGATCCAGCCGCGCAGCGCGAGCTCTTGGTTCAGCGGCGTCGGGGCGCGGTAGTCGACCTTCAGGTACGCCGTGAACCCCGGCTTCAGCTGGACGAACCCGAGCAGCTCGTCGAACATCGCGGCGACCCAGCCACCGTGACAGTGCCCGGGAGGTCCCTCGTACGCCGCACCGAAGACGATGTCGCCCTCGATGTGATGCTCGCCATCGGGGTCGCCGACGACGCGCATGCGCAGCGGCGGCGCGATCGGGTTGTTCGCCCCGCTGACCGGGCTGTGGCCGACGAAGTCGCGCGGCATGAGGCCCGCTTCGCTGACCTCCCACGACTGCGAACGCGCGGGTAGCTCGTCGAGTGAATCGGCGAACGCGTTGGCGGTCTCCGCGGCGCGGTCCAGCTGGTCGACCGGTGGGCGCACGAGTGCCAGTCGGGCGATGATCCGACGCATTGCGTCGGCGAGGCGCTGAGTGGCCTGCCGCGCTTCGTCGTCGGGCACAGAAGGCATGTCAGTCCTTGAATTCCGGTGCGCGCTTCTCCTTGCGTGCGCTGACCGCTTCTTCGAAGTTGCGGGTCGTCAGCCGCACGTAGAGCTGCGCGAGACCCTCGTGGCCCATGTGTGCGGACAGGCTCGCCGCGTCGAGACTCGACGACAGCATTCGTTTGGTCAGCTCGATGCCGGGTCGGCTGAAGCCGATG
>JAVEEG010000184.1 GCA_030840585.1 Frankiaceae bacterium | reverse complement strand
AGCTCCCGCAGGCCTGCGGCGGGCGGCGGCAGGCGTCTGCTGGCTGCGTTCTCGGTCGCTTGCGGCCGTCAGGCCGCGGCCGACATCGCTGACACATCGGGAGAGGGTGGCGCCGTACATAGCGAGGCGCCCGCGACCCTTGCGGGTCACGGGCGCCTCGGGTCCGGCCGGGCGCTACTGGCCGGAGGTCATGCCGAAACTCAGCCCGACGTCGAGGTGCCGTTGTCGGAGATAACCGCGTTGTTCGCGAGCTTGGTCGGCTCGATGATGAGCGTGCGGTTACCGATGATGGCCTGCGCCACGTTGCCCGGGTCGCCGCTCGTCGAGTTGTTGAAGGTCGCAACCAGGGCCACCGTGTGGTCGCCGCTGCCCGCGTTCAGCCGGACCCACGAGAAGGCGTGCGCCGACTTGGTCCGGATGTAGTCGCTGATCGTGTCGATGCCGTCAGCCGGGCTCTCGTTGTCGGTGACGGTGCGCTGGTATTCACGGTCGCAGAACGTGACGCCGTCCTTGGCAGGGTCACCGGCAGCCGAGGCGTTCGGGTCCTGCGGCGGGGTGCTGGCGTCCTGAACCGGGATGACCTTGCCGTCGAGGGTCAGCCACATGTGCACGCCGGCCTGCGCATCGGCGCTCGGGTTGTCGTTGTTCGTGACCAGCTGGGTCAGGATGCTGCACTCGGCCGACACCGAGAGGAGCAGGTCCTCCGGCTTCGAGGTCTTGAAGGTAGCGGTGAGCAGAGTCTGCGTCTGGTTCGCGCTGATGACGGCGAGGTGTGAGCCCGCGGCCACAGCCTTGTTGGCCGGCGTACCGCCCCCGGAGGTGGCGGCGAGGGTGACCGGGACCGCTACTCCGGTCGCGGCGAGGATGGACGTCGCGATTACCGTACGACGGGACAGGGCGAGCATCATTGCTCCGCATCTCCCGCGCCGTCGGCCACCTTGTCGGGCACGCTGAACCGGCGCAGGTCGGGGCATCCCTTCGCAGCGTTTCCGTGGATTCCTCTTGGCGATTTCACATACTTCGTACCGTGCGGTCTTGATTACGCAGCGTACGTAGGAAAAGGGACGAACATGATGAAAACGGACATTGTCGAGTACTGCCTGGCCAAGCCGGGCGCCTGGTTGGACGAGCCGTGGGAGGGCGATCAGGTGGTCAAGGTCGCCGACAAGATCTTCGCGTTCCTCGGCTCGGTCGACGACAGCGCCGGCCCCGCGACGACCCGCATCGGTCTCAAATGCGGCCGCGACCTCGACGCCGCCGCCGAACTCCGGGCCCGCTACCCGGACGACGTCACGGTTTCGGCGTACATCGGCCGGTACGGCTGGAACAGCCTGCGAGTCGGCGGCGCCGTCCCCGACGACGAGTTGCGCGAGGCCATCGACGGGTCGTACGACGCCGTCGTCGCAGCCCTGCCGAAATCGAAGCGGCCGTGACAGGCATTCTCAAGATCAGCGGACGGGTGTTTCGCCACTTTTCCATAGCCACGCGGTGCTAGAACGGAATTCCGTTCGAGTAGTTACCCAGCGTAAACACCAGTGAGGCGCATTCCCGAATTTACCGTCGAGTGCATCCGGCCCGCCCTCCGCGTGGCCACCACTCCGGGGAGAACGCACACGATGGCGCACGGTTTGGTCCGGTCCCGCACGCGAGTCGGCCCCCGATCAGTTCCCGCAGCACTCACCCTCGTCGCGGTCGCACTCGCCGGCGCCTGCGGCGGTACGTCGAAAACCGCCAGCACCACGGACACGCCGGACAACCAGGCGCCGACGGCGAGCACGAACAATGTCGGCGATCAGGCGGTGCTCGCCGCGGTCTACAAGGGCACGCTGACCTCGCCCGACCCGGCGCCGCGGCCGGCAGCCAAGGGCAAAAAGATCGTCATCATCTCGGCCGGGCAGTCCTCGATCAGCTCCTCGATCCCGGTCAACGCCGCGAAGGAAGCCGCCGAGGCGATCGGCTGGAGCGTCACCGTCTACGACTCACAGCTCAACCCGTCGAACTACCCGCAGCTGATGAGCCAGGCGCTCGCCTCCGGCGCGGACGGCATCGTGCTCGACGCCATCGACTGTTCATTCGTCAAGTCGCAGCTTGAACAAGCGAAGGCAAAAGGGATAAAGGTCGTCCCGATCTATGCATACGACTGCAACGATCCGTACGCCGGCAAGGGCGGTACGGCGTTGTTCAGCGGCTTCACCAACTACGGCCCGGAGGCCAACAAGAACCTCGGCGCGTTCGCGCAGAAGTACGGCTTCGCGCAGGGCCAGGCGGCGATCGCGGCGACCGGCGGCAAGGCGAAGGTCATCTTCTTCAACGACCCCGAGGCGACCGTCCTGCACTACACCGGCACCGGATTCCTCAACGCGATCAAGCAGTGTGCTGGGTGCAAGGTTGTAGCTGACGTCGAGTTCAAGGGTCTAGACCTCGGCCCGACCCTTCAACAGCGCGCGGCTTCGGCGTTGCTGCAACACCCCGAGGCGAACGTCGTCAAGAGCCCGTTCACCGCGGCCACCTTGCTCTCGATCGCGCCGGCCATCCAACAGTCCGGCCGCGGCAGCAAGCTGTACGTGATGGGCGGTGAGGGCTTCCAGCCCGAGCTCGACCTCATGCGCACCCACCAAGGTGTCAGCGCGGTCATGATCTCGCCGTCCGATTGGACCGGCTGGTCGGCGGTCGACACGTTGAACAGCTTGTTCCAGGGCAAGGCACCGGCGTACTCCGGCCTCGGCTGGCAACTCGTCGACCCGAGCCACAACCTGGCTTCGAGCGGGCCATGGGTCTCGCCGATCGACTTCAAGGCGATCTACAAGAAGGCTTGGGGCGTGGGCTGATGCCCGCTGTGCTGGACAAGCCGCGCACCGCACTCGCGGTGCGCGGCTTGTCCAAGACCTACGCCGGTCACCTCGCCCTCGACTCGCTGTTCCTTCAGATCCGTACCGGTGAGATTCACGCGCTGCTCGGCGGCAACGGCTCGGGCAAGTCGACGACGATCAAGATCCTCGCCGGCGTCGTACCGGCTGACCCCGGCGGCGAGATCGTCGTCGGGTCCGCGGACCCGGTCGGCGCCCACGACTGGACGCCCGCGAGGGCGCACGCGGCCGGTCTCCGGTTCGTGCACCAGCAGCCGGCCGTCTTCCCGGAGCTGTCCATCGCCGAGAACCTCGCCCTCGGGGCGGAGTACCCGCGCGGGCTCGGCGGCCGGATCGACTGGCACGCGCTCAACGCCCGTACCACCGAATTGCTCGAGCGCTACGAGATTCACGCCAGCCCGAAGACGCCGCTCGCGGCATTGCGCGCCGCCGACCGTTGCCGAGTTGCGATCGTGCGCGCGTTGCAGGATCGCGAGGACGCCGACTCCGGCGTACTCGTACTCGACGAGCCGACCGCTGCGCTACCCGCGGCCGAGGTGGAGCACCTGCTCGAAGCACTGCGCGGATACGCCGCCGCCGGCCAGACGATCCTCTACGTCAGCCATCGCCTCGACGAGGTGCTGTCCGTCGCCGACCGCGTCACGGTGCTGCGCGACGGACGCAAGGTGGACACCGTCGAGGCCGAGGGCCTGCGCGAGGCCGACCTGATCGAGATGATTGTGGGCCGGCCGCTCGACCGGGCGTTCCCGGCTGCGCCGACCGACACCACGCAGGACGCGGCGATGACCGTTCGCGACCTGCGCGGCGGTCCGTTGCACGGCGTCGATCTCACGGTGCGCAAGGGCGAGGTGCTCGGCATCGCCGGCCTGCTCGGCAGCGGCCGGTCCGAGTTGTTGCGGATGCTGTTCGGCGCCTACGCAGTCGAGAGCGGATCGATGACGCTCGACGGCGCGGACTACGCCCCCGCGTCGCCGCAGGCCGCCATCAAGGCGGGGGTCGCGTACGTGCCGGAGGACCGGCAAGCAGACGCGCTGCTCTGCGGCGAGAGCGTGCGGCACAACCTGACCGCCGGCCAGGGATCGTCGTACTTCCGGCGATTTCTGTACCAGCACCGGCTCGAACGCAGTGACGCGCAGCGGTCGATCGGCGACTTCCTCATCCGCGTTGTGAGTGACACGCAACCGGTCGAGACGCTCTCTGGCGGCAACCAGCAAAAGGTCGTCATGGCGCGCTGGCTGCGCCGCCGGCCGAAGGTGTTGCTGCTCGACGAGCCGACCCAGGGCGTCGACGTCGGCGCCCGGGCCGAGATCTACCAGCTGATCCGCCGCGCGACCGAGCAGGGCACCAGCGTCGTCCTCGTCGTCAGCGAGCCGGAGGAGTTGGCGCACGCGTCCGATCGGGTCGCGGTCCTTCGTGGTGGCCGCATCGTCACCGTCGTCGAGCGACCGATCGACGCACACAAGTTGACCGAGCTCATGAACTTGCCGGAGGCAGCACAGTGACCACCCGTTCGCGCCCGCGACCAGAGGACGCCGTGGCCGATCTCCCGGCACCGCGTACGGCGACTGACCCGGTCGTCGCGGAGGCACCGCTGCCCGTCGTCGTACGGCGAGAGGAGCGATCGGTCAGCGCGTTCGGCACCCGGATCGTGCGGCAGTACTCGCTGGTCTTCCTGCTGGTCGCGTCGTTCGTGCTCTACAGCACGTGGAGCAAGACGTCGGCGGTGTTCCTCACCGGCGACAGCCTGCGGGTGATGGTCGCCGGTCAAGCGGTGATCGGAGTGCTCACCCTCGGCATCCTGGTCACGATGGTCGCCGGCAACTTCGACCTGTCGGTCGGCAACATCGCAGGGCTGAGCCAGATCATGACCGCGACGTTGTACGCGAAACACGGCTGGGGTCTGTGGGCCGGCATCGTTGCCGGCGTCGTGATCGGCGGGTTCGTCGGCGGCATCAACGGATTGCTGGTCACGATCCTGCGCGTCGATCCGTTCATCATCACGTTGGGTACGGCGTCGGCCATCCTCGGCTTCATCGACTGGTACACGAAGGATCAGTCGATCGTGAACGGCATCCCCGCCGGCCTCACGCACTTCGGCCGGGACAACTTCCTCGGCGTGCCCGACATCGTGTGGGTGCTCGCGCTGGTCGCCGTCGTCGTCTACTACCTGCTCGAGCACACGCCGTACGGCCGCAACCTGCACGCGATCGGATCGAACCGCGCAGCCGCGCGTCTCGTCGGCATCAGGGTCGAGCGGTCGATCGCAATGGCCTTTGTTATCAACGGAATCTTCGCCGGCATCGCCGGTGTGCTCATGCTCGCGCGGGCGGGTGCCGGCAACCCGCAGATCCCGCCGACGCTCGCCCTGACCGCGCTCGCCGGCGCGTTCCTCGGCGCCGCGTCGTTCAAGGTCGGCCGGCTCAACGTGCCCGGCACGATCGTCGCGTTGCTGTTCCTTGCGGTGAACATCACCGGACTCCAGTACGCCGGGGTCGCGAACTGGATCAACGAGATGTTCACCGGTCTGTCTCTCATCTTCGCCATCGCGCTCGCGGCAGTGTTGTCGAAAGAGCGCTCCGTCAAAAAGACAAGGAAATCACCATGAAGCGCGCGTCCCGGCTCACCATCCTGGCCCTCCCGGCGGCAGCCACGTTGATGCTGCCCAGCATCGCGTGGGCAGCCGACGGCGTGACCTCGAACACGCTGCGCGCGACCATCGGCGGTGACGGATCGGTCAAGTCGGTGACGTCACTGGCCGGCAATGGAACGTCCACGCCGTACAGCGGTGACCTGCCGATCACGCTGTCGATCAGCCGGACCGTGCAAGGTGACTCGAGCACGTACACCTACCACGTCGAGAACACGTTCTCGAAGACGCAGAAGGTGACGTACACCGACACCCAAGGCGTCAAGCACACGACGTCGGCGACCGTGCAGTTGCCGTTGGTCGCGCAGCTCGGCGTGACGCTGCCGAAGTCGTTCACCAACGTCTCCGCGCCGACGGCGGTCGTCACCACCGATCCCGACGGCACGAACCGCATCCTGTGGAACCTGGTGTTGTTCAGCCCGCTCGGATCGCCGACGCAGGACGAGACGTTCACGGTGACCGGAACCGGCGCGCCGACCAGCGAACTCGTTGCCACCACAGTGAATCCGGCGACCACGGCCGGTCTGTCGAAGGCACAGCAGGACGCGACCGCGAGTTCGCAGCAGGACGACTTCTGGCAGGGTTACGCGAACGGCGGCAACAGCGGGCTAACCCAGCTCGCGAGCGGCACCGCGTCGATGATCGCCGGACTGAAGAAACTGTCGACCGGCGCGCACGACCTCAACACCGGCCTGAAGACGGCGCAGGATGGCGCGAACAAACTCGACGCGGGTACGACGTCGGCGTACGACGGATCGAAGAAGTTGACCACGGGTATCGGTCAGATCCACACCGGCAACAAGCAGCTGGCCGGTGGCGTCGCGCAGATCCAGGCCGGTCTCGACGCGCTCAACGATCCGAGCACCGGCTTGGCGTCCGCGGTCACGGGCCTGCAAGCGATTCAGGGCGGTATCGCGCAGATCATCGCCGGCATCGGCCCGACGGGGTCGGCCACCACACCCGGCCTGCTCGACGCACTCGGTGCGGTGGACGCGGGACTGAAGGGCTCGCTCACCTCGCTGACGACACTGGCCGCCGGGCTGACCTGTGCCTCTAACACGATCAAGACAGTCGTGGCGGGCGCGGCCGCGGGCACGACGCCGACCGGTTGTGCGTCGGCGATCCCGGTGCCGCTGGCTGGCATCGCCGATCCGTTCTCGCAGGCGGTGCTGGTCGGCACCTCCGGAGCCCCTGGTGTCGCGCTGCAGCTCGACGGCGCAACCGCGGCGCTGACGGCGTCGCTGCAGTTGCCGACGGTGTCCAACCCGTCGACGCTGCCGGCCGCGATCGGCGCGGTCGAAGCAGTCATGGCCGCGCTGTCGCACGCCCCGACCACCCCAGCCGACCCGACGACCGGTGGCATCAAGGAGGTGCTGCAGTTCCTCAACGGCAACTTCGCGCTCGGCAAGGCCATCACCGGTCTGCAGACCGCGGTCGCCGGCATCGGCGCGCTCGACGGCGGCAACGCCGCGATCCTCACCGGCGCGAACAAATTGTCGACCGGGTCGGGTGCCGCGTTGACCGGCAGCCAGTCGTTGACCAGCGGCTTGAGCCAACTCGCCACGGGGCAGCACCAGGTCGCCACCGGGCTGCCGGCGGCGGTCGACGGCTCGGATCAGATCGCCGGCGGCATCGATCAGGTGCTCGACGGCGCCACCCAGGTCAACGGCGGCATCCTGTCCGTGCAGACCGGCGCGGTCGGGCCACTGAACACCCAGTTGTTGCAGGGTTCGCAGAACCAGAAGAAGCAGGTTGCGATCGTCGACGCGGCGGCGGCACTCGCGGCGCAGGCACCCGGCGGCGCGGGTACGTCGTACGTGCTCACGCAGTTCAACCCGAAGCTCGCCGCGGTGTCGTCGCCGGCTAAGTCTGGGTCAAGCCACACGGGTCGCAACGTCGGCATCGGTCTCGGCGGCTTCGCCGCTCTCGTCATTGCGGTGGTGGCCGGGTTCGCGCTCGGCCGGCGCAGCCAGGTGGCGACCGCCGTCGGCTAGCCGCGCCTGGCCGCGTGCTCGCGCCAGCACACAATCGTGACGGGTGTGGCGTTCGGTGGCCGGTTGCGCGGCACACCCGCCACCTGAGCCCCGGTTGTGTGCTGGCGGGAGCAGGACCCACAATCCGGGCATGACGACGTATCTCGTGACCGGCGGCACCGGCTTCATCGGCCGGCACCTGCTCGACCGGCTGCTCGGCCGCGACGGCGCCGAGGTGTACGCGCTGGTCCGGCGCACCTCGGCGCACAAGCTGCCGACCGGCATCGAGCCGCTGATCGGTGACCTCGGCGAGCCGTTGCTCGGCGTCACGGTCGACGATCGCGATCGACTGCGCGGCCGGGTCGACCACGTCGTCCACCTCGCCGCGGTCTACGACATGACCGCGACCGAAGAGGCGAACGAGCGGGCGAACATCGAGGGCACCCGCGAGGCGCTTGCGCTGGCCGCCGACCTTGGTGCCGGCGTGTTCCACCACGTCTCGTCCGTCGCGGTCGCGGGGGAGTACCGCGGCACGTTCACCGAGGACATGTTCGACGAGGGTCAGCACCTCCCGTCGCCGTACCACGCGACGAAGTTCGCGGCCGAGCGGTTGGTGCGCGAGCAGACTGACGTGCCCTGGCGGGTGTACCGGCCGGCGATCGTCGTGGGCCACTCGCAGACCGGCGCCATGGACAAGATCGATGGCCCGTACTACTTCTTCCCGGCGCTGGCCCGGATGGCGACGTTGCCGTCGTGGCTGCCATTGCTCGGTCCCGACATCGGCGACACCAACGTCGTACCGGTCGACTTCGTCGCCGCCGCGATGGACGTGTTGATGCATCGCGACGGGCTGGACGGGCGGGCCTTCCATCTCGTGTCGCCGGAACCGATGCCATTGCTCGACGTCGTCAATGCGTTCCTGCGGGCGGCGGGTGCGCCGACTGTCTCGCTGCCGGTCGACCGGCGAGTGGTCGCGCCCCTCACGGGCCTGCTGTCGCGAGCGGCCGCGTTGGTGCCGGGCGCAACCGTCGCGTCACACGTGCTGCTCGACCGGCTCGCGGTGCCGCCGGAGGTAGTGCCGCACATGACGTTCGCGCCGGTCTTCGACGCGAGTGAAACGACGGCGTTGCTCGACGGAACCGACGCGGTGTTGCCACCGCTGGAGGAGTACGCCCACGTGTTGTGGCGCTACTGGTCGGATCATCTCGACCCCGCGCGGGCCCGCCGGCCCCGACCCGGTGGTGCGCTCGACGGGCGGACCGTCGTCATCACCGGTGCGTCGTCGGGCATCGGCAAGGCGACCGCGCTCGCGGTGGCGAACCGCGGTGGCATCCCGCTGTTGGTCGGGCGCAGCGTCGACAAGCTCGACGAGGTACGGCGCGACATTGAGGCCGAGGGCGGCACGGCGTACCTCTACCCGTGCGACCTCACCGACACCGAAGCGGTCGCCGCGACGGTCAAGCAGATGCTGGCCGACCATCCGGATGGCATCGACTACCTCGTCAACAACGCGGGCCGTTCGATCCGGCGTTCGGTGCACCTGTCCTACGACCGGATGCACGACTTCGAACGAACGATGACACTCAACTACTTCGCCGCGATCAGGATGATCCTCGCGTTGTTACCGCACATGGCCGAGCGCCGGTTCGGTCACGTCGTGAACATCTCGTCGATCGGTGTACAGACCGCGCCGCCGCGGTTCTCGGCGTACGTCGGATCGAAGGCCGCGCTCGACGCGTTCAGCCGCGTGGTCGCGTCGGAGACGTACGGGGACGGCGTGACCTTCACGACGATTCACATGCCGTTGGTGCGGACCCCGATGATCAGCCCCACCCGGATCTACGACGCGTTCCCGACGCTGACGCCGGACGACGCGGCCGAGATGGTCGTGCGCGCGTTGTCGGATCGGCCGAAGCGGATCTCCACCCGGCTCGGGACGTTAGGCGAGGTCTCGTACGCGGTCGCGCCCAAGGTGGTCGACGCCGTGTTGCACGTCGCCTATCGCGTGTTCCCCGACTCGAAGGCGGCCGGCGGTGACGACCAGGTGTCGTTGAACCGCGGCGCGCAGGCACTGATGCGGCTGCTGCCCGGCGTGCACTGGTAGGAAAGCGCCATGCTTGCAATCCTGCTCATCCGGGCGAACGCCGAAGGCGCGGCTGGCATGCTCCAGGGCGGCCGGCTCGGCGCCGAATGGCAGCAGGCCGTCATATCGGCGTACGGCGGTGAGGTCCTGCATCAGTGGGCCGTGCTCGGCCGGTACGACGCCGTCGTCGTCGCCCGGTTCGATTCCCAAGAGGCGGCGACGGCATTCTCGCTGGCGTCCACCGCTGCAGGGCAGTACGTCGAGTTGCTGCCGGGACTGGACGTCGACGGGTTCGACACGGCCGCTCAACTCGCGGGTGCCGCGCAGTGGTCGGTCGCCCATGCGGTCTCGGAAGCGATGGGATCGGAAACGGCTGAGAGCGCCGAGTGACGCCACCGACCTCGCCGCCGACCCAACCGCCCAGATTCGATCCACTCGGGCCGTCGGCGGGTTGGTTGTCCGGCCACCTAACGCCGTTGGCGCAACAGATCTCGCCGGCGATTCTCGCCGTACTTCGCGGGTCACCACCGGCATCACCAGCGCCGGCAATCGCGTCAGTGGGTGTACCGCCGCCGACGCCGCGCGTGGCGATCCCGGCGGCGCTGCTCGCGGCGATCCGGACCGCGCGCGACCTACCCGCGTCGACGCAGCCGCCGGCTCCCGCTCCGCTCGTCGCCCAGGCCCAAGCGGCCCTCCGCCGAGCGCTCGCCCCACCGCCGCCGGCCCCTAAGGCCGCCGACTTCTGGTCGCTGGTGAACAAGGCTCCGACGCAGCCGTGGCGAGCCGCACCGGCGTGGAGCACTCCCGCACCGAGTGCGGGCGGGCAGGCGCGTCAGGTGCTGGGCATGGAGCGGCCGCCGGACATCACGGGTGATCTCGAGAACCACTGGTTCGCGCTCACCGATTTCGCGGTCGAGCTCAGCCACATGTCGGCTGAGGAACGCGAGATGGTCATGGTCGTGAACAAGCTTCAGTTGCGCGTGCACAGCCGCGACGAGTGGATCGGCGGTCTCTACGCGCTGTTCCACACCACCCGGCTGGATCCATTGCCGGTCGACATGCGCGCCCGGTTGCTCGGCCAGCTGTCCTCCGCCCCGACGCTCAACTTCGCCCAGCGGCTCGACGCGACGATGGAACTCAACGAGTTGAAGGGCTTGATGTTCCACCATCCGCAGAGCTGAACAAACTCGTTGAGGAGGTCTCCGTGCCCGTTCGGGTCGTCGTGGAGCGCGGGCCGAAGGGAAAGAAGTCGGTCGCGTTCGCGCTTGATTGGCCGGGCTGGTGCCGCGGCGCGAAGACACCCGAGCAGGCACTGGATCTGCTCGAGTCGTATCGGACCCGCTACCGGCCCGTTGCTGACATCGCCGGCCTCGTCGCGGACTACGACACGGCCGGAAAACTCACCGTCGTCGAGGACAAGGTCGGCACCGGCTCGACCGACTTCTGGGGCATTTCGTTCTCACCCTCCGACCACGAACCGGAGCCGATGGACGACGCCGACCTCGACCGCAAGCTCGCAGTCCTGCAGGCCTGCTGGACCTACTTCGACGGCGTCGCCGCACGAGTGTCGGCGGAGATGCGCAAGGGGCCGCGCGGTGGCGGTCGCGACCGCGACGTCATCATCCGGCACACCATCCGCACCGAGAGCGAGGACTTCGCGAAGAAAGTCGGGTTGCGCATCCCCGAACGCGCCGCCCTGACCCCGGAAGGCCTGTGCGAGCACCGCGAGACGTACGTCGCCGCGATGCGCGCGTACAACGCCGGCGAGGGCAAGCGGATGCGGTCGTGGAACCTCCCGTTCCTCATCCGCCACAGCGCTTTTCACACCATGGATCACGCCTGGGAGATGGAGGACAAAGACCTCGGTAGTCAGTAGCGCAGCAGGCCCACTGCGTCGATGTACACCGGCGCGGCGGATGTCGTGACGATCCGGATCGCACCGCCGCTGCTTGCCTTCGACAGTGACAACACGACGCGGTAATGCGTCGTGGTCGAATGCGTCGAGAGTGTGCCGAGGTACGTGTTGCCTGCGTAGACGCGGACGCTGCCGCACGTGGCGCATTCGGTGACGACCAGACGGACGTGGCCCCTCGCCCATGCCGCTGATGCGACTTGCGCGTTCGCGGTCTGTGCCTTGGTCGCGGTCCCCGAGAAGAATGCGCTCGATGTGACCCGCGTCCACCCGCCGGTCTTGGCGGCGAGGCTTCGGTCGTCGACGGCGCGCGCGGTGCAGTGATCCGGTGTCCATGGGGAGAGATTTCCGGCGTGGTCGCGCGCGCGGATCGACCAGCAGATCGTCGTACCCACGCCGATGGTCGCGCTTGCGCTCGACCCCGTACGGTTCGAGAACCCCGCGGGGCTTTGGTACGCGCCGAAGGCCGCCGCCGGACCGGCGGCGCGGTAGCGGACGTCGTAGCTGGCGACTCCGGTGCCGGCGTCGGACGCCGAGTAGTTGACGGTGCTCGTCGCCGTTGTCGTCACGACCGGTAACGGGTTTACGGATGCCGCCGGGGCGCTCGTGTCGATAGTGATCGTGGCGCTCGGCGCTGAGGGTGCGCTGCTGCCGGCGGAGTTGGTCGCGGTGACGGTAAACGAGTACTGACCGCCATCGCTCAGGCCCGGCACCGTCGCGCTGGTCGCTGTCCCGCTCGTGACGACGCTCGCGCCGCCGGGGCTGGCGGTCACCGTGTTGCCCGTCAGTGGTGAGCCTCCATTGACCGCTGCGGTCCAGTGCACGATTGCTGACGAGCCTTGGGCTTGGGCGGTCACGTTGGTGGGTGCCGACGGAGTGGTCGACCAAGTCGTGACGGGGGTCGGTGCAGACGGCAGCCCGGTGCCGACGTCGTTGGTCGCCGAGACAGAGACGGAGTACGCCGTACCCGCCGACAGGCCGGTGACCGACGCGGTGGGTTCGGTGACGGTCGTCGTGTGGCTCCCAGGCGAGACGGTGACCGTGTAACTGGTCGCGCCCGTGACCGCTGGCCAAGTGGCGTTGATAGACGTCGTCGAGTCAGCGGTCGCCGTCGGAGCCGACGGGTAGGTGGGCACGGCGGGAATCCGTGTCTCCGGTCCGCTGTCTGAGGGGCTACTCGCGTTGGCCGGACCGGCAATCACGTCAGTCAGCTCGGTGCCATTCGGCGCGATGGAGTAGATGTCCACGTCGTCGTAGCTGGACGTGGAATCCTGCGAGAAGTAAATCTTCGAGCCGTCAGTCGCCCAGACCGCGTCCTCGGGCTGATCACCGCTCATGCCCGCGGGCAGGCTGTTCAGCAAGGTGTGCCCGGTGCCGTCGGCATTGATCACCGCGATTCGGGTGAAGCTCCCGCCCGCGACGGGGTCCCGCTCGCCGTAGGCGAGCCGGCTGCTGTCGGGCGACCAGGCAGCTGGGTACCCGGAGACGCCAAGGCTGCGCCGGTCCGTGCCGTCGACATTCATGACCCCGAGGAACTCGTCGCCACCGGAAGGGGTGACGTTGCTGAAGTCTTCGAAGCTGACTCGTTTTCCATCGGGGGAGAGGTGCGGGTACCCGGCCGACGTCCCGTTGGGAATGGCAACTGCGGTCGCCCCTGCCACGGCGCGCATGTAGTACAGCTGATGGACGATCCCGTACGGTCCGGACTTCCGGTCGAAGACGACGGCAGTGCCGTCGGGAGTCCATTGCGGCAGCTCGCCGTAGCCCAACACGGTGTCGGTGTTGGTCGGAAGATCCAAGACATGAATGTCGGTGTAGTTGGTGACGTACGCCAGCTTGGTCGCGTCCGGCGAAAGCGCGGGATCGGTGAGCATCGCACCGCCGGAGATGTTCGCGGTTGACGGATACTCCACGGCGGTCGTGGCGGCCTCGACGTCGTACACCGAGAGGCCGCCGTCGCGATAGGCGATCTGGTGATGCGATGCGTCGGGCGTCGTCGTAGCCGCGGTTGCTGCCGTTGGTATCAGGACGGCTGCGCCGACCGCGCCTACGACGGCTGCTTGGATCGCGCGAATCAAGCTCGGTCTCCTGTGGCTGGTCCCGTGCGTCGGGCCAGCACGGCGGGGTCGTCGATGGATCTGTCCCAGTATCTAGACCGAACTGCTTTGACGGGCGAAAACGACCAGATTGGTCATTCATGACTAGTGGCGTGTCGCTCCCGAGGGCAACGTGGTTGGAACGCCTGACGCGGGTCGGTCCTAAGGGTTACGTTGCGGAGCACGTATCGCTGAATAGTGAAAGAGGACGCATGCCCGCCGTCTTGCTCCGCGCCCGGATGTCGCTCGCCGTGGTCACCGCCGCCGCCGCAGTAGCCGCCGTCAGCCAGATCGGAGCGGCCGGCACTGCCGTGCGGCCCGGTCTGCTCCCGCAGGTCGGCGCGGCGGGTGACGAGAGCGCCAACAACGGCGTCGACCAGATGGCCGCCAAGCGCGGCATCGTCGCGCCCGGCGCGTTCAGCGCCGCCGTCACCTCACTCAACGGCACAACGCGGACAGCGGCCACCTGGTCCGAGGTCACGACGAAGCCGTACAACGCGGACGACCCGAACTTCGCCGCGCAGCCGGCGTCCAACTCGACCGGCGGCGCCGGGTACGTGACCGGCCGCATCACCGGGATCGCGGCCGACACCGACGGTTACGTCTACGCCGGCGGTGCCAACGGCGGTGTGTTCCGGCGGGGGCCGGGCAGCACCACGTGGACGCCGATCAGCGACCAGATCCCGGCGCTGTCGACCGGCTACCTCACCCTCGCGTCGGACGGCTCACTGTGGCTCGCGACCGGCGAGTTCAACTTCGGCGGCTACAGC
>JAVEEG010000180.1 GCA_030840585.1 Frankiaceae bacterium | reverse complement strand
GCGGCGCCCCGCCGGCCTTCGGCGGCTCGACCACCCAGCGGGCGCGGTCGTGCTCGTCGTAGGCCATTGCGCCCACCCTAATCGGGCGCTGGTTCCGTGCTAGCCGCGTCTAGCTGATGCGGCGGCGGCGCAGGCGCAGCGCGGCGGTCGACACCGCGACCGGCGCGAACAGCACCACGCCGTGCGCCGACTTCTTGCCCGGAACCTTGGTCTGCTGCGCGAACACGACCTCGCCGCTCACGCCACCCGGCCGCAGCCCGGCGTTGTCCGCGTACGCGATACCGGCCATGTGTGTGCGAGGGTTGATGCTCACCTGGAAGTAGTCGGCCAGCGAACGGTCCGAGCTACCCGGGCCGATGCCGCAGAGGATGCCCTGCAGGCAGATGCCGCCGTGGTGGTTCGGGATGTTGCTGAGCGCCTGCTCGATGATGTGAGGCTTGCCCGTGTCGGCGTCGGTAATCTGCGCGAAGTGCGGCGTCCATGCCACGGACTTCGCGGTGCTCGACGGCGTGCCGTCGTTGCTCTGGTACCAGACCACGTCGAGCAGGCCCTTGCCGGCCGCGTCGGAGTTGGCGTAGACGGTCGCGCCGGTGTTGAGGCCGAGGCTGTCGAGCTTCACCGGCTTGCTCCACGTCGTGCCGTGGTCCTTGGAGTAGCGGTAGTACTGGTGGAAGTGGTCGCCGGTCGCGCCGTCGGTCGAGTTGTAGACGACGTAGATCGTGCCCTTCGCGTCGACCGACGCCCACGGGAAGATCGCACCCTCGGCCGCCTCGGTCGAGCCGTCGACGTTCTGCTTCGCCTGCACCGCATAGTGGCTGGTCCAGGTCGCACCACCGTTGGCGCTGTACGCCACGATGACCGTGCGGGTCGGGCCGTACGGCGGCACGCCGTCCTTGGGGTTCGCGTTGGACTGCGCGTCGGAGGTCGAGTAGACGACGTAGAGGCGCTGGCTCTTCGGGTCACTCGGGTCGACGAGGATCGGGCCGCTGAAGGTGTTGCCGCCCTCGTCGATCAGCGACGGCGCGGACAGCGGCGTCGGCGCGATGCCGGGAGCACTCGCCTGGTTCGCCGACTGCGCGGTGTTGCAGCAGTCCTGGGCCGCGAACGTGACGGTCTTGTGTTGCGGGTCGTACGTGCCCTTCGCGAACCACTCCGCCTCGGCGACGAAGTCGTGGTAGACGAGGAAGACGGTCTTGCCGTCGTTGGAGTGCGCGAACCACTGCCGGTCCTGCTGCTGGCCCGCGGTGCCGATGTTCTTCCAGGTCTTGCCCCAGTCGGTCGTCATCTGGATGACCGAGTCCTTGATCTCCAGGTCGGCCGAGATCGCCACGCCGCCGGGCAGGTAGTCGACGTCGCAGTCGCCGCCCGCCGCGTCACCGCCGTTGGAGGTCGAGTGGGTGAACGTCTTGCCGCCGTCAGCGGTGTACCAGTACTGCACGGTGCTGTTCTTGTCCGCGTGGCTGCTGCCCGGCGTGCAGATCACACCGTGCTTGCCGTCCGGCGCCCAGATCATCGACGGCTCGCCGTAGCTCGCGCCGGCACCCATGCCGCGGGTGGTGAACCCGAACGGCCCGTACGCCGTAGTGGCGTCGCCGTGCGCCGCGCCCGACGAAGGGATCGCCATGGCCGCGGCAATCGCCGCGACGACAGGCACGGACAACCAAACGTACGACCGACGCATCGTGAGCCTCCCCAGCTTCTACGGGGGCGCTTCGACGCAACGCGGAAATGTCCTGCTCAGGCCGGGCCTAGCGGCGCAACGCCCTGGTCAGCCCGACCCCGGCCCCGGCGGCGAGCATGAGCCCCAGCGCGACGATCGGCAGCACCGGCGATCCACCGGTGCCGGCGAGCTTCTTGCCGCCCGAGGTGCCGCCCGATCCGGCCGTCGTACCGGTTCCACCGGTGTGCTTGGCGGGCGGCGTCGCGATCTTGGGCTGTTTCGTCTGCGCCGCGAAGACCACTTCGCTGCCGGGACGCGGTGAGAAGGCGCCGTTGTCCGCGTAGACCAGCCCGGCCAGATGGGTCGTTGGGTTGACTGCCAGCTCGATGAAGTCGAGCAACGAGCGGTCGTCACTGCCGGGGTTCACCGGCGCGGGCAACGCACAGATGGTGCCGAGGATGCACACGCCGTTCTTGTGGTTGGGGACCGTGGTGATCTTCTGCCGGGTGATCACGGGGTTGGCCGTGTCGGCGGAGCTGATCTGCGCGAACCAAGGCGACCAGACGCCGGACTCGGTGCCGATCGCCGAACTGTCCTTCTGCAGCCAGGCGACGTCGATAAGGCCAGGGCTGACGGCCGCACCGGTGTTGAAGACGATCGATCCCTGGCCCTGCGGCAGCCCGTCGATCCGCTTTGGCGCGCTCCAGTGCGCGCCCTTGTCCTTGGAGTAGACGTAGTAGAAGTTGTAGTGGTCGGTGCCGCCTCCGTTGTTCCGAGTCGACCCGAAGACCACATAGACGGTGCCCGCCGGATCGAGGAAGCCCCAGGGGAACATCGTCCCGACCGACTCCTCCTTGCTCGGGTCGGTCGGATTGTTCTGCGCCACGACGGCGTACTTGTTCGACCACGTGGTGCCGCCATTACTGGAGTGCGCCACGACGAGGCCACGAACCGCACCGAACGGCGGGATGCCGCCGCCCTGCGGGCTCACGTTCGACTCGAAGTTGCTGATGGCGTAGACGACGTACATGTCTTGGCCGTTCTTGTCGACCATCATCGGGCCGCTGAACGTGTTGATGCCCTGGTCGAGCACCGACGGCACGGATCCCTGCACCGGTCCGACCGCCACGCCCGGGGGTGTCATCGCCTGACTCAGATCCTGGATCAGGACGGGGTTGCCCCAGGTCTGCCCGCCGTCGTCGCTCTCGACGTAGAACTCGCCCTCGAGAACGAAGTCGTGGTAGACGAGGAACTCGCGCTTGCCGTCCGGGGTGTGCGCGAACCACTGCCGGTCCTGCTCCTGGCCGGCTTGCGAACCCTGCGCATCCCACGTCGTGCCGAAGTCGGTGGAGGTGTGGATCTCGCTGTCGGTGACCTCGAGGTCGGCGCCGATCAACGAACCGTCGGGACGAAAGTCGAGCTCCGAGTCGCCGCCGCCGGCGTCGGACGTGAATGTCGAGTGACCCCAGTTGACCCCACGGTCGGCCGAGTGCCAGACCTGCACGGTGCCGTTGCCGTTGCCGTCGTCACCAGGGGTCGATACGGCGTAGTGCTTGCCGTCGGGAGCCATCGCGAGCGACGGTTCGCCGTACGACGGACCAGTGCCGAGCCCGACGGTCGTGAAGCCGAAGCCGCCGTACGGCGCGGTGCGGTCGGCCGTGGCCGCCCCCGACGGCACGGCGAGGGCGGTGCAGCCCAGCGCCAGTCCAGTGAGCCCCAACCACGCGAGACGACGCTGCATGCTTTCGACCTCCGGACCCCCCACTGACCACTAGCCCGAACGCGTGGGGTTTCTACGCCGGGCGGTTCGGTCCTTCCCGGAATCCGGCATTTCAGACAGGACGGCGTCAGCGGCTGTCGCTGCCTGCTGTCTCGACCGCGGCGCGGCCGGCTTCGAGCCGGGCGACCGGCACCCGGAACGGCGAGCACGAGACGTAGTCCAGCCCGACCTCGTGGAAGAAGTGCACCGACTCCGGGTCGCCCCCGTGCTCGCCGCAGACCCCGACCTTGAGGTCGCGCCGGGCCGCCCGGCCCTCCTCGGTCGCGATCCGGACCAGCCGGCCGATGCCCTCGGTGTCGAGCGTCTCGAACGGGCTCACGCCGAAGATGCCGAGGTCCATGTACCGGCCGAAGAACGCGCCCTCGACGTCGTCGCGGGAGAAGCCCCAGCCCATCTGCGTCAGGTCGTTGGTACCGAAGGAGAAGAACTCGGCTGCCTCGGCGATCTGTCCCGCGGTGAGAGCGGCTCGCGGCACCTCGATCATCGTGCCGATCAGCGTGTGCACCGACTGCCCGGTCTCGTTCGCGACGTCGGCGAGGATCTGCTCGGCCTCTTCCTTCACGACTTCGAGTTCCTGTACGGCGCCGACGAGCGGCACCATGATCTCGGGCCGGGGGTCCTTGCCCTGCTTACGGCACTCGGCCGCGGCCTCGGCGATCGCGCGGACCTGGAGTGCGAACAGGCCGGGGATAACGAGCCCGAGCCGGACACCGCGCAGCCCGAGCATCGGGTTCTGCTCGTGCAGCCGTTGCACCGCGTCGTACAGCTTGCGGTCGGCGTCGCTTACTTGTTTGCCGGTCGCTTCGGCGACCGCGATCTTCGTCGCGAGCTCGGTCATGTCCGGCAGGAATTCGTGCAGCGGCGGGTCGATCAGCCGGACCGTGACCGGCAGCCCGTCCATCGCGGCGAAGATGCCGACGAAGTCCTCGCGCTGCAACGGCAGCAAGGCTTCGAGCGCTTGCCGTTGCTCGTCCTCACCCTCGGCGAGGATCAACCGCTCGACGTGCTTGCGCCGGTCACCGAGGAACATGTGCTCGGTCCGGCACAGGCCGATGCCCTGGCCGCCGAACCGGCGGGCCCGCTCGGCGTCTTCCGGCGTGTCCGCGTTGGCCCGTACGCCGAGCCGCCGCTTGCTGTCGGCGTGCCGGATCAGCCGGTCGACGGCCGCGACCAACGAGTCGCTGTCGGCGCTCAGCGTGCCTTCGAAGTACTGCACCACCGGGCTCGGCGTGACCGGAACCTCGCCGAGGTAGACCGCGCCGCTGGTGCCGTCGATCGACAGCACGTCGCCTTCGTTGACGACCGTGCCGTCCTTCGTCGTGACCTTCTTGCCGCGTACGTCGACGTCGAGCTCGTCGGCGCCGGAGACACAGGTCTTGCCCATGCCGCGGGCGACGACGGCCGCGTGCGAGGTCTTGCCGCCGCGGCTGGTGAGGATGCCCTTGGCCGCGATCATGCCGGGCAGATCGTCCGGGTTGGTCTCGCGCCGGACGAGGATCACGTCCTCGCCGCGGGCCGCCCACTCGCCCGCGGTCACGCTGTCGAACACGACCTTGCCGACCGCCGCACCGGGGCTTGCGTTGACGCCCTTCGCGATCTGTTTCTTCGCCGCGCCTTCGTCGAACTTCGGGAACATGAGTTGCGCGAGCTGCGCGCCGTTGACCCGCGACAGCGCCTCGTCCATGTCGATGAGACCTTCGTCGACGAGCTGTATGGCGATCGTGAACGCGGCCGCCGCGGTGCGCTTGCCGATGCGGGTCTGCAACATCCAGAGCTTGTTGCGCTCGACGGTGAACTCGATGTCGCACAGGTCTTTGTAGTGGTTCTCCAGCGTCGACATGATGCCCATCAGTTCGTCGTACGCCGGCTTGTCGATTCGTTCGAGGTCGCCGAGCGGGACGGTGTTGCGGATGCCGGCGACGACGTCCTCGCCTTGCGCGTTCTGCAGGTAGTCGCCGTAAACGCCCTTGTCGCCGGAGCCGGGGTCGCGAGTGAAGGCGACGCCGGTGCCGGAGTCCATGCCGAGGTTGCCGAACACCATCGCGACGACATTGACCGCCGTACCGAGGTCGGCCGGGATCCGCTCTTGCCGCCGGTAAAGCTTCGCGCGGTCGCCGTTCCAAGAGTCGAAGACGGCCTTGACCGCGAGGTCGAGCTGCTCACGCGGATCGGTCGGGAACTCGCGCCCGGCGTGGTCGCGGACGACCTGCTTGTAGCGCTCGACGATCTCGCGCAGGTCGTTGTCGTCGAGGTCGAGGTCGTCGGTGGTGCCCTTGTTTTTCTTGGCCTCGTCGAAGACGTCGTCGAAGTGCTCGCCGTCGACGCCGAGGACGGTCTTGCCGAACATCTGGATCAGCCGGCGGTAGGAGTCCCAGGCGAACCGGTCGTTGCCGGCCTGCTTCGCGAGGCCCGCGACGCTCTCGTCGTTGAGGCCGATGTTGAGGACCGTGTCCATCATCCCCGGCATGGAGAACTTCGCGCCGCTGCGGACACTCACCAGCAACGGGTCGTCGGGCTGGCCGAGCGCCTTGCCCATCGCCTGCTCGAGCGACTGCAGGTGCTGGGTCACCTCGGCGGCGAGCTCGGGCGGCTCACTGCCTTCGTTGAGGTAGACCTTGCAGGCCTCGGTCGTGATGACGAAGCCCGGCGGGACCGGCAGGCCGAGGTTGGTCATCTCGGCGAGATTGGCGCCCTTGCCGCCGAGCAGGTCCTTCAGGTCTTTGTTGCCCTCGTTGAAGTCATAGACATACTTGGCCACGCTTGGACCCTACCCAGCGTGGCAGGCTCGTTGCGTGGTGGACGCCGAGTACTTCGACCGCTGGTACGCCGACATCGAACGATCCTCTGCGCGGCAAGCCGTGGTTACGACGTACCTCGGGCTGCCCCCGGAGGTCGGACCGTCCAACCTTGTCCCGCTCGCGGGTCTGCGGGAGATCGCGCAACGGCTCGGGTTGAGGCGGGACGGGTTGCTCGTCGATCTCGCCTGCGGTCGCGGCGGTCCGGGCATGTGGGTAGCCCGCGAGTGCGGCGCCCGCATCGCCGGCGTCGACTTCTCCGTAGAGGCGGTCCGGCAGGCGACCGCTCGCCGCGCGTTGTTCGGCCTCGACGAACGCGCGACGTTCTCGGTCGGTGAGTTGACCGCGAGCGGGCTCGGCGACGGCGTGGCCGATGGCGTGCTGTGTATCGACGCGGTGCAGTTCGCGAGCCCGACCGACGCGGCGACGGCAGAGATGCGGCGGTTGCTGCGACCCGAGGGGGTCGCGGTGCTGACCGGATGGGAACCGCTGTCGCCGGACGACCCGGAGGTGCCGGAGCGATTACGTCACCTCGACCTCGGTGCCGCGCTCACGGCCGCCGGGTTCGCCGACGTCATGGTTGAGGTGCGGCCGTCGTGGCGGGCGATCGAGCGCAGCCTGTGGGAACACGCGCTGACGCTGCCCGCCGACGGTGACCCGGCGATCGAGTCGATGCACGCCGAGGCAGAGCGGGTGCTGCCGACCTTCGACCGCTTCCGCCGCGTCCTGGCAATCGCGCGCTCGTTCGCTTAGAAGCGAACAGGCGCGCGATTGGCGTTCAGAGCGTCGTACGCAGCCAACTGATCGCGGTGTCTTCCATCGCCGCGCTGCCGCCGGCGACCTTGTCGTGTTCGGTTGCGGTCGAGTGGTGGTCGTTCGGGACCAGCGCGATCGTGGCGTTGATGCCGGCAATCTTGAGGTTCGCGGCGAGCTGCGCCGGCTGGGTCGGCGGCACCAGCGTGTCCGCAACGCCGTTGCCGAGGAACACGGTCGGATCGGTCTTGTCGATCCAGCCGATCGACGACGTGTTCCAGTAGCGGTCGATCATCGCCTTGCTGTTGGGCAGGCCGCCCTCGAAATCTTTCACGCAGGCGAGCGCGGTCTGGCCGCCACTCACGAGTTCGGTCCGCAGGTCGACCGGGCCGCTGATCGAGACGACCGCCTTCGGGCGGCCGACGCCCGGCGCGCCCTTGCCCTTCATGCCTTCGAGCAGGCTGAGGTGGCCGCCGGCCGACTCACCCCACAGCGCGACCCGCGCCGGGTCGACGCCGTACCCGCCGGTCTGCAACTTGCGCAACGCCGCGTCGACGTCGGCGGGCATGTTCTGCCACTTGGGTGCGGTGAGCCGGTAAGTCATGGTCGCGACGACCCAGCCGGTCTTGTTCGCGATCTCCTGCGCGAGGCTCACCTCGGCGGCGTTCAGAGTGCCGCGGGCCCAGCAGCCGCCGTGCACGTAGAGGATCGCCGGGTGCGGCCCCGGCGTCGTCGGCTCGTACACGGTCAACGCCTGATTGACGGTGTCCGGACCGTACGACGTCGTCACCGTCGTGAACGACGCGTTCGCCTGCGTCGGCGCAATGAGCGCGACGATTGACATTGCCAGTGCTGCGGGTCCCCAACGCATTGCGGATATGTATCAAGCGCAGCCGTCACGCGCCAGGGAGGTTGCCGCCGCCGTTGGTCAGATCGGCAGGCGGTCGGAGAGATAAGCGACTACCTGGTCGAGCGCGATCCGCTCCTGGGTCATCGTGTCCCGCGACCGGACCGTCACTGCGTTGTCGTCGAGGGTGTCGAAGTCGACCGTGATGCAGTACGGCGTACCGATCTCGTCCTGCCGGCGGTAGCGACGACCGATCGCACCCGCGTCGTCGAACTCGACGTTCCACCGCTTGCGCAACTCGGCCGCGAGGTCGCGCGCCTTCGGCGACAGATCCTCGTTGCGGGACAACGGCAACACCGCTGCCTTGACCGGCGCGAGCCGGGGATCGAGCCGCATCACCGTGCGCTTCTCCATCACTCCCTTGGCATTCGGTGCCTCGTCCTCGGTCAGCGCGTCGAGCAGGAACGCGAGCACGCACCTCGTCAGCCCGGCTGCCGGTTCGATGACGTACGGCGTCCACCGTTCGCCTTTGTCCTGGTCGAAGTAGGTGAGGTCGGCGCCGCTGTGCTTCGAGTGTGTCGTCAGGTCGAAGTCGGTGCGGTTCGCGATGCCTTCGAGCTCGGCCCACTCGGACCCGCCGAACCGGAACCGGTACTCGATGTCGACCGTGCGCTTGGAGTAGTGCGACAGCTTCTCCTGCGGGTGCTCGTAACGACGCAGGTTGTCCGGGTTGATGCCGAGGCCGACGTACCAGTTCCAGCGTTCGTCGAGCCAGTACTCGTGCCACTGCTCATCGCTGCCCGGCTCGACGAAGAACTCCATCTCCATCTGCTCGAACTCGCGGGTCCGGAAGATGAAGTTGCCGGGCGTGATCTCGTTGCGGAAGGACTTGCCGGTCTGCGCGATGCCGAACGGCGGCTTCTTCCGCGCCGCCGTCATCACGTTGAGGAAGTTGACGAAGATGCCCTGCGCGGTCTCGGGCCGCAGGTAGTGCAGCCCCGACTCGTCCTCGACCGGACCGAGGTATGTCTTCAGCAGGCCGTTGAACATTCGCGGCTCGGTCCACGCGCCCTTGACCCCACAGTTAGGGCACGGCACGTCGGCCAGCGCGACCGCATCAGGATCGGCCTGCTTCTTGCGTTCGGCGTACTCCTCCCGCAACGTGTCGTCGCGGTACCGCTTGTGGCATGACTGACACTCGATCAGCGGATCGACGAACGCTTCGAGGTGGCCGGAGGCGGCCCATACCTCGGGCGCGAGTACGACGGAAGAGTCGAGCCCGACGATGTCGTCGCGTTGCTGCACCATCGACCGCCACCACTGCCGGCGGATGTTCTCCTTCAGCTCCACACCGAGCGGGCCGTAGTCCCAGGCCGAGCGGGTGCCGCCGTAGATCTCGGAGGATGGGAAGACGAGACCACGTCGCTTGGCGAGGCTGACGAGGTTGTCGATGCGCGCGGCGGCGTCTTTGGCGGGATTGGCTGCGGCCATGGCGGCGGTGCTCCATCCGGCTGGGTGTCGGCGAGTGAGCCTTTGACACTACTAGTGTCTTCGCGTGCGACGCTCCCGTGGTTTGGCGCTGCTGCTCGTCATCGCCATCTTCGCGCTGTCGGTCGCCGGCCTCGCGGTGCACGGGCCGGCCGGCGGGGTGTGCCTGCTGATCGTCGCCGCGGTACTCATCGCGCTCTCGGTCGGGATGTGGGGGCAGCTACGGGCCCGAGGCCGGCCGGTCCGGATCCTGATCGCCGCCGTTGTCCTGGGCCTCGCGATCGCGAAGCTCGCCGGCCGGCTCTAGAGCTGCTGGCTAGTCGCGCAGCTGCGCTACGAACGCCTGAAACTGCGCGTGCCCGCTCGTCGTCCAGAACTCCCGGACCGGCGGGGGCATGTGCGCGTTCATCGCGGCGACGCCTTCCGGTGTCATCTGCTCCTGGATCAGACCGAGGACGAGCCACATCCGGTCGCCGGAGAAGTTACGCATCCCGTGCGCGGGCAACTCGCCCCACTCCTCGACGGTGAGGTATTCGGCCGCCAGCGGCAGGATGTGCCGCTCCTCCTCGTCGAGGTGCAGGACCAACTCGGCACCCAGTGTCGCGAGCGCCGACGCGAGTGACGCGCCGCGGTCGATGTTCGGATCGGCGACCCACTCAGCCAGCCGGGCCTCGGCGGTGTGGAGCCAGGTGAGTACGCCCTCGTGCTGGCCGGCGATGCGCTCGACCAGGTCGGCCTGCGCCGGCGCCCGCTCGATCAGCTTGGGCCAGAGCAGCTCGTCTTCGCCCTCGTGATGCACCCGCAGGAACGCCAGGACGTTCGAGTAGTACGCCGCGACGCAGGCGACCCGGTCCGGATCGTCCGTCGACGCCGAGCCGACGATCTGCGCAGCGCAACCAAGCGCTTCGCGGAAAACGCGGTGCAACCGGACCATGTCATTGGTGTCCGGTCGGACCGTACTTGTCGAGTTCATACCAACAACCTTCGCTCAGCGCTCGCCGGTCCGCAGCCGGTTTACCGAACTGCCGCCTCTACGACGGCACCGGCCGACAGCAGCAGCTCGTCGCCGTACGCCGGTGCGACCAGTTGCAGCGACGCCGGCACCACACCGGCGGTCGGTACGGGGACGGACAGGGCGGGCAATCCGGTCAGATTGATCGGCAACGTCAACCGGTTCAGGCCGACCGGATCGGACGCGATGGTCGGCGGCAACGTCGCCATTGTGGGCAACGCCAGTAGCGGCGTCTCGACGAACACGTCTTCGAGCCGGCGCTGCCACGCGAGCTGTACCTGCCGGGCCGCATGCTCCTCGTCGACCGTGACCCGCGCGGACGCCGCGATCCGGTTCGCGGTCACCTCGCCGATGTCGTCGGGACGGCTGGCCAGCAGTTGCCCGTCCGCCCGCCAGGCCTCCGCGGACAGGATCACATCGGCCGCCGACCATGCCTCCCGCCAGCCGTCGAGAACGACGTCGCGTACGACGAAACCCGCGGCCGCGAGCGCGCGGTGGATCGCCTCGTCGACGGCGGGATCGACCTCGACGCCGAGAGCGCGCAGCCGCGCGACTTCGAGGTCGCCGGCGGCCGACGCGGGAACGCTGAATCCGCGCTCCAGCAGTTGCATCCCGGTGACCAGTCCGGCGACGTCCCGGGCCAACGGGCCAACGGTGTCGAGGCTTGGCGCGAGCGGCCAGACACCCGACAGCGGCACCCGGCCCCATGTCGTCTTCAGTCCGGCGACGCCGCAGCACGCAGCCGGGATCCGCACCGATCCACCGGTGTCGCTGCCCAGCGCGACGTCCGCGTCACCGGTTGCGACCGCCACGGCGGAGCCGCTCGACGAACCGCCTGGGATCAACGCAGCGTCGAGCGGGTTCGTCGGCGTACCGAACCACGGGTTGATCCCCGTTGTGCCATAAGCGAGTTCGTGCAGGTTGGTCTTGCCCACCAGCCAGACCTCACCGGCCGCTTCGCGCCGCCGTATCTCGGTCAGGCAAGCCGCGTCGCGCGGTGCCGGCGGCGCGTCGGCGAGGGCACGCGTCCCGGCGGTGGTCACCGACCCTTCGACGTCGATCAGGTCCTTGATCGCGACGGCAATCCCGTTGCCGCTGCTGGCGAATCGCTCCAGGAACGTCGTCATGTGATCGCCCCGCCGTAGCGCCGATCCCGCGCGGCGTACTCCTCGATCGCGGCCCACAACTGCCGGCGGTCGTAGTCCGGCCACAGCGTGTCCTG
>JAVEEG010000173.1 GCA_030840585.1 Frankiaceae bacterium | reverse complement strand
GCCTGCATCTGCACCGGCCACCGCTCCCGCACCTCGGCGAAGGTGAACCCCTCCCACTCGCCGAAGTCGGTCTCGACCAACCCGTCGTCGACTGTGACGTCAACGCCCAACCCATCCGCGATCACCTGAGCCGTCTGCAGCGAACGGCGCAATGGCGACGACACCACCGCCGCGATCTCGCCCGCCGCCAATCGCGCAGCGATCGCACCAGCCTGCGCGACCCCGCGATCGGTCAGCTCCGCGTCGCCGCGACCGCTGAACCGCTTCTCCGCCGACAACGGCGTCTCGCCATGGCGCACCAGCAGCAACGTCGCCGGTACTCCGGTCGGCGCGGCCCAACCGACCCGCGCCCGCTTCGGCGCCGGCTCCGGCTCCGGCACCTCGGTCCGCGGCGACCACGACAATCCGCGCGCGGCCGCGTCCATCGCCTCGTTCGCCAACCGGTCGGCGTGCCGGTTGAGCTCGCGCCGGATGTGGCCGAACGTCACCCGGTCGAAGCCACGAACCAGCGCGGCCGCCTCAGACGCGAGTGGGCGCATCGCTTCGTGCTTGATCTTCCACTTCTGCGACATCTGGTTGACCACGAGCAGCGAATCCATCCGCACCTCGACCTCGCGCGCGCCTACCTCGGCCGCGGCCTGCAGCCCGGCGATGAGACCGCGGTACTCGGCCACGTTGTTGCTCGCCACTCCGATGCCGGCCGCGACCTCGCGCAGCACCTCACCGGTATCCGCGTCGCGCACCACCGCGCCGTAACCGGCGGGTCCGGGGTTGCCGCGCGACCCGCCGTCCGCCTCGATGACGACGCGCGTGCCCACGTCCGAACTCAGAGTCCGGACTCCGCGGTCCGGACGAGAATGCGACGGCATTCCTCGCACCGCACGACCTCGTCGGCCGGCGCATCGCGCCGCCGGTTCAAGTCCGTGGTGTTCAGCTGCAAGTGGCAGCCCTCGCACCGGCCACGATGCAACGCCGCCGCGCCGACGCCGGACGACGAGGCACGCACTTTTTCGTACAGCGCAAGCAATTCGGCGCCGATGCCGGTGGCGAGTTCGGCCCGCTGCTGCGTGGTCTTCTCCGCCTCGGCGTCGATCTCGGCGAACGTCGCGTCCCGCCGCTGCTCGGTCTCGGTCAACTCCAACGCGACCCGCTCGCGGTCGGCGACGACCTCGGCGAGGCGCTGCTGCACGACCTCGCGCTTCTCCATGATTTCCAGCTCGGCGTCTTCGAGATCGCTCTGCCGGCGGTGCAACGACTGGATCTCCGACTGCAGGTTCTCCAGCTCGCGCGGCGACGACACCTGGCCGGTGTCGAGCCGCTGCTGGTCCTTCGCCATCCGGGACCGGACCACGTCGACGTCGGCGTCGACCTTCGACTGCTCGCGGCCGAGGTCGGTGTCCTCGGTCTGCAACAACACGACGTCGTCGGCGAGCCGGTCGACCCGGCCGCGCAACTCCTCGCCGGTAGCGATTTCGGGCAACGTACGGCGCCGATGCGCGAGCCGGTCGAGCGCCGAGTCGAGCGCCTGGAGGTCGAGCAGCCGGAGCTGATCGTCGGGTGCGGCCTTCACAGTTCCTTCTGACGATGGACGGTCCAAGGGTCGGTGACGAGGGTCGACACCGTGGTACCTGCCACCGTATCCGCCAGCGCATCCGCGAGTTGGCCGAGCCATGGCCACTCGGTCGCCCAATGGCCGGCGTCGATCAACGCGACGCCGGTGTCGGCGACCGCCTCACTCGTCGCGTGGTGCTTGAGATCGGCAGTGACGAGCACGTCCGCGCCACCGCGCGCGGCCGCCGATGCGAGGTCTCCCCCAGACCCGCCGCATACCGCAATCCGCCGTACGACGCGATCCGGATCGCCGGCCGTACGTACGCCAACCGGCGTGGCGGGCAACGCCCGCGCGACGTGTGCGGTCAACTCGGCAAGGGTCATCGACGCAGCAAGGTCACCGATCCGGCCGAGCCCGCGCGAGGACGGCGGCAACGCCAACTCGATCACGTCGTATGCCGGTTCGTCGTACGGGTGCACTTCGCCCAGGGCGCGCAGCACCTCCGATCGGCGGCCGCGCGGCAAGACCACCTCGAGCCGAACCTCGGCCACCCGGCTCACCTCGCCGACCGCGCCGATCGCCGGCTGCGCACCGGGCTCGGGGCGGAACGTGCCGGTGCCTTCGACCATGAACGCGCAGCGGGTGTAGTCGCCGATGGTCCCCGCCCCCGCGGCCGTGAGCGCGTCCAGCACGCGGTCGACATCGGCGGCCGGCACGAATGTCACCAGCTTGTCTGTCGCCTCGCCGGGCCGCGGGTCGAGCGGCGCTACGTCGCGCAGCCCGAGCGCCGTCGCCAGCGCGTCACTGACACCGGGATCGGCGACGTCGGCGTTGGTGTGTGCGACATACAGCGCAACACCGGCGGTCACCAGCCGGTGCACGACCCGTCCCTTCGCGGTGTTCGCCGCGACCGAGGTCGTACCACCGAGGAACAACGGATGGTGGGTGACGAGCAATTGCGCGCCGGCCGCGATCGCCTCCTCGGCGACCGCGAGCACAGGATCGACGGCGAGATGAACGCGCTCGACCGGTGCGGACGGATCGCCGCAGACCAAGCCGACCGCATCCCACGGCTCGGCCCATCGCGGGTCGTACCGGCGTTCCAGCTCCGCGACGACGTCAGCGACGCTGACGGTCACGAAGCGACCCGCTCCCGCCCGCCGACCTGTACGGGTACGACGTGCTCGTCGTC
>JAVEEG010000095.1 GCA_030840585.1 Frankiaceae bacterium | reverse complement strand
GACACGAGCGACGCCGAACAACCGCTCGGCGATCTCTCCACCAACGGTCTGACCGCTCAGGGTCCGGCCGCGGTGGTGACGGTCCCGGCCGGCACCGCGGTGTACGCAGGGCAACTCGGGATGGCCGGCGCCATCCTCGACGCGTCCGCGGGCGGCGCGCGGTTCGATTGCCGGCCGCAGTCGCCACCCGTGGCCTGCCACACCCGGCTTACCGTCGGGATGCCGGCCGGCACCGACCAAGCCGGCCTCCGGATCAACAAGGGCTACGTCGACGGCACCATCGACGCGACCGGTACCGCGACTACGGCCGCCACGGTGGACATCAACGACAGCACGGTGACCGGCGGGATCTCCACGTCCAACACTTGGATGCACATCGACGGCAGCACCGTCGGTGCGGTCACGGCGACCGGGGACATCGGCGACACCACGATCACCAACACGAACGCGCCGTCCATCCAGGCCACGGCCGACAAAGGCAACCTGACATTTACGGGTGACGTGCTGCGTCCGACTCAGTGTTGCCAGCCTGGGCTGAACGCGAACACGTGGTCGGGCACGGCGACCGTCATCGGCAACACCGTGTACGGCGCCGGCCCGGTCGACCATCCGGGCCTTCGGCAACCGGCGATGTACGTGTTCGCGCACGGGATCCGCCTCGGCCCCGGCGGCACCGTTGACGGCAACAAGGGAAGCGGATCCGATAGTGACTCGGTGATGCTTGGCGGTTCATTGGCAACGTCCGCCACCTGGGTCAGCCCGCGGCGGAACGTGTCGGTGGACCCGCTCGGTTACCTCGCCGGCGACCTGACGGTGAACAGCGGCACCACGCTCACGGTGCCGGCCGGAGCGGTGGTCGCCGCCGGCGACGCCGGGCCGTCGGTCAACCCGCGCCTGGTCTTCGACGGCGCGCATCTCGACGCGTCGGCCGGTGGTGCGGTCTTCAAGGATCTGCGGCTGACCTTCCATGCCGACGCCGACGGCAATCCGGCCAGCGGCGTGATCGACGATGCGATCGACATCGGCGCGCCGTTGCTCTACAGCGCGCCTGGGGTCGCGACGTATCCGGAAACGTCCAACGCGGTGCAGAGCATGACGACACCCGGACTCGTCATTCACGGCTTGCGGGCGCGCCCCTCGGTGCCCGGCGCCGGTGGTTCGGACGGCGCGGTTCAGATCGCGAGCGTCGGCTCGCCGGTCGACATCACCGGGCTGATCATGCGCGGGGGCAGCGACTACATGGGCTCGGGGAGTGCCGTCTACCTACGGGCAGCAGCCGGCTCGACCATCGACCACAGCGTCATCTACGGCGGCAGCCACGGTGGCCTCGAAACCGACGGCGGCGGCGTCACCGTCACGCACAGCCGCTTCGTCGACAACAAAGCCATCGGTATCTACGGTTACGGACTCGACGTCAGTTGCTCGGTGGTTACGCGCAACGCCGGCGGCATCTACTTCCTCGGTGCAGGAGGGCAAGTTCACCGGTCCGACCTTGGCGGGAACATCCGGCCGGCCCAGCCGCCGTACCAAGGAACGACAGCCGTCGACGTCGCGGGCAACAACACCGCGCCCAAAGACGCGACGTACAACTGGTGGGGTCAGCCCGGCGGGCCCGTCGACGGACAGACGAACTGGAACGTGACCACGCAGCCGGCGCTCGACGCCCCGTCGGTGTGTGCGGCGGACGCGCCGTTGGTGCCGGCGCCTACACCGGTCGGCGATCTGCAGGCGACCGTGCAATCCACCGCGATCGCGCTCTCATGGACGGCTCCGGACGACACCGACGTGACCGGCGTGCGGGTCGAGATGGCCGAGGGTGACACCCCGCCGGCACAACCCGGCGACGGCGATCTCGTGTACTCCGGCAACGGGACCACTACGACGGCGTCGTCGCTCACCGCCGGGCACCACTACTCGTTCACGGTCTTCACGATCTCGCCGTACACCCAGGCAATGGGGCGAGCGACGGTCACCGCGGCGATCCCGTCAACCACGACGCCGACACCGTCTGTTGCGAGCGGCCCGAGCTCGACTGCTGTCACGGTCGCGCTGAAGCCGGCGCTGTTGACGTACGGATCGCAGTCGATGCTGTCCGGCTCGGTCACCGACGCGACCACGGATGCGCCGTTGCCGGGCCGGTCGGTGCAGATCTTCGACCGCCCGCGCGGCTCGTCGAACTGGCAGCTGCTGACGTCCGTCGTGACGGATGGGACGGGGCATTTCGCCGTACCGTTCACGCCGGCGCACAACCTCGAGTTGCAGGTGACAAGCCAGGGCGACGCCGACCATCTCGCCGCCACTAGCTCGGTCGCCGCCGTCTCGGTACGCAGTCAGGTCAGCTTCGCGGTGAGCGCGGCCACCGTGCGTGCCGGGACGGTCGTGACGATGTCCGGGAAGGTGCGACCGGCCGTTGCCGGGCAGACGGTGATCCTGCAGCGGTATTACGGCGGCGGCTGGCACAACGTGCGTTACCTGCAGATCGGTTCCGGCTCGACGTACAGCACCCGGTTGACGTTCACGACCGCCGGCGCGTTCCGTTACCGGGTGATCGCGCCGGCTACTACGTCTAACGCGCTCGGCGGATCCCGAAATCTGACCGTCACCGTGACGAGGTAGCCGCCCGAGGGCAACCGGTTGGCAGTGACGCGCGTCGGTAGCACATGCGGCGTCGATTGCAGGTCACGGTGCTCACCGTCGTCGCGCTGGCGGCGGTCGGCGCGACCGGCGGCGTGCTGGCCAAGCTGCACTACGGCGGGGTGCGCGTTGTCGCCGCCGGGCCGCGGCCGCAGCCGTTGCCGACATCCGCGTCACCGGAGGCGACGCCGGCGCCGCAGCCAACGCGTGCGATCCACCCGCCAGCGCCGGCGGTCCGGCTGGTGCATTGGCGCGGACCGGTGGAAGGGATCTTCTTCCACCCGTTGATCCTCGCGCCGAAGCTCGCCTTCCGTGGCGACCAGCTCGGCCGCGGCTTCGCGGATTACTTCGTCACAGCGCGCGAGTTCCGCGGCATCCTCGATGGGTTGTGGCGCAACGGGTGGACCCTCGTCGACGCGCACCGCGCCGCCGCCGGAACGGTGCGGGTGCCGGTCGGCCGCAAGCCGTTGGTGCTCTCCGAGGACGACGTCAACTACTACGCCTACTTCAACGGTCGCGGCCTATCCAGCCGCCTCGCGCTCGACCCGTCCGGGAACGTCAAGGCGGAGTACGGCGCCGGTCTCACCGACGACGACGTCGTACCGCTCGTCGACGAAGAGGTCGCCCGGCATCCGGAGTTCTCCGCCGACGGCGCGAAGGGTGTGCTGGCCGTCACCGGCTACGAGGGTCTGTTCGGTGAACACGACCTGACCGATCCGGCCGCGCGAGCGCGGGTGCAGGCATTGGTCGCGCAACTGCATGCGACCGGCTGGCTGATCGCGAGCCACACCTACGGCCACATCGACTTGTCGAAGGACTCGCTCGCCGCAATCGCGCGGGACACGTCGCGATGGCAGGCGTTGACCCGGGATCTGATCGGGCCGACCGATCTGCTCATCTATCCGTTCGGTGCCCGACCCGGCGCCGCTGGCCGCGCATTGTTGCGCGATGCGGGTTTCACTATCCAGTTCGACATCGACGTGACCGCGGATCGGACCATCGTCGATGGCGTCGTGATGATGAGCAGGCGACACATCGACGGCTACGCGTTCGCCGGGCAGGTGCGAGCATTGGCGCAGTTTTTCGACGTCGCGACCGTCGTCGACCCGGCCCGCCCGCGCTTATCGTGACCGGGTGAACTTGGAGTTCAGCGGCGAGGTGTGGTTCTGGAAAGGACCGGCGCCGTGGCACTTCGTCACGGTGCCGGAAGCCGACTCGGACGCGATTGCGGCGGTGTCGTCGATCGCCAGTTACGGCTGGGGCTGCATTCCGGTCACCGCGCAGATCGGCGACACGTCGTGGCGTACGTCGCTGTTCCCCAAGGACGGAAAGTACTTGGTGCCGCTGAAGACGTGCGTGCGCAAGGCGGAGGCGGTCGACCTCGGTGACCTCGTCACCGTCTCGTTGACGGTCGGCGTGTGACCGCGGCAACTAGCATCGGTTGCATGACCAGCGGCGAGGGGCGGGAGTCGGAGTCGGGGTTCCCGATCCATCCGGCGTACGGCGCCGCCGACCTCAACGGTTTCGATCCCGCGGAGCGGCTCGGCGAGGCGGGCGAGTTCCCCTACACCCGCGGTGTGTACCCGTCGATGTACACCGGCCGGCCGTGGACGATCCGGCAGTACGCCGGCTTCGGCACCGCGCGCGAGTCCAACGAGCGCTACCACCGGTTGGTCGAAGCGGGATCAACCGGCTTGTCGGTCGCGTTCGACCTGCCGACGCAGATGGGGCACGACTCCGACGAGACGATAGCGCACGGTGAGGTCGGCAAGGTCGGCGTCGCGATCGACTCCATCGACGACATGCGGCTGCTGTTCGACGGCATTCCGCTGGATCAAGTCTCGACGTCGATGACCATCAACGCACCGGCTGCGTTGCTGTTGCTGCTCTACCAACTCGTCGGCGAGGAACAAGGTGTCGCACCGGCCGCACTGACCGGCACGATCCAGAACGACATCCTCAAGGAGTACATCGCCCGCGGCACGTACATCTTTCCGCCGCAGCCGTCGTTGCGACTCGTCACCGATGTGTTCCGTTACTGCCGCGAAGAGATCCCGAAGTGGAACACGATCTCGATCTCCGGCTACCACATGGCCGAGGCCGGCGCGACGCCCGCGCAGGAGATCGCGTTCACTCTCGCCGACGGGATCGAGTACGTGCGCGCGGCGGTCGCGAGTGGTCAGGACGTCGACGACTTCGCCCCGCGCCTTGCGTTCTTCTTCGTCGCCCGTACGACGTTGCTCGAAGAGGTCGCGAAGTTCCGTGCCGCCCGGCGGATCTGGGCGCAGGTGATGCGCGACGAGTTCAATGCGAAGAACCCGAAGTCGCACATGCTTCGGTTCCATACGCAGACCGCCGGCGTGCAGCTCACCGCGCAGCAACCCGAGGTCAACCTCATCCGCGTCACCGCGCAGGCGATGGCGGCCATCTTCGGCGGCACGCAGTCACTGCACACGAACTCGTTCGACGAAGCGATCGCACTGCCCACCGAGAAGGCCGCGCGGCTCGCCGTACGCACCCAGCAAGTACTCGCGAATGAGACGGATCTGACCGCGACCGTCGATCCGTTTGCCGGGTCGTACGCGGTCGAGTCGATGACCGACGCGGTCGAGGCGGCGGCCCGCGAACTCATGCAACGCGTCGAGGACATGGGCGGCGCGGTCGCGGCGATCGAGCGCGGGTTCCAGAAGTCCGAGATCGAGCAGGCGGCGTACCGCACCGCGCAGCAGATCGAGAGCGGCGAGCGGGTCGTCGTCGGGCTCAACCGTTACGTCACGCCCGCGGACGAACGGTACGAGCCGTTGCGGGTCGACCCGGCTATCGAGGAGGAGCAGGCGAAGCGGCTCACCCAGCTGCGCGCGGACCGCTCGGCGGACGACGTACGGCGCGGCCTCGACGCGCTGAAGCAGGCGGCCGAGGGCACCGAGAATGTGCTGTACCCGATGCGCGCGGCCCTCGCGGCCAAAGCGACGGTCGGCGAGGTCTGCCACGCACTGCGCGATATCTGGGGCGTCTACACCCCGAGAGACGCGATCTAAGTCACACCTCGTGAGTACGCGCGCACACAGTGTGGCGCGGTTTGACTTGTGGTGCGTATGTCCGCTTCGGTGGTCAGGTGCTGGTCCTCGTCTTCCTCCTCGCCATCGCCGCCATCCTCATCGGGTCGGGCGTGGTCGCTGCCGGCCGAGCCCGCCACTTCAACGACGTCGAGCGGTTTCACCGGGCTCGCGGCATCACCACCGGCTGGGCCCGATCGGGCATGACCCGCCCGGTCGTCGGCGAGCAGCGGGCGCCGCGGGAGCAGCGCGAGCGCACCGACGCCTGACCCGGCGGGTGCCTGGGTAGCCTTCCGGCGTGCAGATCCCCTTTACCTCGTCGCCGCGGTCCAGCCTCGGCGTCGAGTGGGAGCTCGAACTCGTCGACCTCGAGACCCGCCAGCTCGCCCGCGGCCGCGCGGCCAGCGAGATCCTCGCCGAATTGGGCGCGCCGTACGACGGCGGCGAGCACCCGAAGGCGAAGCACGAACTGCTGGAGTCGTGCATCGAGGTCATCACCGGTGTCTGCACGACGGTCGACGAGGCGGTTGCGGATCTCGCCGGCACGGTCGAGGAGGTCCGGGCCGCCGCCGAGCGCCGCGGACTGGGGCTGATGTGTTCGGGCACGCATCCGTTCACCGACTGGGCGACGCAGGAGATCAGCCCGAACCCGCGCTACGCGAAGCTGATCGAGGACATGCAGTGGCTGGCCCGCCGGTTGCAGATCTTCGGCGTGCACGTGCACGTCGGGGTGCGGTCGCCGGAGAAGGCGATCCCGATCGTCAATGCGCTGACCGCATACATCCCGCACTTCCTCGCCCTGTCCGGATCGTCGCCGTTCTGGATGGGCACCGACACCGGGCTCTCGTCCGCGCGGAGCAAGGTCTTCGAGGGGCTGCCGACCGCCGGGTTGCCGTACCAACTCTCGGGCTGGGAGGACTTCGAGCGGTTCATGGAGACGCTGATCTCCGCGCAGACGATCTCGACGATCCGCGAGGTGTGGTGGGACGTCCGGCCGCACCCGCAGTTCGGCACGGTCGAGTTGCGAATCTGCGATGGGTTGCCGACGCTGCACGAGATCAGCTGGGCCGCGGCGCTTTCGCAATGTCTGGTCGAGATGCTCAACGGCCAGCTCGACAAGGGCTACACGTTGCCGATGCCCAAGGGCTGGACCGTCCGCGAGAACAAGTGGCGGGCCGCTCGCTACGGCATCGAGGCCGAGATCATCCTCGACGAGACCGGCCGCACCGCGCCACTGCGGGACGCCCTGGACGAGTTGGTCGACGACCTCACGCCGATCGCGGAGCGGCTCGGCTGCACGTCGGAACTGTGCCGGGTCAAGGAGATCCTCGAGATCGGCCCGTCGTACGCCCGCCAGCGCGCGGTCGCCGCGGCGAACGGCGGTGACCTGACCACGGTCGTCGATTCGCTGATGGCGGAGATGCGAAACAACGCGCCGATCCGTGCGGTCGCCGCCACGTGAGCACCGCGGATCGGTTACGCGCGTTCCTCGCCGAGCAGCACGATCGGTTGGTCGAGTTACGCCGCGATCTGCACGCCCATCCCGAGTTGGGCCGGCAGGAATTCCGTACGACGGACCGCATCGTCACGGTGTTGCAAGCTGCCGGCCTGAGCCCGCGGGTGTTGCCTGGCGGCACCGGCGTGATCTGTGACGTCGGACCATTGCCGGCAACGGTCGGGCTGCGCGCCGACATCGACGCGTTGCCGATCGCGGACGACAAGGACGTGCCGTACCGCTCCACCCTCGACGGGGTATGCCATGCCTGCGGGCATGACGTGCACGTCACCTGCGTCGTCGGCGCCGGGTTGTTCCTGGCCGGGTTGCCGGATCTTCCGGTCGGCGTCCGGCTGGTCTTCCAACCGGCCGAGGAAGTGATGCCCGGCGGCGCACTCGACGTCATCGCGGCGGGTGGTCTCGACGGCCTCGAGCGGATGTACGCGGTGCACTGCGATCCGGCGATCGACGTCGGTCAGATCGGACTGCGCACCGGCCCGGTGACGTCGGCGACCGATCACGTCGAGGTGCATGTCTCCGGTGCGGGCGGCCATACCGCACGGCCGCAGCTGACCTCGGATCTCGTTGCGGCACTAGGGGATTTGCTCACTTCGGTCCCGGCGATCCTGGCCCGGCGGGTTGATCCGCGGGCGGGCGTGAACCTCGTGTGGGGTGAGGTGCATGCCGGCACCGCCGCGAACGTCATCCCGCGGGAAGGGGTCGCGATCGGCACGCTGCGGATGCTCGATCGCGACGTCTGGGAGACGGTGCCGCCGCTGCTCGCCGACCTCGTCCGCGCGATCGTCGCGCCGTACGGCGTAGAGGCCGAGGTGACGCATGTCCGCGGGGTACCGCCGGTGGTCAACGATGGGCTCGCCGTGGCCGCGCTGGCTCGGTCCGCGGCGGCGTACGTCGGTGCCGACAGCGTGTGCGGGACCGAGCAGAGCCTCGGCGGCGAGGACTTCGGCTGGTATCTCGAGAAGGTGCCGGGCGCGCTGGCCCGGCTCGGTGTCCGGCCGGTGGGCTCGGCGCGGGCGGCCGACCTGCATCACCCGGAGTTCGACGTGGACGAGACCGCGATCGACGCCGGGGTCGCCTTGCTGGCCGGAGCGGCCCTCGACTGATCCAGTTACCGCGTGCCATGCATCCGCGTAGCTTGTGAGCCTGCACATCGGGCTGGTTTGGTGATTCTGCGGGAGGTTGAAAAGTGCCAAGCACGGTCTGCGGATGGTGCGGCAGTTTCAGTCACATGACTTTCGTGGCAGCGACATCCACCCGGCGGCGTAACGGGCTCACCTGCGGCTCAGTCTTGTACTCGTGCGACAACTGCCGTAGAGGAACGTTGGCTGTCCTCGTGTCGCCTTACCTCGAGACGGGCAACGCGCAGGAGCACTACTGGAACGAGACGATCGAGTCCTTTGCGCCGAGCGTCAGCTGGTTGCCAACTGGAAGCGACTCCAAAGACTTCGACGATGTGCCGGAGCACATCGCAGCAGCCGCCTCTGAAGCGTATAAATGCCGTTCCATCGGTGCGCTTCGTGCGGCGGTAATGCTGGCTCGCGCGGTTGTGGAGGCGAGCGCAAAAGACCGCGGAATCCTCAAAGGCATGCTTGTGGCCAAGATCGACGAAATGCACGCTCAGGGCTTGATCCGTGAACACATCCGCGAGGCAGCACACGAGATTCGGCATCTGGGCAACGACATTGCGCACGGCGATTTCACAGAGCCGGTAACTGAGGAGGAAGCCGACGAAACATTGACGCTAGTCGCCGAGCTCCTTTCTGAAGTCTTCCAGTCACCAGCACGCGTCGAGCGTCGCCGACGCGCCAGGCTGGCCAAGACGGAGCAACAGACGTGAGCGGCACCGTCGTCGCTTCGTTGACTGCCGCCGCCGCCGCGTTGCTGGTAGCTGTCATTGAGCGCGTATTCGTCCACAGAAGCCAGTTGCGGGCCCAACGTGCTGCGTCTCGCCAGGGCGCTTACGCGGAATTTCTCACCGCCGAGCTGACGGCGCAGATGTTCGATCTCGGTAGCGGCGACGATAGCGATATGGATCCTGGGCATACGGAGGCCCTAGACCGGTCCGCCCGCGCCTTGGCTGTGATTCGCATGACCGCGCCAGAGGACGTTGTTCGGGCGGCAGACGCGTACCAAAGAGCGATGCTCGCCTGGTCGATGAGCCGGGAGCCCCAGTCGATTGAAGCTAATCGCGCCCGAGAGCACTTCGAAAGAGCGGCCCGGAAAGACTTGTTGCCGCGCAGCTGGTGGGCGCGGCTGGTCTCATGATTACGGCCGGCGGGCCGGGTGAGTCGTGTTCGCCGGGTCGGCCTCTTCGTGCTCCTGCTTCAGCCGCCGCAGCTCTTCTTGCCGCCGGTCGTACGGGTCGAGCGGGAGGGTCGCCTCCGCGCGGGCGGCCTCGCGGGTCCGCTTGGCCGCGGTTGCGATCCAGATCAGCGCGAGGACGAGAAGAGCGACAACCGGCACGATCAGCGCAGCACCCATGCGGTCTGCGTACCCGCTCGCCGCGGCCCACGAACGACCCTCCGACTTTGCTCGGGTTTCGCTGGTCGCGCTCGACGGCTTGAGCGTGCGTTCAACGACCGGAACGACGAGAGTCGAGCAAAGTCGGGGTGGAGGCGCGGTGGGCGCGCCTCGCCGGTGAACGCGGGACGGTAGGGTGCTGCCGATTCCCGTGGACGTGTTGATGCTGGTCTGGACCGACGTGTCTACCGACGCCCGCGTGCAGCGCGAGGCGACCACCCTGGCCGAGGCCGGCCACCGGGTGCATGTCATCGGCCGGGCCGTCGCCCCCGACTACGTCCCACCGCCCGGCGTCACGGTCGAGTCGGCCGGCGTCGCGCCGACCGGGGTCGGCCGCCGCCGCAGGTTGCCGGCCCCGCTGCGGCTGGCTCGCTGGGTGCTGTTGCCGCAGCACGTCAACCGGGCGTTGCGGCGCTGGGTCGCGCAGGCCGAGCCCAAGGCGCGGGCGCGCAGCTTCGACATCGTGCACGCGCACGACTTCACCGCGCTGCCACTGGGCGCCCGGTTGGCCCGCGAACGCAACGTGCCGTTGGTCTACGACGCACACGAGTTCTGGCCGGGTCGCGACCGGCACGGCCGGCCCACGCCGTACCAGCTGTGGCAGGAGAAGCGGGCCGAGCGCCGGCTCGGCTCGGCCGCGACCGAGGTCATCACCGTCGGCCCGGAATTGGCGCAGTTGCTGGAAAAACACTTCGCCTGGACCAACGTCACGGTCGTCCGCAACACCTTCTCGATGCCCGCTGACGACGCGCCCGCGCCGCCGCCGGAGCCGACTGCTGCGGTGTACGCCGGGCGGATCGGCCCGGGCCGCGACCTCGAGACCGTCGCCGCCGCGGCCAAGCGGATCGCGCCGCTGCGGACGACGCTCGTCGGGCCGGCCGACGGGGGCTACCTCGCCGCGCTGCCCACCGGCGATGTGGAGGTGCTCGACGCGCTGCCGCTTGACGACGCGGTCACATTGCTGCGCGAGAGCGGCATTGCGCTGGTCACGCTGTCCGACAAGTGGCTGAACAACCGGATCGGGATGCCGAACAAGCTGTTCATGGCGGTCCGTGCCGGGGTGCCCGTTGTCGCCGCCGACCTGCCCGCGCTGCGCCGCCTGGTCACCGAGCACGGCATCGGCCGGCTGTACCGCCCCGGCGACCCGGCCTCGCTCGCCGCCGCCGTGCACGAGGTGCAGTCGTCGTACGGCGAACTGACCGCGGCGGTTGCGGACGCTCGCAAACACCTGTCCTGGGAACACGACGCGGCGGTGCTTCGGGCCGTCTACGAACGGCTCGCGAGCAGCCGGGGCCGGTAGCCCAGACCGGTAGCATTGGCGGCGATGAACGCGCTGGTGCTGCAGTTGGGTGGGCTGCGCCCGGGCGTCGCCTTCCCCGACGTCGAGTGGCTGGTCACGAACGGCTGGACCGTCACCCTCGTCGTGTCCGTGCTCCCCGACGGCGCCCAGGTGCCGGCCGGCGTCGAGGTCGTCGAGGTGGGCGATCTGGAGCAGGTCGGCGCGCTGTGGCGGGCCGAGCGGTTCGTCGTCCTGGCCGGGCCCAGTGGTGCGATGCGCAAGCTGCGCGCGCTCGTCACGAAGCTCGGCGGCATCCGCGGCCTCGGCCGGCCGGCGCGGATCGTCGGCGGCTACGTCATCTCGCTGCACGCGTTCCAGTACCGCGCCTCGCGCGGGCTGCACAACCGCTGGCTGACCGGGCCGTACCGCGTGCTCCGGCCGCTGTGGCTGTGGCGGCTGCTGCGCCGCTCCGCCCTCGACGAACTGTTGCGGACAAAGCCGGATCTCGTCGTCTGCGCCGACCGCGACGCGATCGCCACGGCCTGGCACCTCGCCCGTCGCTACCCTGACGTCGAGGTGACGTACGGCGTCAACCGGGTGCGACCCATCGGCGTGTCCGTTCCCGAACCCGTGTCAGCATGACGCCGTGACCGCGCCTCCCTCCGCCGCGCCGATGCCGCCGCCGGCGCGTCGGGCCGAGAACGACTTCAGCCCCGGTGTGCACGTCTACGAGCCGCACCGTGCCGGGCTGCCGAAGCTCAAGCCGTACTTCCGCGAGCTGTGGGCTCGCCGGCACTTCGCGATCACGCTCGCACACACCGACATGCGGGCCGCGCACACCGCGACGTTCTTCGGCCAGATGTGGCTGATCATCAACCCGCTGCTGCTCGCGCTGGTCTACCTGCTGCTCGTCGACGTCATCAGCGGCCGGCAGCAAGGTCTCTGGTACTTCTCGCACCTGCTGTCCGGACTCTTCATCTTCTACTTCGTCTCCGGCGGCATGATCCAGGGCTCGAACATCGTCGTGCAAGAGGGCGGCCTGATCATGAATCAGGCGTTCCCGCGCCTGTTGCTGCCGCTGACGTCGGTGTACATCGCCGTACGACGATTCCTGCCGACGCTGTCGATCCTGATCGTCATGCACTTCCTCTCCGACACGCCGACGACGCTCGACCTCGTCTGGTTGATACCGATCTTCGCGGAAATCGTGTTGTTCACCGCCGGGTTGGCGAGCTTCTTCGCCGCCGTGCAGGTGTACTTCCGCGACATGTCGCAGTTCCTGCCGTACTTCACCCGCATCTGGCTGTACGTGTCGCCGGTCATCTTCACCGTGGGTCAGATCAAGGGCAAGCCCAAGCTCGAGCAGCTCGAGTGGCTGAACCCGCTGATGCCGCTACTCGGCAACTGGACCCAAGTGTTCGCCGGCGAACCGGTCTGCAAGGTCGGCAAGCCACCGTCGTGCAAGACGCTCGACCACATCGCGACTGTCGGCGTGAACTACAACTACCTCGCCGCCGGGTTCGCGTGGGCCGTCGTCGTATTCACGATCGGCGCGCTCTACTACATATCGAGGGAGCGGGAATTTGCCGTCCGGCTTTGACGACGACCTCGCGATCAGCTGCCAGAACGTCTCCATCACCTACCGGACGGCGTTCGAGAAGATCCCGACGTTCAAAAGCGCGATCGTGCGGCTCGGCCGCGGCGAGCGCATCGTCCGGCTGGTGCCGGCGGTCAAGGATCTGTCCTTCGACCTCTACCACGGCAACGTGCTGGGCATCATCGGCGCGAACGGCGCCGGCAAGTCGACGTTGCTGCGGGCGATCGCCGGCATCCTGCCGCCGACCGAAGGCCGGATCATGGTCAACGGCAAGGTCAGCACATTGCTGTCGCTCGGCGTCGGCTTCGACCGGCGGCTCACCGGCCGCAAGAACATCGAACTCGGTGGTCTCGCGTCTGGGCTGTCCCGGCAGGAGATCAAGGATCGGGGCGAGCGGATCATCGAGTTCGCCGAGTTGCCCGAGGGCTTCATCGACATGCCCATGCGGACCTACTCCGCCGGTATGGGCGGCCGGCTCGCGTTCTCGGTCGCGGTGCACCTCGAACCCGACATCCTGCTCATCGACGAAGCGCTGTCGGCCGGTGACGCGAAGTTCAAGCAGAAGGCGGCCGCGAAGATGGCCGAGCTGTGCGGGCAGGCGCGCACGATCGTGCTGGTGAGCCACGGCCTCGGCGCGATCCTCGAGATGTGCAACGACGCCATCTGGATGGACAAGGGCAAGCTGATGATGCGCGGCTCGCCCGAGGAGGTCGCCGACGCCTACACCGACTTCCTCGGGGTCAGCCGGACCGCACGCTCGACCATGGAAGACGTCTGAGCCCGTCCAGCGAATTGGGCATCGACGTCTCCGTCGTGTCCGGCGGGCACGACGTCGCGGACGCGCGGCTGCACCGGCTCGTCAACGCGCTGGTTCGCCGCGGCCTGTCGGTCGAGGTCGTCGGGCTCGGCGATCCAGCTGGCGCACCGCCGGGTGTCGCGTCCGTGTCGACCCATCCGCGGGCCGGCCTGCCGCGCCGGCTGCGCGACGCGCTGACGCTGCCGTGGACTGTTCGCGGTCGGGTGCTTCTCGTCATCGCACCGGAGATGGTGCCGTCCGCGTCGCTCGCGCGGCTGGTGCGGCGGCGCCGGCTCGCGGTCGACGTCTACGAGGACTACGCCAAGCTCGCGCACGACCGGCCGCTGGGACCGGCGCGGCGGGCCGCGGCGGTCGCCGTCGTACGGATGTCGACGGCGTTGACCAGCCGGGCCGACATCACGTCGGTCGCGGACGCGCACGTGCCGCCACGGTCTGCCCGGCGGCGGATGGTCGTGCGCAACCTGCCCGACCTCACGACGCTGCCGGCACCGACCGACCCGGAGCCGGCGCCCCGCGCGGTCTACATCGGTGACGTACGGCGATCCCGCGGGCTGGTCACGATGCTGACCGCGCTGGAACAGGCGCCGCAGTGGAGCCTCGACGTCGTCGGGCCGGTCGCCGCCGCCGACCAGGAATGGCTGAACGGCTGGCTGGCCACCTCGTCGGCGGCGTCACGGCTGCGGCTGCACGGCCGGCTGCCACCGGCGGCGGCCTGGCAGATCGCCCGCGGCGCGTGGGTGGGCCTGTCGCTGCTCGACGACACCCCGGCGTTCCGCGAGGCGGTGCCGAGCAAGCTGTACGAGTACGCCGCGGTCGGCCTGCCGTCGCTGGCGACGCCGTTGCCGCGAGTGGTCGAATTGCTGCACGAATCGGGCGCCGGGATTGTGGTCGCCGACGCCGCGGCGACGGCTGCGACGATGCGCGAGTTGGCCACCGAACCGGAGCGGCTCGACGCACTGAGACGGCGCGCCCTCGATTGGGCCGCAAGCCTCACGGCGGGGGGTTCGCCGTACGATGAGTGGGCGGCCGAGGTCGCCAGACTGGTCGGGGAGTGAAGCAAACAGTGGCGATCCGCGTGCTCGCGAGTGCCGACGTCGACGACCGCGCCGAACTCGGCGACGGCACGACGGTGTGGCATCTCGCGCAGGTCCGCGAAGGCGCCCGGCTCGGCCGCGACTGCATCGTCGGGCGCGGCGCGTACGTCGGCACCGGCGTCCAACTCGGCGACAACTGCAAGCTGCAGAACTACGCGCTCGTCTACGAACCGGCGGTGCTCGAAGACGGCGTGTTCGTCGGCCCGGCCGCGGTGCTGACCAACGATCTGTATCCGCGATCGATCGATCCGGACGGCAAGCTCAAGCGCGGCGACGACTGGGAAGCGGTCGGCGTCACGATCCGCCAAGGTGCCTCGATCGGCGCCCGCGCGGTCTGCGTCGCGCCGGTCACGATCGGCCGTTGGGCGACGGTCGCGGCCGGTGCCGTGGTGACCAAGGACGTGCCCGATTTCGCTTTGGTTGCAGGGGTTCCGGCCCGGCGCATCCGCTGGGTCGGGCGGGCCGGCGTACCTCTCGAAGAAACCGGCGACGGCCGCTGGCGGTGCCCGCGGACCGGACAGCTGCATGTGGAGCACGACGGACGACTGACGGAGGTCGACGAATGATCCCCCCCGCGAAGCCCATCCTCGGCGAAGACGAGCGCGCAGCCGTTGATCGCGTGATCGCGAGCGGCATGGTCGCGCAAGGTCCCGAGGTCGCGGCGTTCGAGCAGGAGTTCGCCGACCAGGTCGTCGGCGGCCGGCGTTGCGTCGCGGTCAACTCGGGCACGTCCGGGCAGCACCTCGGTCTGCTCGCGGCCGGGTTGTCCGCGGGCGACGAGGTGATCGTGCCGTCGTTCACCTTCGCCGCGACCGCGAACACGGTCGCGTTGACCGGCGCGACTCCGGTGTTCGTCGACATCGAGCCCGACTACTTCTGCCTCGACCCGCGCGCGGTCGAAGCGGCGATCACCGAACGCACCCGCGGCATCATGCCGGTGCACCTCTACGGGCACCCGGCCAACATGACCGAACTCGTTGCGATTGCTGACAAACACGGCCTCGAGATCTACGAGGACGCCGCGCAGGCACACGCCGCGACCTGGCAGGGCAAGCCGGTCGGCACGTTCGGCGTCTTCGCGATGTTCTCGCTGTATCCGACGAAGAACATGACCTCGATCGAGGGCGGCATGGTCGCCTGCGACGACGAGATCGCCCGCATGGTCCGGTTGCTGCGCAACCAAGGCATGGAGAAGGTGTACGAGAACGAGGTCGTCGGGTTGAACAACCGGATGACCGACGTGCACGCCGCGGTCGGCCGGGTGCAGCTGACGAAGCTCAAGGGTTGGACCGAGACCCGGCAGCGCAACGCCGCATTCCTCGACGCGAACCTCGCGAACGTCGTCGTGCCGCCGGTCGCGCCGGAGGCGACGCACGTCTACCACCAGTACACGATCCGGGTCGACGGTGATCGCGATCGCTTCCGCCAGGCCCTCGCCGACGAGCACGGCGTCGGCAGCGGCGTGTACTACCCGATCCCGAACCACCGGCTGCCGTCGTTCCGGCGCGAGCTGGACCTGCCGGAGACCGAGCGGGCCGCCGGCCAAGTGATCTCGCTGCCGGTGCACCCGTCGCTGTCGTCGGCGGACCTCGACCAGATCGTGCACGCGGTCAACACGGTCGCGAAGGCGGGCGCGTAGATGTCGGCTCTGCCGTTGCGCGCCGGGCCGTTACGGGCCGGGCTGATCGGCCTGGGCATGATGGGCCGCCATCACGCCCGGGTGCTGCGCTCGCTCGACGACGTCGAGCTGGTCGCGGTCGCCGATCCCGGCGGTGACGTACACGGGGTCGCGGCCGGGCTACCGGTCGAGGCCGACATCGAGGGGCTGCTGCGGCACCGGCTGGATCTCTGTGTCGTCGCGGTGCCGACGGCGTTGCACGAGGACGTCGGTCTCGCTCTCGCCGCCGCCGGTGTGCACGCGCTGATCGAGAAGCCGCTCGCGTCCGATGTCGCCGGTGCCCGGCGGCTGGCCGACGCGTTCGAGGCCGCCGGACTGGTCGGCGCGGTCGGTCACATCGAGCGGTACAACCCGTCGCTGCAGAACTTGCGCGCGCACCTCGACGCCGGCGACCTCGGCGCGATCTACCAGGTGATCACCCGCCGCCAGGGCCCGTTCCCGAACCGGATCGCCGACGTCGGTGTGGTCAAGGATCTCGCCACTCACGACATCGACCTGACCGCATGGGTGACCCGGTCGCCGTACACGTCGGTGTCGGCGCGAGTGGCATACAAGAGCGGGCGGCAGCACGAGGATCTCGTCGTCGCGGTCGGCCAACTCACCGACGGCACGATCACCAACCATCTGGTCAACTGGTTGTCGCCGATGAAGGAACGCGTGACGATCGTCACCGGCGAGCGCGGCTGTTACGTCGCCGACACGCTCACCGCCGACCTGACGTTGTTCCGCAACGCGTCGATCCCGAGCGAGTGGGATCAGATCGCCCGGTTCCGCGGTGTCTCCGAAGGCGACATGATCCGGTACGCCATCCCGAAGCCGGAGCCGTTGCGGGTCGAGCACGAAGCATTCCGGGACGCGGTGCTCGGCAAGGACAGCGACATCGTGACGATGCGCCAAGGTCTGGCCACCGTCGCGGTCGCCGAAGCCGTGCTCAACTCGGCCAGCACCGGTACGACGGTTGCCATCGCCGATTAGCCGCCGGTGTCGATCGCGATCACCGTGGATCGGCTCCGGCAGATGTGCCAAGCCGGATCGGTGAACTGCGCTTCGGCGAAGTCGATCGTGCGGTGACCGTGGTAGATCTGCGTCACCCACCGCCACTCGCCGTTGCGTTGCACCGCCAGCACGTAGCCGCGGATGCGACCGAACTTCGTGTGCCGCGTCGCGTCGAGGAAACGCTGCGGATCCTGTTGTGCCGCAAGGGATTCGAGCACGCCGACCCGTTCCGGCCAGGCGTCTAGCGCGTTGGTGGCACCGGCGTTGGTGCCGAGGTACAGGTGGTCGCCGAAAAACTCGGCCATCCGGTCGTCGTACGACACCAGCACCGGTCGCGGATCGCGGTCGCCGAGTGCCGCGTGCACGCACTGTTGCGCCGCACTCGCCGGGAAACACACGGTCGTTGACACCGACGCGGGCAGCCCGCGCACCCGGTCGCAGTTGGGTAGCGGCGTGACATAAGCGAGCTCATTGCTGACCGGTTCGTGATTGGCGACGCGATCGGCGAGGTAAGTGTCGGCCTGCGCCTCGACGCCCACCGACGGTTGGTGCCACTTCGACCATGCACTGTGCATCGACACCAGCAGCAGCAACGCCGCACCGACCGCGACCACCCGCCGGGTGGCGCCCGGCGGTGGCACCGCGACGTCGACGAGTACGACGACGGCCGCGCCGCAGATGACGATGAGCCACGGCACGGTGCGGTAGGAGTAGAAGCTCTCGCCACCCTTGACCACGTTGAACAACGCCAGCACCTGCACCAGCAGGGCACTCGCGATGATGGCGATGATCGCGGCGGCGGCGGGCCGGGCGGGTCGCCAGGCGAGCAGGCCGGCTGCGGCGAGTGCGACCACCGCGATGACCAGGTTGCCGGTGACCGGAAGCCCAGGCGCGTTGCCGAGGGTGAAGAACACCATCAGCGGATCCGACGCGCGCGGGTAGTGGTTGCTAAGCAGCCGAGGCACAAGCGGGACGACGTACCAGGAGACGACGGCGAACCCGGCGGCCGCGGCGACGGCGAGGTGCGCGATCAGCGCGCGCAATTGCTTGCCGCGATACGCCACGACGATCCAGAACACCAGCAGTCCGGGCAGGCTGAACAGCACGAACAGTTGGTAGAGCAGCAATGCCAGCCCGGCCAATGCGCCAGCCAGTGCGGCAGCCCACCAGCGACGCCGGCCGGCGATCGCCGCGAGCACCACGAAGTGGGTGAACAGCAACACCGGCGCGGTCAGCAGCGCGGCGCTGATCTCATGGCCCTTGCACGGGTCATAACCGTCGGCGACCAGCAACAGGCCGCTGGTGACGGCGGCGGCGGCGACCGCGCGCGGCCAGCTGAGAACCAGCCGCCAGGCACCGGCGGCGAGCAAGATCACGGCACCGAGCGACACTGACTGGTAGACGCCCTGCACCTGATACGCGTGCCGTCCGGTCAGCGCGGCCAGCCGGCCCCAGATCCAGAAGTACAGCGGCGGGTACTGCGACGGGTTGCCCTTGATGAACTGATCGCTGCTGCCCCAATGCCAACGAAACTGCTCGGCGGCGGCGACGGTGCGGCCGCAGTCGCCGTACACCGAACCGATCCCGTACGGCGTGCCGGCGAGGCTGATCAGGAACTGGAAGCTGACCCACCCGGCCAGCAGGCCGAGGAACACCCCGGCCAAGGCGGGCGTCACGCCGCGACGCCACACCACCAGCGCGACCGCGATCACCAGCACGAAGCCGACCGCCAGCGGCGTCGTCTGCACATCGACGTGCAACGCGCGCGCGGCGACCTCGTGCCGCACGATCAACCCGGCGCCGACAAAGGCCAGCCAGACCAGCACCGCCGACAAGGCGGGTGCGACCGGCGCCAACCGCGCCGGCATCCGAACCCCAGCCGTCACGCGGTCTCGCTGCTGGGCAGCGCCGCCTGATCCGGCGCGACCGCCTGGATGTGATGCCGGCTGACCGCGGCGGCCGGCTCCCGCAGGTAGGCGAGTCGCACCGCCTCCTCCCGGTTACGCGCAACCCGTTCGAGCACGCTGCCGGACACGACCAGCTGCACGCTGACGATGAAGGCGGCGACACCGGCGATCAGGCTGGGGAACCGGGTGACCTGGCCGGTCTCGGCGTATTCGCGCACCGCCGCCTGCACGAGCGCGACCGCCAGCCCGAACCACGGCACGGCCAGCAGCGAGAACGCGAGCAACGGCCGGGCGTCGCGGAACAGTCGAAGGTTGCGGCGCAGGATGCGCCGGCCGTCCTTCCAGGTGTTCAGCTTGCTCGCCGAGCCTTCGCCGCGAGCGCGGTAGACCGTCGGCACCTCGACGACCGATGCGTCGAGTGCGGCGCAGTGCACGTTGAGCTCGGTCTCGATCTCGAACCCCTTGGCCCGGGTCGGGAACGACTTGACGAACCGGCGGCTCATCGCCCGGTAACCGGACAGCGTGTCGGTCAGTCGCAGCCGGAACAGCGAACTGAAGATCGTCGACAGCACCTGGTTGCCGAACCGGTGGCCGGGGCGCTCCAGCGCTCGATCCTCCGGCGCGGTCACCCGCGCGCCGTTGACCATGTCGATGCCTTGTTCGAGCACCATCCGCACCATGTCCGGCGCGGCGTTTGCGTCGTACGTCGCGTCCCCGTCGACGAGCAGGTAACAGTCGGCCTCGACGTCACCGAGCAGGCGCCGTACGGCGAAGCCCTTGCCGGCCCGCGGTTCGCGCAAGACGACCGCGCCGGCCCGAACCGCCTCCTCGCCGGTCGCGTCGGTGGATGCGTTGTCGACGACGACGATCCGCGCGCCCGGCAGCGCGGCGCGGAAGTCGCGGACGACGATGCCGACGGTTTGCTCTTCGTTGTGGCACGGCACCACGACGGCGACGGAGGACCAGTCGGTCATGGACACATCATCGAGGTAACCGATCCGTCAGCGTGCGGACGACGCGCTGGGCGGCGTCGCCTTCGCCGTAGACCGGCGGTCGGTCCGACTCCGGTCGCGGCCGGACCGCGTACTCGGCGACCCCGACGAGATCCGGCGCGAGCACGTTCCAGCCGGCCGCGAGCGTCTCCGGCCACTCGGTCTCGGTCCGCAATGTCGTGCACGGCGCACCGAGCAGGTACGCCTCCTTCTGCAGCCCGCCGGAGTCGGTCACGACGCCACGCGAATGCAGCACCGCCGCGACCATGTCCGGGTACGGCAGCGGCCGGGTGACGGTGACCTGGCCGCGAGCCAGCTCGATGCCGAGCTCGCTCGCCCGGGCGACGAGACGCGGGTGCGCCAGCAACAACACCGGCGCCGGGATGGATCCGAGCGCGGCCGCGATCCCTTCCAGCCGGGCCGGATCATCGGTGTTGTCGGCCCGGTGAATCGTCGCGACGAGGTAGTCGCCGGGGGTGAACCCGGCCGGTAGATCGGGCGCGTTGCCGGCGACCCGATCGCGAACCAGGAAGCAGATGTCGGTCATCACATCGCCGACGAGTACGGCGCGCTGCGCGAGTCCCTCGTTGGCGAGGTGTTCCATCGCCGCATGCGTCGGTGCGAGGCACAGGTCGGCGGCGTGGTCGGTGAGCACCCGGTTGTGCTCCTCCGGCATCCGCCGGTTGAACGACCGCAACCCGGCTTCCAGATGCGCGACCGGAAGGTGCATCTTCACCGCGGACACCGCACCGGCGAGGGTCGAGTTGGTGTCGCCGTAGACGAGCACCCAGTCGGGCCGATGTTCGTCGAGCACCGCGTCGAGCGCGCCGAGCATCGCGCCGGTCTGCGCACCGTGACTGCCGGAGCCGACGCCGAGATGCACGTCGGGTTGCGGGATCCGTAAGTCCTCGAAGAACACGTCCGACATGCGTTCGTCGTAGTGCTGGCCGGTGTGCACGATGACGTGCGTCTCGCCGCTCGCCGACAGTGCCGCGGCGACCGGCGCGAGCTTCACGAACTGCGGCCGGGCGCCGACGATGCTCAGAACCTTCATGCGCTGCGTCCGATCGCGTCGGCGATGGCCCGCCACAACCGAGCCCGATTGTTCATCGACACGACCGGCGGCAGCCCGTCGTTGCGGCCGACCAGCGCCGCGCCGACGTACTGATCGACCGCGATCAGATCGACCGGTTCGGAGAGTGCGGCGGCCCGGGCGGCAGCCGCGAGCGCGCGCGGGTTACGGCCGTACCGGAGCCTTGCCGGCAGCCGTCGTACGCCGTCGCCTTGCGGCAGCGTCGCGACCGAGACCCGTAGCCCGAGATCCGTTG
>JAVEEG010000325.1 GCA_030840585.1 Frankiaceae bacterium | reverse complement strand
TGGTGTACGGAGCGAGCTGAGCGTCGTTCGTCGTCGCGTGGATCTGGCGACGAACGTTGTTCAGCGACGGAATACCCACGTCCCGAGCACGCGTCATGTTGAGCGTCGGCAGGTCCAGGGGCAGACCCAGCAGGTTGTTCCGCAGGGTCTCGGTGACGAACTCGTCCAGTTCGTTGCCGACCTGGTCCACCGAACCCATGACCACCGCACCGGCGGCCTCCTGTGAGCTGAGCCCACCGGTAGGCGCGCCCGAACACACACCAGCGGCATCGTTGGCGCAGTCACCGGGACCCGTACGGGTGTACGTCGGCGGGTTCAGGAAGGCCGTCAACAGCGGAAGGCTGTTGTCCGAGCCGTCCGGGTTGGTACGGGCGACGTCCTCGTTCAGCATGGAGTGGCCGAACCGGTACACCGCGGCCGCGAACTCGGCGCTGATGGCCGGTTTGATGTCCGGGGAGTACACGTGGAACGGACGGACAGCGGGCTGGACCTTGCGAGCGAACTCCTCGAAGACCAGGTGCTGGTACTCCATCTCGGTCACGAAGCGGGCGGCCTGGAAGAGGCGCTCGCCGTTCCAGCCGTCGGGGTTGGTCGCCGTCGGCAGCTGCCAGTCCGGCAGCGCCGCGGCACCGGAGGCCGTCGTCGCGGCATCGGCCGTCAGGACGCCCTTGATGTAGTCCACCAGGCGGTCGTGCTCGGAGTGGAAGACCTGATGGATCGTCGTCAGCGCGATGTTCTCGTTGACACGGCCGTCACCCGCACAGAAGTGCGCGTTGAGCATCTCGTCGTCGTACGTGCCCGGGGCCTGCGCCGCGAAGTCCGCGGACGCCGTCGTGTCGGGGTCCGGGGTCGGCGCGACGGGCGGCGTGGCCGGGTTGTTGTCGGTGTCCTGCGGGCTCGGATCGGCGTTGTGCGCGATGTCCGTGAGGAACGGCGTCTCGAAGTACTTCACGTCGGCCGGGACGGCGACCGGCGAGGCGATGTTGCCCTCGACGAGGCCGCTTGCGGTGACGTACTGCGGCAGCCCGCGTGCGGGACCCGGGATGAACTTGCCGTACGGATCGGTCGCGAGCATCGGGATGTTCAGCACGTCCTTGTCCTGGAGCAGGAGGCCGAGCTTGCTGGCGGCCTGCGCCTTGACGTCCTTCCACGTCGCCATGCCCGTGGTGCCGTTGCCGGTGCCGCCGAGCAGCTTGCCCGTCGCGACGGGCTTGTTGGCGGCGTTGAGCACGTACTCGCGCAGGAACGCCTGGTGGGAGGGATGGGAGGTGTAGGTCTGCGACTGGTCGACCCACGGGGAGTCTGTGTTGTTCGCGTCCTGGACGTCGTCGGCGGTGCCGAGGACGCCGTCGGGGCCGGGCTGGTTCTGCGCCCGGGTGAGGACCATAAAGCGCTGGTCGGCCGGGACCTCGTCACCCGTGTTGGGGAGATCGTCGGGGCCGACCGTCACGAGCGGGTCGTCGTCCTTCAGCGGGACGAAGACCGTGCCGCCGCTCTTGACCGTCTGGTCGACGCCGTGATCGAAGAACTGACCGAAGAACGTGAACAGCGAGTTGTACGGCGGCGACAGGCCGACGTCCGTCGTGACGTTCTCGATGAAGAGCGTCTTGTGCGACGGCGTGCAGCCGGCCGGCAGGCCGGAGGTCGGCGGGTCGGTCGGGCCGGGATCGGTCGTGCACGGGACGGAGCTCGGAGGATTGTTCTGCGAGCGGACCGGGAACTGTGCTGCGGCGAGCGCCGCGGGGTTGTCCGAGGTCTGATCGACGATGAGGTTGGAGATCGTGCGCGGCTGCGAGTCGAAGACCAGGCCGCTCTTCTGCTTGTAGGACGAGCTGGCCTGCACCGGGAAGCCGGGAGGCGCGGGCTCGGCGTCGCGGAAGACCGGGCTTGCCAGACGCGGGAACTTCACGTCGGCCGCCGCGAACTTCTCACGATCGGGGAAGAGGTTGTTGCAGGAGCCGTCGACCGTGCGCAGGCCGTACGACGTGAGGCGGTCGGGGATCTGGAGGTCGTCCGGGATCCCGTCGCCGGGGCTCTGCACGAGCGTGCCGCACTGGTTGCTCGCCGTCTGCGTCGCCGCGTGCTCCTCGGAGATCTTGATCTGCTTGAGGATGAACGCGAGATCGCCCGGCGTCACCGTGAAGCCGGACCCTGTCGGGCCGGCGACGGCGCTCGCGGGACTGGGAATGAGCGCGCTGCCGAGTCCGACGCTCGCGGCAAGAAGTCCGGCCGCAGCCAAGACGATGCCCAGCGACTTGGATGTCCGTCGCGTACGACGCAGCATGCAGACCCAGACGGCTCCGCAGAGAAGAACAACAAAAACGGCCCATGCCGCGTGCAAGACACCCATGACAACCCCTGTCCCTGGAATTAAGTGCAGACCGACCTTTGCGATCTGGCGGCCAAGCTCTCAATGAACGGAGGACCGAACAAGGCGGGTAAGGCGCACGATGTCGCGGAACTCCTCGCAGGGCCTGTCAACTCCGGCGGCTATCTGCGTCGCACCGCCTTCCGGTCGCGCGATGCCCTGTTTCTCAGGCTCCACGGGCAACGCGGGGGCGATATGGCAGTCATCCCGCGCAGGCGCACTGCGAGAAGCTCCCAGTCGCGTGTCCTCCGAATGGACTACAACTGTGGTAGTCCGACTGGAGACCCCACCGCGCGACCCCCGTCGTAGTCCTTCCCATCCGAAGGTCGTGCGCTCGCTCGTCCGTTCTTAGGCCTACCGGCCACATCGCGGGCCACACGCGCGACCGCATGCGGTCCACATGGC
>JAVEEG010000050.1 GCA_030840585.1 Frankiaceae bacterium | reverse complement strand
CGTGTTTGGTGGGCCACCCGCAGCGGGGTTGGCCACGCCGTCTGCGTACACATACGGCTTCAGGTTGTCGTCGAGGGCAACCCCGTTCACACAGAGGCCCGCCGTACCGGTGCCAGTCTTGGTCAGGTCCGGAACCGGGTTCGGGTCCGACGGGAACGTGCCCAGTTGCACGTAACCCGTCGCAACCACTACGCCCGAGTCCTCCGGTGGCGTCGCGGACGCCGACGTGCCAGGCGCGATGGCGCCAGCTGTTGCGAGAGCGGCCACTGCGCTCAGTGACGCCCATCGCCTTCGTGTGATCAGTCTCATACACCCCTCCTCGTGAGCGACCTGCCGCTTCCCGGCAGACGCGATGCCGGCAACCTTCGCCGACGGCGAGGACAGATGACTAGTGCCGAGTGGCCAAACTTCGCCAACACAATGGCCGGAAGGCGCCTGCTCGCCGCACAAACTCAGCTACGTGACACGACCTGGCAGATGACGCGTCCCTCGCCGCCTTGCGCAGCACCGTCAAGCACCAATGGACCAAGGCATGTCGATCGTGACGTTGTCGTGCTCTCGCTGGCCGTTGCCCACGGGGTTCGGTGTGACTGTCACTTCTGCGGAGTTGACGCCGACCGGGACCGGCACAGTCGTGCGGGCACGGCCGGGACGGTCGCGTTGCGCGCCGGAAACGCCCGCGGTGTCGTCGTACGCGGTTGCCTCCGAGACCGCTCGCCGGGTCGCGCAGGGTGATCTGAGCTGCCGCCGAAGATTCGAGCATCGGCGCCAATCCCGGCACCCCGGCGAGGCTCACGCTAATTGCCAGGCTTGCCGACGGCCCACACCGACTCCACGTCGCGACGAGCCACCTGATGCCGAACACGTTCCGGCCGGGCTCCAGCTCCATCGGCAGCAGCCAGCGAGCGCGAAAGCCGAGTTTGGGTCATTCCATTCGGCCGACGGGCCCCGGCGGCCCTCGCGACTAGACCCAAGCCCCCGCGGCAACGACGTACGCCTTCAGCGCACCCTGACCCTGTACGCAGTTCGGCACCGGAGGCGCCGGCACGAATACCGCGACCGCGCCGCCATCGGAGGCTGCGAGCTGTCCTGCCGTGGGCGGCAGGCTATAGCCGCTGTCATTGACGACCAGGACGGCGCTCAGCCCCACCCGCACCCAGAAGAAGGACTCGCTCGCGTCACCGTCGGGGTCCCCCGGCGGACCGGACCCAAGAGCGTCGGGCCTGGAGAAGGTCAGCCGGCCAGCCGCAAGCCCGATCGCGCCGACACACGGCGCAAAGTACGTGAAGGCCGCGTGGAGACTTGGCCCACCCACCCCGACGCAGACGTTCGGAGTCCCGAGGAGGGGGTTCGCTACGCCTTCGGCGTAGACGTACGGGTTCAGGTTGTCGTCGACCACGACCCCGTTCACACACAAGTCCGCCGTGCCACCGGTGCCGACCAGCGCCGGGATGAGGCTCGTGTTCGTCGGGAACCTGCTCAGGACCACATAACCCGACGCCGCCACCACGCCCGAGTCCTCCGGTACCGCCGCGGACGCCGACATCCCCGGCGCGATAGCGCCAGTTGTGGCGATAGCGGCCACTGCGGACAGTGACGCCCATCGCCTACGTGTGATCAGCCTCATGCGCACCAGTCCTCGTGAGTGGCTTGCCGACTGTCGGCAGGCCACGAGGCCGCAACATTCGCCGAGCGCACCACGGGATTACTAGTGCCGAGTGGCCAAAGTTCGCCAACACAATGGCCGGAAGGCGCCCGCATCGGCGCCCGCTCGCCGCGTGAGACTCAGCTACACGACACGACCTGGCAGATGATGCGTCCCTCGCCACCTTGTGCGGCACCGTAGAGCACGACCGGGCCGAGGGGCGTGTCGATCGTCACGTTGTCGTGCTCTTGCTCACCGGTGCGCACCGGGTTCTTCGCGACGGTGACTTCTGCCGGCCGGCTGCCGACCGGCACCCGTACTGTCGTGCTGGCAGGCGTCGCGACGGCAGCGTGCGGCGCAGGAAACACGCGCGGCACAGTCGTAAGCGGATCCATCCGAGAGCGCACACCTTGATGTCCGACGGTCGCAGGCGAAGGGCGGACGCTGGCAACCGGCCGCGCAACGTGATCTGGGCCTGCCGCCGAAGACTCCAGCATTGGCGCCAATCCCAACACCCCGGCGACGCTCACGCTGATAGCCGCCAAGCTTGCGGACGGGCCGACCGCCGACTCGAAGCGAAGGGTGGCAGACGTGCTGCGTCGCCAGAACCGACGCATCCACATCGGAACAAGCCAGGCCATGCCGAGCACGTTCTGGCCGGGCTCCAACTCCATTCGCAGCAGCCGGCGAGCGCGGAATACGAGCTGATTGAACCCGTTCGCCGATAGGCCCATAAGGGTCGCGCACTCGGGTCCGCTTCGCTCTTCGCCGTAGCGAAGCCACAACGCCTGTTGGTGCCGCGGCGAGAGATTGCCGAACGCGGACATCACCTGCGCACGCTCATCAAGCGCGTCGAAGATGTCTGGGTACGGGCGAAGCTGCTCAGGCATCTCCGCGAACGGCATCTCGGACCGCGTCGCTCGCGCCTCCCGACCGGCGATGTGACCGGCGATCGTCCGCAACCACGGCCAGATCGGCCGCGAGGCATCGAACGAACCGAGATAGCGCACTGCCGCCGCAAGAGTCTCCTGGGCGATGTCTTCGGCGCGCGCATGGTCGTGCCACCGCCACTCGGCCCACGTGACGAGAGCGTGGAAGTAGCGGCGGAACAAGGCGTCGAACGCTTCGGTATCGCCAGCACGAAGTGCGTGCACCAGCGAGGCGTCGTCGTGCTCGTTGTCCGGGTCCTGGATCGCAGGTAACGACATGCTGGGCCCCCCTCACGCGATGCGCCTGGATACCGGCGCGTCCGTCCAATGGTGAACGACCGAACCCAACGGATAGTGACGCCTATCCGCCGATCCTCGCAAGAGTGGTTGATTCCGGCCTTTCGGGCCTTCTTGCCGGCGCCATTGCGCCACTCCGTAGGCCAGGTGGCCAACGGCTGCGTAACAACCCGCCAGTAGCACGCCTACCACGAGCCGCAGTTCAGCCTCACCCAGCCGGAGGACACCATGCTGCGATCCATCACCGCGATGATGCTCGTGACCGCAACCGCCGTACCGGGACTCACGCACGCGGCGGCCGAGATACCGCTCCCCTGCGCCGGCGTGCACATCGCCAGCACTGTGTGGATCCTCGATCTGGACAAGAACACTTGCGAGAACGTGCCGCCGCCCGCACCGTACGGCATGGAATGCACCGAGCGGGGCGCCGACATTCCGCCGTCAGGCACGCTCGACTTCGCCGTCTGGATTTGCATACCGGACTGACGTCACCAACGACGCGACCCCCATCCGTAATGAACGCGCCCGCACGGCGCTATTTCACGGTGGCACGCGAGGTGGGGGTTATGACGACAACGACGACGGAGCTGACGTCAGCTACCGAACGAGCATCGGCGCCGCCTTCGACGCTCGACGCTCTGGCCGGACTGCCGCTCGCGCTCAACGCGACGCTCGAGTTGCGCGCCGTCCTGCGCCTGCTTATCGAGGCCAGCCTGGCCGTCTCGCATGCCGACCGATGCAGCATCTTCCTCTTGCGTGACCGGCGCTCGCTCGAGCCGACAGTTGCCGTCGGGCGCCGTCCCGACGACGACCTCTGGGAAAAGTTCCGTGCGCTGCCTCCCATCGAAATCCCGGCGAACGTCGCCGTACGACGAGACCTCCTCGATGGTCGCGCAGTGGCGATCGAGGACGCAACTCAAAGCGATGTCATCCCGGCGCTGCTTACGGAAGCTTTCAGCCTGCAATCGGTGGTCCTTGTGCCGCTGCTCGCAGCACGCGAGTTGTGCGGCGTACTCGCAGTCGACTACCAGCGCCGTCGGGTCAGCCAGCCCAGTGAACTCACCGGGCTGGAACTCATCGGTTCGTACGCCGGGCTCGCCGTCCGCAACGCCCAGCTCTACGGCGAGCAGCTTCATCGGGCTCGCCTCAACGAATGCCTCGCCGAAGGCGTTGCGGAGCTGGTGTCGAGCCACGACGTCGAGCACGTCTACCGCACGTTGACGGGGTCGTACCGCAAGATGCTCGAGGCCGACAGCTGTGGCGTCGCGATCCTCGACGATGCCGCCGACTGCATCACCATCCTCGACAGCGCGGGTCGAACCCGACCGATGCCGATGGCCGACATCCCGACCGAGACCCGTGACGACCTACGCGCGCAGTGGCGACTGGCCGCCGAACCCAGGATCTTCGTCCGGGAGCCATGGGTCACCCGGCTCACCCCGCCACGGCGGGCGAAGCTGACGACCCACCTACTGGTCCCGTTGGTCTTCGACGACGATGTGCGCGCCGTGGTGTACGTCGGGTTCAAGCAGACCCGCCAGCTCGCTGCCGACGAGGACATCGCGATCCGTGGCCTCGCGGCCGCCGCGTCGGCCGCGCTCGAACGCGCGCGCCTTATCGCCCGCTTGCGCGAGCACGTCGCGCGGCTAGACACCCTCTACCGCCTCGGCGATGTCATCGGCCAGTCGTCGCAGCCTCAAGCCTTGCGCCGCCGGCTCAACACGCTCCTGCAGTCGAGCGGCGTCCGCGTCGAGGCCATCGAGGTCACCGACCGTCGTATCGCGCGCCGCCTTTCGTGGCCGGAGGACGTTGCACCGACGCCGTCCAATGGCCGCAGGCAGGCAAGTGTTCCGTTGCGCGTCGGCCATCGCACGATCGGCGCGTTGCGCGTCTCGACGACATCCGGCACCGACACCGACACCGACCCATTCCTCAACGCGGTAGCCACCGGCGTCGGTGAGGCGCTCGTGAAGGGCGCCGCGCGCGTCACGTTGCAGGAATCGGCACGCGATCGCGCGCTCGCCGCGGAGCGCGAGCGTATTGCCCTCGACCTCCACGACACCGTTGGGCAAGCGTTCGTCACGACGATGCTGCTCGCCCGCCGAGCCGCGGAGGAGTTGCCACCGGACTCGATCTGGACGGAGCGCTTCGAGCGCATCGCGGCCATCGGCAGCCAAGGAAAGTGGTCGCTCGACCAGTCGATTCGCGCACTCACGTTCGTCCCCGACACACGAACCGGACTGCCGGCCGCACTGCGCGCGTTCGCACGTTCGATCGCCGATGACAGTGACCTCCGCGTGCCATTCACCGTGCGGGGACGGGTCCGCCGGCTTCCGGTCGCAGTTGAGCGCGCGCTCTACCGCGTCGGTCATCAGGCACTGAGCAACGCTTGGCGTCACTCGCGTGCCTCCGCGGTCAGCGTCGCGCTCGACTACGGCGAGCACGAGGTTTCGTTGACGATCCGCGACAACGGCATCGGGCTCTCGCTCCGGCCGGACTCGGCGCTAAGCGGTGTCGGGTTCACCAGCATGCGTCGCGCGCTCGCCGCGGTCCAGGGCCATCTGTCCGTCAGCAATGCCGAACCCACCGGTCTCGTGGTTTGCGCGAGCGTTCCGAGATGAGGTGCCAATGATCCGAGTACTCCTCGTCGACGACCACCCGATCTTTCGCGAGGGCCTCGCCGCCGCGCTCGCCGCCGATCCCGATATCCGTGTCGTCGAGGGCGTCGGCACCGCCGAAGCGGCGATCGATGTCGCCCCACGGCTGCACCCGCGGGTGGCGGTCGTCGACGTGCAGTTGCCCGGCATGAACGGCTACGACGCGTGCCTGCGCCTCCAGCGCAGCCAGCAAGTTGCGGTCGTACTCGTGAGCAGCACGCCGACCGGCATCGCCGTACGACGAGGCCTCTCCGTGGGTTGCGCCGGGTTCGTCAGCAAGGCGGCGCCGCCGAGCACCTTCCGCGAAGCGGTGCGGGCGGTGGCGTCCCGGCGCTCGTTCATCGACCCCGCCCTGCGCCGACTCGCCGACAGCTCGATGGCGGCACGCCTCGACATCGATGCCCGCGACCAGCAGTTGCTCAGCCTGCTCGCACAGGGGCTGAACAACTCCGAGATCGCCGAGCGCCTCGGCTACTCGCGGGGCACAGTGAAGAACCGGGTGTCAAAGCTGCTCCAGACGATGGGCGCGCGTGGTCGAACCGACCTGGTCGCGATTGCTAACCAGCTCGCCGTGGTCGACCCCTACCCAGCGACGCACCATCACCCGGCTGCGCAGTCGCACTCCGCCGCCGTCCCGACTCGGACAGCACCGACGACCCACTCAGCGCCGGCGCAGCCAGGGGCGCTGCCGCGTCAGAAGAGCCCCGGCCACCTCGCACTCGTCACGCCTCCGCCGGCAACGGATGGACCCGATGTCGGCGACCGGGTCGCCGAGGACGACAACGACGCCGTGTTGGACTGAGCGGACTCAACCTCGACGCGTGAGAGTCAGCGACCTCAGCTGACCAGCGGGTCCGGGCCGGGTGCGACCGCGGCGATCGGGTTCAGTTTGTCGTCGCCGTAAGGGATCAGATGTCCGAGGCCCCGCGGCTGCCGAGAAGTGGTCGACGACTCGCCGCCACCGCCGGTGGTCGATTCCAAGTGCTCCCGCAGGACGGACTCCAGCCCCGCGAGCAATTCGTTCGTCTTGCGCTGGGTTTCGAGCAGCTCATCGAGGCGCGTGCAGATCTCGACGAAAACCATCGCCGCTTGGTCGGCCTCCATCGTCGCCTCCCCGCTGATTGGGCTCGTAGCCCTGCCCCGTGACGTTCCCACTGGCACGTAGTTCAAGCCCAACGATAAGCGGTATTTGCGAGTTTTGCGTGGGCCATCCGGGCGAACGATCGGGACAACTCGGACCGCCGGGATGTCCGCCGTAACCGAGCCTGACGTACGGACGGCTTTCCTCGTCCAAACGGACGATTTATGCCCGTTTCCGCCCTCGATGGGCGATTCCCTCCGTACCGTTGAGCGGTGTCCATCGCCGACGACGCCGACCTGCACGAGCGGGCGCTGAGCCACGTCGACGACATCGTCATGGTGCTCGACCCGTCGTTTCGGCTCGTCTACGTCAACGAAGCCGGCGAACGTGTACTGACCGACCACGGCCTCGACGTGCTCCTCGACCAGGACGTCCGCGACGTATACCCCGACATCCGCGGAACGGACCGCGAGGCCGCCGTGCTGCGGGTGCTGGCCGGCGGTCCGCCGGAGTCCTTGCGCGCGTATCGCGAGCCGCTCGGTGGCTGGGTCGAGATGCGCATCTATCCGGACCCGCTGGGCGTGATCATCACCGTGGCGGACATCGCCGGCCGGGTCGAGATCGAGCGCCGGACGCAACTCGAGGCGGCTGTCCTCGACTCGGTGGCCGAAGGCATTTACGGCGTCGACATCGACAACCGGATCACGTTTGTGAACACTTCCGCCGAGAAGATGCTCGGGTTTCGCGCCGACGAACTCGTCGGTCTCAACTCCCACCACACCCTGCATTACGCACATCCCGATGGCCGGCCCTACCCAGAGTCGCAGTGCCCGCTCGCCCGCACCCTTACCGACGGGCAACCGCACACCGGAGCCGACACGCTGTGGCGCGCGGGCGGCGAGCCGGTGCCGGTCGAGTACCACGCCGCGGCCATCTGGGAAGGCGAGACAGTCACCGGCGCAGTCGTGAGTTTCAGTGACCTGACCGAACGCATCGTCGCCGAACGCGCGGCCTCGGCCGCCGCCGAAGCGCTGCATGCGCTCTCCGAATTGCAGCAGGCGCTTCAACCACCACCGCCCGACACCGAAGACCCATGTCTCGGCGTGTACTACCTACCGGCCGACGTCGCCGGGGCCGGCGGTGACCTCTACGACTGGCAGGTTCTTCCGCGCGACGGCATGCACATCGCCGTCGTAGACGTCGTAGGCAAAGGGCTCGTCGCGGCCCGCGACGCACTCGCGGTCACGCACGCGCTGCGCCTGCTAGTGCTCGCTCAGACACCGCTCGAACAAGTCATCCGGCAAGCCGATTGGCTGCTGACCGGCGCCTACCCCGACCTCGCCGCCACCGCGATCGTCGCGCGATACGAGCACGAGACCGGCCGCCTCCGTGCCGTGTCGGCGGGACACCCACCGCCGCTGCTCATCCACCCTGACGGCCGTACGACGTACCTCGACGGAACGGGCCGTCCGCTGGGCTGGCCCGAAGCCGGCACGGACGACGTCATCGACGTGATCCTCACGCCCGGCAGCCGGGTGCTGTTCTACACCGACGGCCTGATCGAAGCCGGTCGGGACGTCACGCACGGGCTGAACGCACTCGCCGAACTCGCGGCTACGACCCGTGCCCTTCCGCCTAACGAAGCGGCCCGGGAGATCGTCGAAACCGTCCTCGCCGACGCAACCCGCCGCGACGACTGTCTCGCCCTCGTCCTCGAACGCCCCCGCTAAGGGATCCAGCCGTGCAACACGTGGCGACCGCGGCCAACTGATGGTCCCCGACATTCGTTAGCGTCGGGCGCTGATCTGACGCCGAAAGACAGGCCGCCGCATGTCGCGTAGTCCGTTGTGGCGCGACCGGAACTTCGTCCTGCTCTGGATCGGTCAGGGCCTCTCCGACACCGGAGGCGCGGCGTCCGCGCTGGCGTACCCACTGCTCGTCCTCGCGTTGACCGGCTCCGCGACGACGGCCGGGGTCGTTGGCACTGTGTCGGCCGCCGTCGGTGTCGCCGCGCGGATCCCCGCCGGTGCTGTGGTCGACCAGTTCGATCGGCGCCGGGTGATGATCGGCTGCGACGTCGTCCGGCTCGCCAGCATCGGCGCCCTCGCCGCGGCCGTCGTGACCGGTCACGTGTGGTGGCCGGTCGTCCTGCTGGTCGGATGCATCGACGCGATCGGCGGCGTATTGCTCGACGCGGCGTCGTACGCGGTGATGCCGACCGTGCTGCCCGACGACTGTCTGGAGTCCGGATGGGCGGCCGTGCAGGGGCGAGGTCAGGCGTCGTCAATTGGCGGGCCGCCGCTGGGTGGTGCGTTGTTCGATGTCGCGCGGGCATTGCCATTCGTTGCCGATGCGGTCTCTTACCTGATTTCTGTCCTCAGTCTTGCCGCACTGCGCGGCGACTTCCGCTCCGGCGCGCAGTCACGGGACCGGTTGCACCGGCGAGTGCGCGAAGGGTTCGCTCACATCTGGCGTACGCCGGTGCTGCGAGCGTTCGCCATCCAGACCCCGCTGATCAATTTCGCGTACGCCGGTGTGGTGTTCACCGTGCCGGTCGCGCTGCGACTGCACCACGTCTCCGGCGCGGTTGTCGGCGGCGTCCTCATCACTCTCTCGGTAGGTCCGCTGGTGGGCGCCACTGTCGCACCGTGGATCAGCCGGCGGGTGCCGCTGCCGGTGCTGGTCACCGCGATTCCGGTGAGTTCGAGCATCCTGTTCGGCATCGCGGCGGTGCTCGTACCGTCGCCCTGGATGGCGATGCCCCTGGCCGGCATCGGGCTGCTCGCGCCCGCCGCGAACGTGGCGCTGATGGCGCGGATAACTCGTTCGGTTCCGGGCGACTTGCTCGGCCGGATCTTCAGCAACCTGCAGTTCTGCGCCTGGTCTCTCGGCGCGATAGCGCCGCTCACCGCCGGTCTCCTGCTTGCACATGCCAACGCACACGTCGCGATCGCCGCGTTCCTCGCCGCCGACCTCGCCGCGGCCGCGGTCGCCGCCACACACTGGCGCGCGTGGGCGGATACGTTGACCGAGTGAGTCGCGTCATCGCCGCCTTGCTCGTCCTCACCGCGGCGGCGTGTTCCACCCAGCCTTCGGTCCCGGACGGATCGCTCACCGCTCACGACCTCGGCACCGGGTGGCGCGTGGCGGCCGTGGACGGCAGTCCGACCTTCGACGTGGGTTGCGAGACCGACGCATTCGACGGAACCTTGCCTGACCGCATCGTCCCGGCGTCGGCGGTCGAGACGGAGTTCGCGCCCACGGGCGGCTTCGATGCAGTCGCCCCCGGGCATCAGAAGTACGCGGACGAGTACCTCATGCTGTTCCACAACCGCGCGGCGGCCGAGCGCGCGCTGCACCGCTACATCGACGTCGCGAAGCAATGCATCTCCGGTACCCCCACACTCGCGGCCGTCGACGACGGGCACCTCGTCCAGGGCCGCGACGGCGATGTGCTCACCAGTTCGGTCGCCCACCTCGTCAATCCCGACGACTACACGTCTTTCGACGAGACCAACTGGTCCGACTTCCGGATTGTTGGGCACCGGGCCTTCTTGCTCTTCGTCGACGACGGACCCCAACAGTTCGTCGTCACAATCGCTGCGCGCGCGGCAAAGAAACTCAAGTAACCGCAAGCAGGAGCACGCGGCTCGACGAGGCTTGTTCACCGCGGATCGTCGGCAGCAGGAGCACGCGATACCGGTGGTTGCCACGACTCGGCGGGTTCGCGACGAGCGAGAAGCGACCGCTACGACGCACCGGCGCGGAGCCGACCGTCCGCCACGAGTTGCTGACAAACCGTTGCAACTGAACGGTTTCGCCGACCGCGCCGGTACTGCCATAGACCGTCGTCGACTCCCCCGACCGGATCGACGTCGCCGCGAGCGATGCGCTCACCGGCCACCGGTAGTGCGGCGCGACGAAGAAGTAGGCGTAGAAGACCTGCACCGTCATCGTCGCGCCGGGGCTGTCCGGATCGGCCACCCGCAGGAAGTTGTAGATCGACGCGCAGCCGAAGTTCGGTGCCCAGTGGTCGAACGCCAACCGCCACGATCCATCGCCCGCCGGTGTCACGCTGCGGCTTCCGCCGTACGGGAAATCGGTGCACTCCGACTCGAAGCCCATGTGCTCCGTCGCCCGCAATGGACTTCCCGTGTCGAGGTCGGTGACGTGGCCGTAGTACGTGATGTCAGCGCTGCCGCCGAGGACCGGATCCGGGGTCTGCCGAATGCTCAGGTGCGGGACGTGCTCGCCGATCACCCGAAGCGTTCGCATGATCCCTTGGCGCCGAGGGTCGACGTCCATCGTGTTCGCGCCGTCGATCGCACCGACCTCGGTAACCGTCCACGTGCCGTCGTAGCCGGCGGTTAGCCGCAGGGGTGTCGACCACCATCCGTCTTGCGCCGTACCGCTCGTCAGCGAGAACTCCGACGACGCCAGCCGGGCGACCTGGCCATGCCCAGCCGTTGTCCGGGTGAGTACGACGAACGGGTAGTCGGGCATGCCGTTCGCCGACCCGCTCACCTTCGTGATGCCGGTGTCGTCGGTGAGGTGCAGCCGCAGCTGCACGGTCGTGCGCGCGAACCCCGAGACGGTGGTGACATCGGTGCTCAGTTGCACGTCGACGAGTTGCGGTGGTGACGTGTCCGCGGCCGCGGCAGGCGACGCCGATGCCGTCACCGCGGCAGCAAGAGCAACGACCGCAACGAAGACGCGCATGCTCTCCAGAGCCCGCAGCGACAGCCGCAGGTTGCCGGCAGCGTAATCTCCGGACGAATCCACCACGAAGGGATCTCGAACCATGGCCCGTGCCGCCACGAAGAAGACCACGGCCCGCCCGCGCAAGAAGGCCGCCGCCGCCCGCCGTACCACCCGACCGGCGCGCCCCACCCGTACAGCGACTCGTACGACGCAAGCCGCACCAGCAGCCGCGACCCAAAGCGGTGGCGGCGTAGCCGATCTCGCCGGTGGCATGCGCAGCCTGCTCGGCGCGATCGAGAACGAGGTGCGCGCCGTGAGTGCGTTGAGCGAGCAGATCGACACGCTCGTCGCCGAGTTGAACGCGCGACGCGAGGAGCAGGCGACGCGGCTGCTCGCCCTCGACGCGCTGCAGGGATCGGTCACCGACGCCGGGCTGAGCTCCTTCCTCGACAAGGCGATCCGCCCGCGCCGTACCCGCGTTCCCGAGGTCATCCCGGACCGTCTGACCGGCTAGAACGGGGCTCTTTGCGGGCTTTACGCCGGTATGGCCGGCTGGCAACGGACGATGCCGGCACAACCTCGCGGATAACCGTGACAAAGACCCAGCGGCGCGGCACGCTTGGTCCGGATCAGGCTGATCGCCGGTGGGGAGAGACGGCACGCATGGAGACCGCGAAGGTGCTCGTCGTCGAAGACGTGCCGGAGCTTTCCCGGCTACTTGAGATCACGTTCGAGCTCGATGGCCGGTTCGTCCCGATCGGCACCGCGTCCAGCGGCGGTCAGGCGCTCGACCTCGCCGCCCGCGAACGCCCGGACGCGGTCGTCCTCGACCTGGGCATCGACGGCATCGACGGCATCGGAGTCCTGCCGTCACTGCGCGCCATGTTGCCGAGCGCGCGGATCATCGTCTTCACCGGCCACGACGATCCGAGGCTGCGCGACCGCGCGATGGATGCCGGCGCGTCCGCTTGGGTGCTCAAGGGCGGCGACCTGTCCGGCCTGCTCGACGAGCTCAGCGCGACGCTGACCGCATAAAGCGCTCTAGTACGACGACGACTGCGGGTCGGTGCCGGCGGAGCCGCCGCCGTACTCGGTGACCTCGTTCATGATGCCGACCGCCGCGGCCAAGACCGAGCCGACTACAGCGATGCCGACCCCGATCCAGAACGCCGGCCAGTTCCAGTAGATCAGCGCGACGCCGCCGACGATGAAGCCGATGACAATGACCGTCGCGGCCAACCACGACTTGAGCGACGCTCCGTGGCCGCCACCAGTGCCCGAGTTCGAACTCACGGCGTCATCGTCTCAGAAGCCTCGTCTTCCTGCCGCGCCTGGGCGGTCACCTGCAGCGGCCAGAGCCGGTCAATCTCCGCGTTCAGCTCGGCGCCAAGCAGGATGGCGAGCGCGGTGAGGTACAGGAAGAACAGCACGGCGACCGGCGCCGACAGCGGGCCGTAGGTCGCGGTCGAGCGGAACGCCCATTCCAGCCAGAACCGCAGCAACGACGACCCGATCAGCCAGAGGGTCAGCGCCGCGACCGCGCCGGGCAGCGCGCGCCGCCATGGTGTGCGGACCGGCACCGCGCGGTGGTACAGCGTCGCCAGCAACGCCAGCGAGATCAGCACCACCAACGGCCAGTAGCCGATCAACGTGACCCAGTGCACGACGTGCCGCCAGTCCTTCGGCGTCAGCTTGGTGATCAGCGACGGCCCGAGGACGAGCATCGGCAGCAGCACGATGCCGACGAACACGAAGCCGATGTAGAGCCGCAACGCGAGCAGCCGGCTCGACACCGCACCGCGCATGTGCCGCAGGCCGTACGCGATCGTGATCGTGTTGACGAAGGTCGCCATCGCCGACGACCCGGTCCACAGCGACAGCACGAATCCGATCGAGACGACATCGGCGCGGCCGTTGTGCAGGATGCGGTCGAGCGCCGGCCGCACGGTCGAGTCGACAGCGCTCGGCACGACGACGTGCTTCAACCCGCGCACGATCGCGTCTTCGAGGCTGCGGATGTCGTCCGGCCCGAGGTGGCCGCTGAAGTAACCGATCACGCCGAGGACACCGAGCAGGAACGACGGCAGCGACAGCAGTTGCCAGAACCCCGCCTCGGCCGCGAGCCCGAGGATTCGGTCGTTCCAGGCCCGCGCCATGGTGCTGCGGACGAGGCTCCACGTCACCCGCAACTTGCCGCCGGCCGGGCGTTCGATCACCCGGTCGGCGTCGCCCGTCGCGGTCACCACACGCCAACGGTACGGCGTCTATCTTCAACCCATGGCCGACACGCACCTCGTCACCAACCAGCCGCCGCCGCTGACCGGCTACGACGTGTTCGGCGGCGACCTCGCGCTGGTCGAAGGGGTACGCCGGCACGACGCGGCTTGGGCAGTCGACGGGCTCACCGCGATCGGCGAGCGGGCCGGCACCGAAGAGGCGCAGGAGTGGGGCCGGCTGGCGAACGAGTACCCGCCGAAGCTACGGACCCTCGACCGCTACGGCAACCGGATCGACGAGGTCGAGTTCCACCCGTCGTGGCACCAGCTCATGGAGGTCGCGGTCGGTGCCGGCCTGCACGCCTCGCCATGGGTCGACCCGCGGCCGGGTGCGCACGTCGCCCGGGCCGCCGGCTTCTCCGTCTGGTCGCAGGTCGAGGGCGGGCACGGCTGCCCCATCTCCATGACGCATGCCGCGGTCCCCGCGTTGCGCGCCGACAAGGCGCTGTACGACGAATGGGTGCCGCGGCTGACGTCGTACGTCTACGACTTCGGGTTGCGGACGCCGGCGACGAAACAGGGCTGCCTCGCCGGCATGGGCATGACCGAGAAGCAGGGCGGCTCGGACGTCCGGACCAACAGCACAATCGCGAAGCCTGCTTCGGACGGCACCTATCTGCTGACGGGGCACAAGTGGTTCACGTCGGCGCCGATGTGCGATGTGTTCCTCGTCCTGGCGCAGGCGCCCGGCGGGTTGACGTGTTTCGTCGTACCGCGGGTGTTGCCGGACGGCAGCCGCAACACGTTCCGGATCGCGCGGTTGAAAGACAAGCTCGGCAATCGATCCAACGCGTCGAGCGAGCCGGAGTTTCTTGACACCGTCGCGTGGCGGCTCGGCGACGAGGGTCGTGGAGTTCGCACGATCATCGAGATGGTGATGATGACGCGGCTCGACTGCGTCATCGGATCGACCGCGTTGATGCGCGCGTGTGTCTCGCAGGCGACGCATCACGCCCGGCACCGGCAGGCGTTCGGCGACTACCTCGTCGACAAGCCGTTGATGCGCAACGTGCTCGCTGATCTGGCGATCGAGTCGGAAGCCGCGACCGCACTGATGGTGCGGCTCGCGGCGGCGGTCGACGCCGGTCCCGACGATGCGGGCGAGGCCGCGTTCAAGCGGATCGCGCTCGCGGTCGGGAAGTACTGGGTCTCCAAACGTGGGCCGAACGTCGCGGCCGAGGCGCTGGAGTGCTTGGGCGGCAACGGTTACGTCGAGGACTTCCCGATGGCGCGGCTGTATCGAGAGGCGCCGCTCAACTCGATCTGGGAAGGCTCCGGCAACGTCAACGCGCTCGACGTGTTGCGCGCGCTCGGCCGCGAACCATCGGCGTGGGAGGCGTTCCGCGGCGAAGTGTCCGCCGCCCGCGGTGCCGACCGACGGCTCGACGCGGCCGCCGACGCACTCGACATCGCGGTCGCCGATGTCACCGACATCGAAGTCCGCGCCCGGCGGCTGGTCGAGCAAATGGCGTTAGTACTGCAGGGATCTCTGCTAGTGCGGTTCGCCCCGCCGGCGGTCGCGGACGCGTTCTGCGCGTCGCGGCTCGGCGGCGACTGGGGCACCGCGTTCGGCACCCTGCCCGCGTCAGTCGACACCCGCGCCATCGTGGAGCGCGCCACGCCGAAAGTCGGCTAGCCCCCACCGTCGAGTGAGACGTTGTTGGGCATTTGGACGGCATTTTCGCCCGACAACGTCTCACTCAACCCGGTTACATGTGCGGCTGGGCGGCGCTCAGGTCGGGCTGGCTCGGGAACAGCGTGTCAGTGCCGGCCGGCAGCGCGAGGTCGTTCGCGAACGCCGCGCACCGGTTGTACGTCGACCAGAACTTCTGCGCGTCCCCGGCGACGACGTCACCCGCGCCGCGCAGCAGGTCACAGGTCAGCCGCTCGCCGAACGTGTGCGAGACGTTGAAGAAATAGTTGTCGTTGCCGATCGGGTCCGGGCTGATCTGCGTCGGGTCCGACGACGACGAGATGTCACACGCCCCGGACAAGACCGACGCAGTGGCCGGGCACGGGTACGCCTCCAGCGGCGCGATGATGTAGCCGAGGAAGTCGCCGGCAGTACCGAGGCTCATGTATCCGCGCATCCCCGTGACCGTGTCGCGGACCTTCTGCACGATCTGCGGGTACATCTCCCCCGGTCCACCGGAGAGCAACACGTCACCGATGCGGCCGCTGAAGTACGTCGTGCCCATGAGGTTGCCGGTGAACCACGGCGTGTTCGCGGCCCGGCCGGCCTCGGCGCCAATCGCGCGACCCGCGTAGATCGAGCCGAGCAGCACCGGGTTGGTCGCGGCATCGGTCAGCAGGTAGCTGTTCAGCGCGACCTGCGGCCGCCCGGTCAGCGGTGATGACACCGCGAGCGCTTCCTTCACCTTGGTGACGACGCGATCGGCGTACGAGTCGAGCTTGCACAGCGCAACGGTCGGGTTGGAGTCGTCGCCGCCGATGCCCGGGCAGTCGGTGCGCTCCGGCTGGGTGCGGCCGAGCGTGCCGACCTGGTCCATGCCGAAGCCACCGAACGCCGCCTCGAGCTTGTCGTTGAGGCGGCCGACGTAGTCGCCGGTGACCTTCGTGTTCGACGAGCCGAGCACGGTCGGGTGCGCGGAGAAGTTGACGTAGGTGTCGAGCACCGTGCCGGTGTGCGGGTCGCGCGCTTGCAGCACGCGTACCTCGTCGTCCATCACCTGGTTGTTCGGGTCGTTGCTGAACTGGTTGTGAATCAGCCAGTCGCCATCGGTTGGCCGGTACGCCGCCTCACCGCTGACGCCGCCGTGCACCGCGCCGTACGTCAACACCGCGGGGCGCAGCGACTGCCACGCATCGACGATCGCCTGGACGGTGCGGTCATGCACGAGCTTGAGGTACGACGTCGGCACGCCGCCCCAGACACCGGCTGTGTCGGCGCCACCGTGCGAGTGGTCGGAGTCGACGAGAATCTCCGACGCCGACGGCACCGGCGCGTGGATGTGATGCGACGCGGCGAGATTCGCGATCTCCGCGGACGCGTCCTTGCGGATCTCGGTGATGCCGAACGGGCCGACCTTGTACGCGGCGAAGTAACCCTGCGTCTCGATCTGCGCGAGCACGATCGTGTGCCGGAAGTCGCTCACCCCGAACGCGCGGCTGTGCGCGCCATCACCGAGCACGCCGTCGGCCCACCGGCCCTCAGTCGATGGCAGCTGCACCTGGTTGCCGACCTTGAAGTCGGAGAAGCCGTAGCCGCCGAGGTAGAAGTCGTGGTTCGCCAGCATGTCCGAGGTCGGGTTGATGTCCGCGACCCCACCGCCGACGAGGTAGACCGCACCGTGCACGGGATGGGCGTCGTGCCCGCTGGCGAGCGCGACCGGGACGACCGCGGCGGCGAGAGCAGCAGCGACGGAGAAGACAACTGTGCGGCGCATAGGGCAGGACTTCGCGGGCCGTTCACCGAAGTCCTGCCTGATCACGATCCTGAGCCGCCGGAGTTCCCTGCATGAAGCGCGTTGTCATTGCCACCGCAGTGCTGTCGGTCGTGACCGCGGGCGGCGGCCTCGTCGCCCTGGCCGAGAGCAGCAGCACGCCGTCGGGCTGGACTGAGATGCGCGCGGGCGTCGCCGTCGCCGACGCGAGCTGGCACGTTGGCGCCGGCGCTGGCCAGTACGCCTCCGACAACAACCCGTCGAACATCCAGAACGAGTGGGACCCGAACGTCCAGCACGTCAAGCAGGCGTCGTCGTACGGCGTGCAGTCCCGGCTGCAGATCCGCGCGATCGTCACGCAGGACGGCATGGGCCATGCGCCGGTCGCGCTCGTGAAGGTAGACAACTATCTCGCGCAGGACATGCTGCAGCGCCGGATCGCGCAGATCCTGAGTGCCGACGGCAACCCGGTCACCTACGACCACCTGCTGGTGTCCGCGACGCACGACCACAACTCGCCGTACTACTCCTCGCCCGCCGCCGGTGTCTGGGTGTTCCAGGACGCGGTCGACCTGCGGATGTTCGAGTACCAGGCCCGCCAGGCCGCGAGCGCGATCGAGCAGGCGACGGCACACATGGTGCCGGCGCAGGTCGGCGCGACCACCGTCAACTTCCCGTGGATGCAGGGCAACATCGCCGGCGCGGAGGTCAACGAAGACGGCTCCCCCACCGGATACCCCTTGCAGGACAACGACCACGGCGTCGTCGTCATGCGCTTCGACGACCTGACCGACCGCGATCACCCGAAGCCGCTCGCGACGTGGGTCAACTACGCCGAGCACGGTGAATCGCTCGACGGTTACGACATGTTCTCGGCCGACTGGCTCGCGCCGTTCCAGCGGTACGTCGACCGGATGACCGGTGTACCGGTCGTGTTCAGCCAGGGTTCGGTCGGCTCGGCCGAAGGCCCGTACGACCACTCGTACGCCAACCGTGGTGGCGGCGCGCCGATCCTCACCGACGGCGGCGAGACGGTGCACGCCGTGTGGGCGCACATGGGTTACGCGCAGGCCGAGCGGGGCGCGCACCTGCTTGCCGAGCAGGTCGTGGCGGCGTGGAACGCGATCGGCCACGGCGACCGCTCGGTGCAGTCACCCTCGGCGAGCAACGTCCCCGTGCTGATGCTGACGCACTTCGTCGCCGGCCCGTTGTCGCACCCATACCCGTCCGTCGGCAACTGCCGCACCGGCCCGACCGACGCCGGTGACCCGGGCGTGCCCGCGGCCGGCCTGCCGGACTGCGCGCGGACCAGCGACCCGCCGGACCCGTTCCCCGGCTTCACGCTGCCGTTCAGCCCGAACTTGCTGAAGACGTTGAAGGCCAACGGAATTCCGGTGCCAGACAACTACGACGCGACATCTTTCGGCACGGTGGAGGAGAACGCGCGGATCAAGCTGCAGGCGGTCCGGCTCGGCGACATCCTGCTCGCGTCCTGCTCGTGCGAGGCGCAGGCGGATCTCATCCGCAACCTCGAGACCCGCACCGACGGTTCCGTCGGCGATCAGTGGTTCGGCTTCGACTACGCGAACCAGGCGCACGTCGACGAGGCCTGGCCGGTCGGCTACGCCCAGGGCCAGCCGGCCACCCAGGTGCAAGCCTGCTACTCACTCTCCGCGACTTCGTACTCGTGCCCGGACCCGCGCGATTACCTCGGCCAGCGACGGCTCACCGTGACCAAGCCGGCGTACGACCACATGGAAGCCGAGATCAACAACGACGCGGCCGGCTGGAACGATCCGACGTACGCGGCGCAGGCCAACTCCGAGCCGAACGACGTCGCCCAGATCAAGGGCAACTTCACCCACACCGAGCTCGGCGCGGGCGCGTTCGCGGCCTGCCGCGGTTACGCGGTCAGCGTCGGCCTCGGCCACACCGGCGACTACGACGGCTACACCGTGTCCTACCGCGAGTACATGGCCCGCGACGCCTACCGCAAGGCGCTGACGACGTATGGCCCGCACACCGCCGACTACATGAACACGAACTTGCTGTCGATGGCGGCGAACCTGCGTTGCGGCAGCCCGATCCTCGCTCAGCCGACCGACCCGATCGCGACCGCCGACGAGGAGCGCCAGCTCGCCGAGTCGACCGCGCTCGGTCAGATCTCGTCGGCCTACTACGACGCGTGGACCGCGCAGATCCCGGACAGCGCCGGCCCGGCCGCGCCGTTCACGCAACCGGCGGCGGAGGTGCAGCGGTTCGACGACGCGACGTTCACCTGGACCGGCGGCGACAACTGGACCGACAACCCGACCGCGCGGGTCGAGCGCCAGGCTGCCGACGGCAGCTGGCAGCCGTACGCCGACCAGAGCGGCGAGGTAGTGGTGAGCCTGACCCCGCCGTCGAGCGACTTCGTCTCGAACACGCCGACGTACCGCACCGGCAAGCAGGCCTGGCGGTGGACCGCGTCGTTCGAGGTGTTCGACGCCAGTCCGCGGGTGGATCAGGTCGGCGGTCAGGTCGCCAACGGGGTCTACCGGTTCGTCGTCGACGGGTCGATACACACCGGCGGCAGCGTGTCGCCGTACCACTTCGCCTCGAAGCCGTTCACGGTCGTGCCGTGGACCGGCATCAGCGCCCGTGACCTGACCGTGAGCGGGCACACCGCGTCGTTCGTGGTCGACCCGATCCGCTACCCGCGGCTGCCAGCGCACCACTCGCAGCTGAAGTTCTACGCCGACGACCAGGGCGGCCTCGTCAACGCGGCCGGCAACTACGTCTACAGCGTCGTCTGCAAGCGCTGCGCGCTCCGGCCGTGGGCGACCGTCGGGACGGTGACCAGCGCGGTTGTGCTGATCACGTCGGTCGACGGCCACCAGCGGCGGGTGCCGGCGGCGTACGACGCGTCTAGCGGACGCTGGGTCGCGACCGTCGACCAGCGGCCCGGCGACGTGATCAGCGTGCCCGCGGGAGGAATCCGCGACGGGTACGGCGAAACCAACGGACAACCGCTGACGGCCACGCCCTGACCCACGGGGCAGCCCCGAACCATGGGGCCATCGGCATCAGCGCAGGTACGAGGGAGCCCTGGATGCGCGCTACCCGTCCGCTGCTGCTCGCCGCTGGCGTGCTGACCGCTGTCACCGCGGCCCTGGTGCCGACGGTGGCGGGGGCGAAGGGCGGCGCGACGGTGATCCGCGACGTCCGCGCATCGGCGGCGGACATCCCGCTGCACGGCGTGACCTACCCGATCGATGCCAACCACCCGCAGCCGGACACGGAGATCGAGCCGTCGATCGCGGTCAACCCGGCGAACCCCAACAACGCGGTCGCGGCGTTCCAGGAGGAGCGGGTCGACGCCGGCGGTGACGCGGGCAACGGCTGGGCGACGACGACCGACGGCGGCAAGACCTGGCACCACGGCTACCTGCCCGGGCTGACCCGCTACACCGGCGGCACGTTCGACCGCGCGTCCGACGCGGTCGTCACATTCGGCGCGGACCCGGCGCAGAAGGGCCACTACCTCGTCTACGCCAACAGCCTGGTGTTCAACGACGGCAGCGGCCCGTCGGGTGACGCGAACCAGAGCGGCATGGCGATCAACGTCTCCCGCGACAACGGCCTGCACTGGACCAAGGCCGTGATCCTCGAGCAGGACGGCTTGGCCGGCCTCAACGACAAGAACTGGATCGTCGCCGACAACGGCACCGGCGCCGGCCACAAGACCGGCCGGGTCTACGTCGTCTGGGACCGGATCACGCCGATGGTCTACACCTACTGCGACGCGGGTTGCGACAAGCTGTCCAACTGGGCCGATGCGGGGACCGGCAACAACACCTTCTACGTCTACAACGCGCAGCCCGGCATCGGCTCGTGGCCGCTGGTGCTGCCCAACGGCACCCTCGCGGTGCTGTTCCAGGGCGACTTCGGCGGGCCGCCCGGCGTGCAGAACCCGCCGTCGACCGAGAACCCGGTCGACGTAGCGGTCGCCGGCTCGCAGCTGCAGATCGCGATGGCGCCCGCCGCCGGGTCGGTGCCGTGGCCGGCGCCGCTGACGTTCACGCCGGTCTCGACCGGCATATCGGCGAACAGCGGCAATGGCATCGCCGAGCAGCGCGCAGGCAGCCTGCCGGCCGCCGCGGTCGACCTCAAGACCGGCGAGATGGTCATCGCTTGGGAGGACGGCCGGCTGCGCAAGGACGGGTTGAACGACCTGTTCTACTCGACCTCGGCGAACGGCATCGCCTGGTCGGCGCCGCGGCGGGTCAACAAGGACGCGGAGAACAGCCACATCGACCACTGGAACGCGATGGTCGACATCGCCAACGGCGTGATCAGCATCGCCTACCAGCAGCGGAACGAGACGCCGGGTACGCCGAATGCGCGCTCGGCGAAGGGGTACTCCCCGTACATCGACACGTACTACCAGCAGTCGAACGACAACGGCGCGACCTGGTCCAACCCGATTCGGGTCAATTCGGTACGGTCAGATGTCGGGTATGCGGCATTCAGCCGGGGTGGCGCCTTCCTCGGCGACTACAACCAGCTCGCGTACGCCTCGAATGGTCGGGTCTATCTGGTGCACAACGTCGCGATGGCGAAGTACCGGGGCGAGCCGTGCAACTGCAGCTTCAAACAGGGCAACGGACACCAGCACCAGTACACGTACGTCGCCGTCATCCAGCCAGCCAAGAAGTAGGTTCAGCCAACCGGATGGTCAACTCGACCGCGTCGCGGGCCGAAGACATCACCATGCCCGGCGATCAGGTGGACGGCGCGCGGCCCCGGCTGCGCGCGATCCTGCGCCACCTGGGCCTGAGCCTGCTGTGGGCGAACGTCGTACCGGCCGCGCTGTTCTACGCGTGCTTCGCCGCCGGCAACGTGTGGGCGGCCCTGATCGCGGCGCTCGTATGGTGCTACGGCGCAATGGCCTGGCGGCTGTCGACCCGCCGCCGTACGTCCGGGCTGTTGTGGCTCACGGCTGTCGGCTTGACGATCAAGACGGCGTTGTCGATGGCGACCGGCAGCACGTTCCTGTACTTCGTCCAGCCGGCCGTCAACGACAGCGCGGTGGCGTTGCTGTTCCTGGTTTCGTTGGCGACCGCGCGGCCGGTGGTTGCGCGCTTGGCCGGCGACTTCTACCCGATGACCGAGGACGTGGCCGTGCGGCCGCGCATCCAGCAGCTGTTCTGGCGACTCACGTTGCTGTGGGCATTCGTGTGTTTGGTCAAGGCGGCCGCGACGCTGTGGCTGCTGGAGTCGGTGTCGCTGCCGACGTTCGTCGCGGTGAAGAGTGTGATGACGCCGGGCATCGCTTGCGTCGGCGTGCTGGCGACGATCGCGATCGCGTTCCGGGTCGCCCGGCACGAGGGCCTACTGCACGCCCCCGCCGCCCCCGCCGCCGCCTAGCCCTAGGCCCTTTGGCGGCCCCCAACCCTCTTTGAGTGCGACGAAAGTCGTCTTCTCGCGCGCTGGGAAGACGACTTTCGTCACAGTCAACGCAATGGGCGGCGCCAGCGGCGCCAGTCCCCCGCCGCACCCCCTACGCCCCTGCGCCCCTGCGCCCCTGCCCCCTGCCCCCTGCGCCCCTGCGCCCCTGCCCCCTGCCCCCTGCCCCCCGTTGAGTGAGAGGCGGGCAGGGCCCCTCCGGACCGATGAGTTCGTCCTGGTTACGGCGTCTGATGTGCTGAGGCGTGCCGACTGCACCGACCCGGGAGGACCCGTTGCCGAAGATCTCCGCCATCACGCTGTTCGTCGAGGACCTGGCGGTCGCCCGGCAGTTCTATCTCGACACATTCGAGTTGCCGGTCCATTACGAGGACCCCGAGTCGGTGGTGTTCGTGTTCGGCGACACGATGGTGAACCTGCTCGTCGCGACGGCGGCGCCGGAGCTGATCGAGCCGGCAGCGGTTGCGGCGCGCGGCAGCGGCGCGCGATTCGTGTTCACGTTGCCGGTCGACGACGTGGACGCCCGGTGCGCCGAACTGCGAGCAAAGGGGGTCGAGCTGCTCAACGGCCCGGTGGATCGCCCGTGGGGACCGCGGACCGCCAGCTTCCCCGACCCCGACGGGCACATCTGGGAGATCGCTAGCGGAGGCTGAACGCGGCCCGCATGTCGGCGGCTGATTTCGCCGCGCCGAGCGGCGAGAGACCGAGCAGTGCCTCGGTCGTCCGCAGCAGCGAGTAGTGCGTGAAGGCTCTTGCTGACGTCGTGCCGCGCGGTAAGCCGGGTGAGATGACGGCAGTCGCGATGTGCTGGTTCGCGCCGATGCCCTCGTCCCACGTCACGAACACCGCGACGTCGCCGTTGCGGTACGACGGGGAGTGCGTGAGCCGGTCGAGCATTGCGCCGAGCCACGTGTCGGCGTACCGGGTCGAGCAGTCGTGCCCGTCGTCGCAGATGTCCGGCTCGATGAACGTGAACGCGGTGAGCCGGTCGAACCGCGCACTACTCATCGGCAGGTCCCACGTGGTGCAGCGCTGCCGCACCGGGGTGAAGTAGACGGCGGGGTTGTGCTTGGTCGCGTACTTGCCCTGCGCGGTTGTGTTGCATGGCGTCGGCATGGCTTCGGCGTACGTGCGCCATTGCAGTCCGGCGCGGTCGAGCTGGCCGAAGATCGAGTCTCGCTGTTGTGGGCACTCGCTCGGGCCGCAGTCGCTGGTCACGCCGCCGGTCGAGCCCGAGGTAGCGGCGAGATAGTTGGGCAGTGAGGGGTGGGTGATCGCCCGGTAGTTCGTCGCCAGCCCGCAGGCCTTGGCGTACGCGGACAGATGCGGCGCGCTGTGTCCGGAACCGAGGACGTCGTCGTACGACCTGTTCTCCATCCAGATCCAGACGACATGCTTGACCTTCGGAGGTTGGGGCCAGCCGCACGGGGTGGTCGGCTTGACCGGGCTTGGGGTCGGTGTCGGTGTCGCGCTGGGCGGCGCCGTGGCCGCGGCGGACGGGGAGCGCGAAGCCGACGGTGAACTACGCCCGCCTGCGCAGCCCAGAAGACAAATGCCAACGACCAGAACCAGGACGGCGGCTCCCGTCGACGGTCGACAAAGCGGCACCGGCCCACGCTAATAGGCGGCATGGTTCGGATCGTTCGACGAACATTGCATAGGCGGGTGGCGTGAGCGGCTATCTCGACGCCAGCACATTGCGGGAATACCTCGACTCCGAAGGGACACGGTGGCGTCGGCGCGGGACCCTGTTGCAAGGCAGGGCCCTCGAGCGCCGTACTCGCCGGGCGGACGTTCTCGTCTTGCACCGGCACGCGAACGGATCACGCTATGTACCGGCGGACGAACGCAATCGGTTCTGGAATGGCGTACACGAACGCATGGCGCTGTCGGAACACTCGGGGGTCCGCGGCGCGGAGTTCAAGGACGACGCTGGCCGCCATCTCGTCATCATCGACGAGTCGTGTTGACCCACATGCGACGCGGCAACGGCTCGCGAGTGATGAAGCAGCAGTGGGCGCCCGGCCGTAACGGGAACCCGTCGTAGCGGTCGTCCCGGACCGAAGGCGGGGCGAGGACGACGCATAGCCCCGCGCAAACGCGGGCAGGGCCAGAGGCATGGACGCACGCACTCTGGCGAAGCTGTACGCCGTCGACGGCCCGTTCGTGACGATCTATCTCAACACCCGCGGCGACTCCGAGGACGCAGCCACCCAGCTAGAGACCCGCTGGAAGAACATCGTCCGCGACCTCGGCAACCAAGGCGTCGACACCGCCACCATCGACGCGCTCACCGACAAGCGCGGCGACCACACCCGCGGCGGCACCCGCGTCCTTGTCGCCGCCCACGGCAGCGTCCACCTCGCCGCCTCGCTCCCCCAACCGCCGCCCACCGACTACGCGATCACCGTCGGCCCGCTGCCGCGGCTCGTCCCGCTCGCCGACGCGCTCGGCCTGCAGATCCCGCACCTCGTCGTACTCGCCGATCGCACCGGTGCGGACGTGCTCGCCTACACCTCCGGCCCCGAGCCCGCCGAGACCGAATCCACCGACAACACAAGGTTCCCGCAGCGCAAGGTGCACGCCGGCGGCTGGGCCGCGAAGCGCTACGACAACGACGTCGAGGAGACCTGGGAGCAGAGCGCCCGCGACGTCGTCAGCCTGATCGAACGGGTTGCCCGCGACATCGACGCCAAGGTCATCATCGCCAGCGGCGACGACCGCGCGCTGCAACTCATCGCGCAGCACCTGCCGGCACACCTCACCGATCGCTTTACGACCATCGGTGGCGGCGGCCGGCACGTCGATGGCTCCGACGAACTCATCGCCGAACAGGTCCTGCAGACCCTCGCCGACACCGTCGCGACGAACACGACCGAACTGCTGGAGACATACAGCCAGGAGCGCGGCCAGCAGGACCGGGCCGCCGACGGCGCCCAAGCGACGATCGAGGCGCTGCAGAAGGGTCAGGTCCGCACGCTCATCCTCACCGACGCGCGCGACACGACGCAACGAGCCTGGGGCGGCCCGGAGCCGGTCCATCTCGCCCTGCGCAAGGACGACCTCGCCACCATGGGCATCACCACCCAGCACGAGGCCCCGCTCGACGAACTCCTACTGCGCGCGGCGTGGGAAACCGGCGCCGACGTACAGTTCGTCACCGGGGGCATCGAGCAGTCGCCGAACGACGGGATTGGAGCATTGCTGCGTTATGCCGACTAGCCCCGCTCGCGTCTGGCCGGGAACGGCCTACCCGCTCGGGGCAACGTACGACGGCAGCGGCACCAACTTCGCACTGTTCAGCGAGGTCGCGGACAAGGTCGAGCTGTGCCTGTTCGACGACGACGGCACCGAGACCCGGATGCGCCTGCCCGAACGCGACGCGTTCGTCTGGCACGGCTATCTCCCGAACGTCGGCCCCGGCCAGCGCTACGGCTACCGCATCCATGGCCCGTACGAGCCCGCGCAAGGACACCGCTGCAACCCGGCCAAGCTGCTGCTCGACCCGTACGCGAAAGCGATCGAGGGCGAGGTCGACTGGGACGAAGCCTGCTTCAGCTACCGGTTCGACGACCACGACGCGTTCAACGACGACGACTCCGCGCCGCACATGCCGAAGTCGATCGTCATCAGCCCGTTCTTCAACTGGGACAACGACCGGCACCCGCGGACGCCGTACAACGAGACCGTCATCTACGAGACGCACGTCAAGGGCCTGACCAACTGCCATCCAGGCATCCCGGAGGACATCCGCGGCACGTACGCCGCGCTCGCCCACCCGGTGATGCTCGAGCATTACGCCCGCACCGGCGTCACCGCGATCGAGCTCATGCCGGTGCACCAGTTCGTGCACGACAGCCATCTGGTCGCGAACGGACGGCGTAACTACTGGGGCTACAACACCATCGGCTACTTCGCGCCGCACAACGACTACGCCGCCTCCGGCCAGCGCGGTCAGCAGGTGCAGGAGTTCAAGGCGATGGTCAAGGCGCTGCACGAGGCCGGCCTCGAAGTGATCCTCGATGTCGTCTACAACCACACCGCCGAGGGCAACCAACTCGGCCCGACGCTGTCGTTCCGCGGCATCGACAACACGTCGTACTACCGGCTCGTCGACGGCGATCCCGAGCACTACTACGACACCACCGGCACCGGTAACACGTTGCTGATGCGGCACCCGCACGTGCTGCAACTCATCATGGA
>JAVEEG010000048.1 GCA_030840585.1 Frankiaceae bacterium | reverse complement strand
GCATTGCTAGCGGAGCTCCCGGGCGCGGCCGTCGTAGAAGGCCTCGCGCGCGCAGCCACGCCCCAACGTTGACTGCGACGTTGTGTGTCTATGAACCCCCCTGCATCGACACACAACGTCACAGTCGACGGTGACACGGAGGCTCGCGCGCGGCGGGAGGCGGCTGCGGCCGAGTTCCGGCCGGGGCACATCTCAACGTTGCTCGTTGCTGAGGCGCCGCCTAGTGCGCTGGACCGGTACTTCTACTTCCTCGACGTCGACGTGCAGGATTCTTTGTTCCGGCACGTGATCGAGGCGACGTTCGGGGAGAAGCCGACCCGGGACAAGCGGCCGTGGCTCGACGCACTCAAGAACGCCGGCTACTTCCTCCTCGACCTGTCACCGGATCCGTTCGACGACCCGAGCGTGTTGCGGCCGCTGGTGCCAACGCTCGTCACCCGCTGCGCACGCCTGCGGCCCGAGCGCATCGTCCTCATCGGCGCGCGCGTCTACGACCTTGCGTACGGCGCACTGCACGCGGCACAGCTGCCGGTCGTCGACGTACGGCTCCCGATCCCCGGCTACGGGCAGCGCCAGCGGTTTCTCGACCTCGCGACACCGGTGCTGGCTACCAACCGAGCGCCTTCGCGATGAGATCGTTCATCACCTCGGTCGCGCCGCCCCCGATGCCGAGGATGCGCGCGTCGCGGTAATGCCGCTCGACCTCGGTGCCGCGCATGTACCCCGCGCCACCATGCAACTGCACCGCTTCGTTCACGACGAACTCGCACGCGGCGACGCACTGGTTCTTCGCCAGCGCAGCCTCCGCGAACACCTGCTCGCCGGCCGCATGCCGCTCGACCACGTGATGCGCGTACACCCGCGACACCTCGACCGCGCGCTTCATCTCGACCAGCTTGTGCCGCACGACTTGCTTGCCGATCAACGGTTTTCCGAACGCACTGCGCTGACGGACCCACTCGATGGTGAGGTCGAGCGCGCGCGACGCGATGCCGTAGCCATGCGTCGCCAGACCGAGCCGTTCACTCGCGAAGTTGTGCGCGACCTGCGCGAACGCAGTTCCTTCCGCACCCACGAGTTGCGCCGCCGGCACCCGTACTTCGACGTAAGCGAGTTCGCCGGTGTCGCTGCAGAGCCAGCCCATCTTGTCGAGACGCCGTACGACGGAGAACCCGGGCGTTGACGTGTCGACGACCAGCAACGACAAGCCGTGATGCGGATCGTCGCTGGTCCGCACCAACGTCGTGACGAAGTCAGCCCGCGTCGAGCTGGTGATGAACGTCTTCGCGCCATTCACGACATACGTATCGCCGTCGCGTACCGCCCGGGTACGCACCCCGGCGACGTCACTGCCAGCGTCGGGTTCGGTCACCGCGAGCGCGCCGATGAGCTCACCGGCGAGCGTCGGCTTCGCGTAACGATCGATCAGATCCGCGTTACCCGATCCGACGATGTGCGGCAACGCGATGCCATGCGTGAACAGTGACGCGAGCAACCCCGATGACGCACCGGCGTACAGCATCTCCTCGGACAGGATCGTCGAGTCGATGACGTTGCCGCCCTGCCCGCCGGCGCTCTCCGGGAACGCGACACCGAGCAGACCGGCCGCGGCCGCTTTCGCGTGCAGCGATCGCGGCAGCTCGCCGGCCGCCTCCCACTCGTCGAGGTACGGCACCACCTCGCGGGTGGTGAAGTCGCGGGCCAATGCCCGCAACGCGACCCGCTCCGGCGTCGACCACACGTCGGTCGTCACGACGCGCCCTCCATCAGATACGTCGGGATCGTGACGTGCCGGGCGCGCAACCATTCGCCCAACCCTTTGGCCTGCGGGTCCTGCCGGGTACCGGCCGCGACACCTTCGCCGAGCAGTCCGTGTACGACGAAGTTCAGCGCACGCAGGTTCGGCAGGTCGTACCGGTCGACGTCGTACGGCGCTGTCTCCGGCAACAACGCCTTGAACCGCTCGACCGTGAGCCCGGCGGCCAACCAGTCGAACGCCTCGTCACTGCGCGCCCATACTCCGACGTTCGCGTTGCCGCCCTTGTCGCCACTGCGGGCACCGACCAGCAACCCGAGCGGCGCCCGCAACGTGCCACTGGCGCGCGCGGTGGGCCGCGGCGAGGAAGCGGAGACCGGAGCAATCGACGCCGTCTCACGAGCGGGCTCGATGTCGAGCCGGCTGCCGTCTTCCAACACCACCGTGTGCGTCAGCAACTCGTTCGGCACCACCGCCGGCCAGTAGACGCCGTACGGCGACGCGTCGCCGGGTGGCGAGGTGAGTGTGCAACCGGGGTACGACGCGAGCGCGATCTCGACCGCGGCAGAGGAAAACGCACGGCCGATCCGCTTGTCGTCGGCATCCTTGACCGTGACCCGCAGCGACGCGACCGCTTGCTCGTTGGTTGCCGGGTCGTCGGCGTCGGTCCGGGCAAGCGACCACACCACCTCGCGCACACCGTCCAGCACCGGATCCAGTTGGCGGCGGACAAGGTCGGCCTTTGCGTCGATGTCGAGGCCGGTCAGCAAGAACGTCATCGAGTTGCGATATCCGCCGACGAGGTTCAGGCACACCTTGGTCGTCGCCGGCGGGGGCGTCCCGCGGACCCCGCTGATCGACACTCGATCGGCACCGAGATCCGACAACGCGATCGTGGTGAAGTCGGCGGTCACGTCCGGGTTGAGGTAAAGCGGCGAGCCGATCTCGTACAGCAGTTGCGCGGTAACGGTGCCCACGGTGACCGCACCACCGGTGCCCGGATGCTTCGTCACCACCGATGAACCGTCCTCGGCGATCTCCGCGAGCGGGAACCCGAGGTGCTCCAACCCCGGCACCTCGTCGAAGAACGCGTAGTTGCCGCCGGTCGCCTGCGCGCCGCACTCCAGCACGTGCCCGGCGACCAGCGCTCCGGCCAGCGCGTCCCAATCCGTGCGCGACCAACCGTGCCACCACGCGGCCGGGCCGATCACCAGCGCGGCGTCGGTGACCCGGCCGGTGACGACCACCTGCGCGCCCGCGTCGAGCGCGGCCGCGATGCCCCAGCCGCCGAGATAAGCGTTGGCAGTCAACGGATCCCCGGCCAGTGCCGCGCCGGTGTCGAGGTTGGCGAAGTCGACTCCGGCGGCTCGCAGCTCGGCCAACCGCGGCATCACGTCGTCGCCTTCGACGTGCGCGACGTTCACCCGCAAGCCCAGCCGCGTGGCAACCTCGCGCACCGCGGCGGCGCACGCAGCCGGCGCCAGCCCACCCGCGTTCGCGACGATGCGGACGCCCTTCTCCCACGCGACACCGAGGCACTCGTCGAGTTGGCGGACGAACGTCGTCGCGTAGCCACGCGACGGCTCCTTCAACCGGCTGCGAAACAGGATGAGCATCGTGAGCTCGGCGAGGTAGTCGCCAGTCAGCACGTCGAGCTCGCCGCCGTCGAGCATCTCGCGCATCGCGGCGAAGCGGTCGCCGTAGAAGCCGGAGCAGTTGCCGATACGCACCGGACGAGCCACGTCCGGACGCTACCAACCTAGGCTCGACGGCATGCGCAAGGCGGCGATGGCGGCGTTCCGCTACCTGCCCGCGCCGCTGCGGCGGGCCGCGGTGCACGCGGGCGCGCCGTCGTACACGGTCGGTGCGGTCGCCGTGCTGCGCCGGCCGGACGGCTGCCTGTTGCTCGTCGACCAGCGGCACAGCGATGGATGGGCACTGCCCGGCGGGCTGCTCCGGCGCGGCGAGGCGGCGGCCGATGCGGTGGTCCGCGAGGTACGGGAAGAGGTTGGCGTCGACCTCGATCGAGCGACGCTGCCGGTGCCGTACGCCGTCGTCACGGCGTCGGTACGGCGGGTCGATGTCGTGTTCGAAGTCGACGCAGACGCCGACCTCGATGCAAGGCAGGAGGACGACGCCGAGGTCAAGCGACTGGGCTGGTACCCGCTCGACGGGCTGCCGTCGTTGAGCCGGCCGACCGAAGACATCCTGCGCGCGATCCACGTCCTATGACCCTCGCCGCCCTAGTGCTCGCGGCCGGCCGTGGTGACCGGCTGCGGCCACTGACTGATCACACGCCGAAGCCGCTGCTGGAAATTGGTGGTACGACGTTGCTCGACGCCGCGCTGGACCGCATCGCCGGTGCCGTCACGCTCACGCCGGCGGACGTCGCCGTCAACGCCCACTGGCTGGCCGACCAGATCGTCGCCGCGGTCGGTGGCCGGGCGTACGTGTCGGTCGAGGAGCCGGTCGCCCTGGGCACGGCCGGAGCCGTGGGCGCGCTGCGCGACTGGCTGGCCGGCCGCGACGTACTCATCGCCAACAGCGACACCTGGTTCGCCGGCCCGCTCGACGTACGGCGCTTCGTCGACGAGTGGGATCGCAGCCGGCCCCGGCTGCTCGTCGTCGCCGACGAGGAGGGGCCGGACTTCGAGCACCGCTGGCGATTCGCCGGCCTGTCGCTGCTACCCGGCGCCACCGCGGCCGCGCTCGAACCAGTGCCCAGCGGGCTGTACGAAGCCGTCTGGCGGGACAGTGCGGTCGAATTGGTGCCGACCGAGATCGAGGCGATCGACTGCGGTACGCCGGCCGACCTTGCCCAAGCGCGCGCGATCGCGCACCATTGACAGTGGTCACCAAGAAAGGCAGCGATGTATCTGATCAGTCGTAAGGCCGCCGCCGTCGCGACCGCCACCGTGCTCGGCGTCACCGCCGGTGGCATCGCCTGGGCCGAGTCGAGCTCGCCACCCGGCACCACGATCGCGGC
>JAVEEG010000301.1 GCA_030840585.1 Frankiaceae bacterium | reverse complement strand
CACGCGCACGCTAGAGCCGCTCTGATGCAATCGCCCCGACTCAGCGCGAGGCCGCTCGGCAAGCGCTGCTCTCAAGGCGACCACGGCTGGCTCAGCGCGGGACCTGCCGATTCAGCCGCACGATGGCGGCGTCGTCGAGGGACGCGACATAGACGCTGCGTCCGTCCGCACTCACCGTCGTTTCGTACGCGCCCGCGAGCGCGTGGCCGTCGCCGCACGGTCCCGACCCGTCGTCGCTTACACAACCCGCCGCTCCCGGCGGTTCGGCTACCGCGCCCGTCGCTGTGTCGCGCCGGAACCGCACAAGCGACTTCGCCGAGGTGACGTACACGCTCTTGCCGTCGGCGCTGAGCGCGACGGCGTTTGCGCCCGCGAGAGCATGGCCATCCGCGCAGCGGCCCGATCCGTCTTCGCTCACGCAGCCGGCTCGCCCGGCGGGTTGACTGACGGCACCGCTCTTCACGTCGCGACGTAGCCGCACGAGGGCGTTGCTGCCGCTCGACGCGACGTATACGGACCGGCGGGCCACTGCCAGCGAGAACGGTCCCGAGAGCCCGTGACCGAAAGAACACGCACCGGCGCCACCCTCGCTGATGCAACCTGCCTTACCTGCGGACTGGTGAAGCGCGCCGGTATCCCGGTTGCGGGCGAAACGGGCGACAGCGTTGCTCTTAAGCGAGGCGACATACGCGCTCTTCCCGTCGGGGCTCGGCGCGACCCAGACCGGGTCGAGCAAAGCATGACCATCCGCGCACGGTCCCGATCCGTCGTCGCTGACGCAACCGCCCTTGCCCGCAGGCTGAGTTATCGCGCCGGTGTGCTTGTTGCGCTTGAAGCGCACTACCGCGTTGGCGATCGTGGAGACGGCATAGACGCTCTTCCCGTCGGCACTCACCGCCACCCATGCAACGCCCCGGAGCGCGTGACCGTCCGCGCACGGTCCCGATCCGTCGTCGCTGACGCAGCCTGCCTTCCCGGCCGGCTGGACGATCGCCCCCGTCTGCCTGTTCCGCTTGAAGCGGATCACAGAGCTGCTTGTGTACGACGCGGCGTAGACGTCTCGACCGTCGGGGCTGACGGCGACCGAGTCGGCGCCGGCGTTCGAGATGCCGTGGCCGTCCGCGCAGCCGCCCGATCCCGTCTCGCTCACGCAACCGGACTTCCCCGCGGGCTGCGTGATCGCACCGCTCTCGTAGTTTCGCCTGAGGCGAGCGACCCCGGCGTGCGTCGTGGCATAGACGCTCTTCCCGTCGAGGCTGACGACCACGGCATCGACGCCGCCCGTCAAACCGTGGCCGTCGACGCAGGGCCCCGATCCGTCCTCGCTCACACATCCCGCCCGCCCCGGCGGTTGGGTTAGTCCGCCGACCGCCGGCATGGCGGCTGCGGCCGTCGCGACCAGGGCGACGCCCGCAACGGCCGCGAGATGCGGGATCCGCCGCGCGGAGGAACTAGGTGTACGGGCAACGTTGGGGCAACGCACGGAGCGCAGCCTTACGCAGTCGCCTTGACACGACCTTGCACCGGCCTTGCAGCGGGCGTAGCGTTAGCTCGCAATGAGATTCTGCATGCTTGGCCCGCTCGAGGCCTACGCAGACGGTCGCGGTGTGACGGTCGCGGGCGGTCGCCAGCGGGCGCTCCTCCTCCTGCTGCTCGTGCACGCGGGTGAGGTGGTCTCGAGCGATCGCCTCACGGACCTGCTGTGGCCGGGCGAGCCCGCAGACGAGGCGCAGCGCGCACTCCACGTCACGGTCTCGCGGTTGCGGAAAGCCCTCGAACCGGATCGCCCGGCGGGCGAGCGAAGCGACGTGATCGTCACGCGCGCCCCGGGCTACGCCCTTCAGGCGACCAGCACCGACGCCGCGGAGTTCGAGGCGGCGGTCGAGGCCGCGCGGGAGGCGTCCCGCGGCGGCGACCTCGAGCGCGCCGTCTCACTTCATCGCGATGGGGTTGCACTGTGGCGGGGAGGCGCCTACGCCGAGGTCGTGGACGAGATCTGGGCCCAGCCGGAGGCCCAGCGACTCGAGGAGCTCCGCCTCGCCGCGATCGAGGATCGCGTGGACGCGGAACTGGCCCTGGGGCGTCACGCCTCGCTCGTGCCCGAGCTCGAGGCCCTTGCCTCGCGACATCCCACCCGCGAGCGGCTTGCCGGGCAGCTCGTCCTCGCGCTCTATCGCGCAGGTCGCCAGGCCGATGCGCTCGCTGCCTATCGCGCCGTTCGCGAGGCCTTGGTCGATCAGCTCGGCTTGGAGCCGGCTCCCGAGCTCCGACGGCTGCAGGCGTCGGTGCTCGCTCAGGACCCTGCGCTGGACGCGAAGCCGGCCGGCCGCTCCGCGGCAGCGGCGGCCGAAACGGCTACGCGGGCGCGCGCCGCGGAGCCGGAGCGCAAACAGGTAACCGTGCTCGTCGCGGACATCGCACCGTCGCCCAAGCTCGCCGGCGCGGTGGACGCCGAGGAGCTCCGCCGCGTGATGAAGGTCTTCCAGTCGATCGTGCACGCGAGCGTCCACCGCCTCGAGGGGACGGCCGATCGGCTGACGGGCGACGGCGTCGTGGCGGTCTTCGGGGCTCCCGCCGCGCACGAGGACCACGCTCGGCGCGCCTGCTATGCCGCGCTTCACCTACGGCAGGAGCTGCGCACCCACTCCTCGGAACTGCGCGTGGAAGGCATCGATTCTGC
>JAVEEG010000021.1 GCA_030840585.1 Frankiaceae bacterium | reverse complement strand
CTTCGTCGCCGGTCGCAACCTGACGAAGTACGTCGATCCCACGCGGCTGGAACACTTCGAACGCCGGCTGCTCTCGACTGCCGAACGGCGGAGGGGACTGACCCATGCCTGAAGCACGGGTCATCCCCATCGACGGCCGCGAGCCCGCTCCGCCGCGGCGCAATCGCCGTACCGTGCGGTGCACCGCGATCGGCATCGACGGGAAGCGCTGCCGGGAGGCGGTCGTCGCCGACGGCTTGTGCGACGAGCACCTCGCTGAACGGCTGGAGGCCGAGGCCGCCGCGGTCACGCCGGACTGGGAGCGGCGCCTCGCCGGCGGCCTGGCATTCCTGCGCCGGCGGATCACCGGCGACTACCCGATCGACGACTTCGGCTTCGACCCGGATCTGACCGAGTCCGTCTTTCTCGCGAGCGTGCGGCCGCTGTACGAGAAGTACTTCCGGGTCGAGGTGCGCGGGTTGGAGAACATCCCCGCCGAGGGCGGCGCGCTGGTTGTCGCCAACCACTCCGGGACGGTCCCGCTCGACGCGCTGATGACGCAGGTCGCGATCTACGACCACCACCCGGCGCACCGGCACCTGCGGATGCTCGGTGCCGACCTGGTTTTCCGGTCGCCGCTGATCGCGCCGATCGCGCGGAAGACCGGCGGCACGCTCGCCTGCAACGAAGACGCCGAGCGGCTGCTGTCGGCCGGCGAGCTGGCCGGCGTGTGGCCGGAGGGCTTCAAGGGCATCGGCAAGCCGTTCTCCGAGCGCTACAAGCTGCAGCGGTTCGGCCGCGGCGGCTTCGTGTCTGCCGCCATCCGGTCCGGCGTGCCGATCGTGCCGTGCTCGATCGTCGGCGCCGAGGAGATCTACCCGATCATCGGCAACGTCAAGATTCTGGCGCGGTTGTTCGGTTTTCCGTACGTTCCGGTGACGCCGACGTTCCCGCTGCTCGGCCCGCTCGGGCTGCTGCCGCTGCCGTCGAAGTGGATCATCGAGTTCGGTGAACCGATCGCCACCAACGAGCTCGACTCGACCGCGGCCGACGACCCGATGCTGGTGTTCAACCTGACCGATCAGGTCCGCGAGGTCATCCAGCAGACGCTGTACAAGCTGCTGCTCGCCCGCCGCTCCGTCTTCTTCTGATGATCATCGCCGCCACCGCGACATAGATGTCGCGCTGGCGGCGCAACCTCTCGCCGCGGCTAACGGCGGCGGCGGTGCAGGGCGAGGCCGACCGCGATGCCTCCGGCCACCGCGCCGGCGCCGGCCGCGGCCGGTACGCCGATCTTCGCCGCCTTGCGCCCGGTGCGGAAGTCGCGGATCTCCCAGCCGTTCTCGCGCGCGATCCGTCGTAACTGTGGGTCCGGGTTCACCGCGACCGCGCGGCCGACCAGGCTCAGCATCGGTACGTCGTTGGCGGAGTCGGAGTAGGCGGCGCACCGGCTCAGGTCGAGCCCCTCGCGCTCGGCCAGGGCCCGGATGGCTGCGGCCTTCGCCGGCCCGTGCAGCGGCTCGCCGACGAGGAGCCCGGTGTAGAGGCCGTCCTTGCTCTCGGCGACGGTGCCCAGCGCGCCGGTGAGGCCGAGCCGGCGGGCGATCAGCGAGGCCAGCTCGGCCGGCGCGGCGGTGACCAGCCAGACCCGCTGGCCGGCGTCGAGGTGCAGCTGGGCCAAGGCGCGGCTGCCGGACCAGATCCGCGCGGCCATCAGGTCGTCGTAGATCTCCTCGCCGAGCCGGACGACCTCGTCGACCCGGTGGCCCGCGACGAAGGCGAGGGCGGCCTGCTTGGCCTCTTCCATGTGCGCGGGGTCCTCGACGCCCTTGACCCGGAAGATCACCTGTTTCCAGGCGAACTGCGCGAGGTCGCGCCAAGTGAAGAAGTCGCGGGCGGCGAGGCCGCGAGCGAAGTGGTAGATCGACGCGCCCTGCATCATCGTGTTGTCGACGTCGAAGAAGGCTGCGCCGCTGGGATCCGGTGGTACGACGAGGCTCGCCTCGACCTCGGCGACGGCGGCGGAGGCCGCGCCGGCGAGCGCCGCGCGGGAGTCGTCCTTACGCCGTCGCATCCATCGCAGCGTAATGGCCCGAGACATGACGAGGCCCCGGCCGCTTTCGCGACCGGGGCCTCGTACGAGTGTTGCTAGGTCAGCTCATAACCCGGCGGCGCATGTAGCCAGCGCCGAGCAGGAGAGCCAGGCCGCCACCCGCGATGAGCGGGAGGTTGGCACCTGTGTGCGGGAGGGTGCCCGGACCCGCCTGCGGGTGGTTCACCTTGTTGATCTTCGTCGCCTGCGCGGCGGAGACCGACGCGGTGGTGCCGTGGCCGAGGCCGACCTCGACCAGCGCGGTCTTGTCGACCGGGTTGGTCACGACGATGTCGTACTCGGGGCCGGTCGCCTGGGCGAACTTGCCCGCCGGGTCGACCTTGTCCACGTGACCGGGGACGAAGGCCAGGTGAACACCCAGCGTGTTGAGCAGGCCGTTGAGCGTGCTCTGCAGGGTCTTCAGCGCGCTGTTGACCGTGTCACCGAGCGCCGGGACACCCTGCAGGTTGAGGCCGGTCTCGTCGAGCGTGCCGGTGAGGACGTTGCTCACACCAACCGCAACGATCGGCTTGTGGCCGACGAACGTGGCGCTGGCGCCACCCGGCTTGCCGTTCGCGATCGCGGTCGCGCCGCTCTCGAAGCCCTTGACGGTCAGAACGCCGTCGAGGATGTCGAGGTCAGCGAGGTGCACGGCAGCGTTCGACACGGCCGAACCGCCACTCGGCGCGATGGACTGCGTCGCGTCGAGCAGGTTGACCTTGACGACCGCGGTGCCGGCGACCTTGTTCTGCAGGTCCGACAGGAACGCGTTGACGCTGTCCTGCAGCGAGTTGACCGTCGCCTCGACCTGGTTGGCGAGAGCCGCCGTCTGGCCGGTCGGGTCGTTCGCCAGCACCGCGTTGAGCGCGGACTCGACGTTCTGGATGGCCGCGTTGACCTGGCCCGTCACGTCCGCCTGGTTGATGGCGCCCTGAACGGTGTTCAGCAGCGTCGTACCGGCGGCCGGAATCTGCAGGAGCGAACCGAGGTCCAGAATCTTGCCGTCGGTCAGCGTCGACGACGACGTGTTGTTGAGCTTCAGCGCCTTGGCGAGCTGGCCACCGACCGTGACGTTGATCAGCGGCGAGGCGTTGATCGACTGGGCGGCGGAGGACTTGGCACCGTCGGCCGGGTCGCCCGACAGCGTCGCCGTGAGCGTCTTCTTCAGCCCGAGGGCGGAGGGCAGCGCGTCGATCAGCGAGCCGCTGGCGAGGCTGGAGGTGGCGGTCGACGCGTTCGCGTCAGTGCCGGCCAGCGTGTTGTGGACCGCATTGCCGCTGACACCGATGAGGTTGACAGCGAGGTCCTTCGGGATACCAGGCAGCGCGGGCAAGGCGGCCGGGAGGTGCAGCGCGACACCCAGCACGTTGGCTGAGGTCACACCCTGGTAGTAGGCGGGAGGCGCAGACGTCGCGGCTCCAGCTGGGATCGAGACGGCCAGCGTGACTCCGCTGGCCATGGCGAGCGCGAGCACTGCGGTGCTGCGGCGCCGAACGGTTGTTGCCATTTGCCCCCTACCTCCACAAAGACGGGCGAACCTGGGCGAACACTACCGTAAGTACTCGGCTCATGACTACGTGTTCTTGAGCCTTTCCTAGGTGGTTCGAACTAGTAACGAAACCCGTAGCGCAAGGTTACGGAGCAATTTCGGGGAGTTTTGCCTGATTAGGCCGTTCGGGTGAACGCGGCCCAGCCCCAGAACCGGTCGACTGCGACGTTTCAGGCGGAAAGAGGCACGGATAACGCCTCGAACGTCACAGTGAACGAGCGGGCGTACGAACGAGCCGGCGAGATGCGGCGTACGGCGAGGGCTAGTGGCCCAGGCCGCCGGTGGGGTCGAGCGAGGGGACGGCCGTCGGCAGTGGGCCGATCGGCGGCGGCGGCGAGACCGGGATGGACGGGATGCTCGGGGCGCTCGGCGTGATGGCCGGCACGCTCGGCCCGGTCGAGGTCGACGGCGCCGGGCGATCCGGGCTCTTCGACGTAGTCGTCCCCGGGCTGGGGCTGTGACCAGGGGAAACGCGCGGCTTCACCGAGGTGTGCGACGGCGTCGGGGTGGCCGCGGGCTTCGGGTGGTCCGCCGGAGTGCCCTGAGCCAGCGCGACCGTGTCGGTGGCGACCAGGTTGAGCAGCGACAGCGAGCTCATCGCGCGGTCCCGGACGTCGGCCGGCAGCGCGCCGACCAGGGTGCGCAGCTCGGTGTACTGCCGGACGGTGAAGCTGTTGAGCGCGCGCAGCGGCTCGGTCGATCCGCTGTCGCGATAGGCGACGAACAGGTCGTTGGCGCCGGAGCGGGTCTCGACGTCCATGTCGCGCAGCGTGTCGGCGATCAGCTTGCTGGCCGCGCGGTCGACGACCGCAGCGCCGGCGTAGTCGTGGTGGCCGGACATCTGGCCGATCGCAGAGGAGTGGCCGGCGAGCGAGGTGACCTCGGCCAGGCGCTCCCGGGCGAACTGCAGGTGGCGCTTGCCGCGGTCCTCGGTGCCGAAGGTGGTGGCGAGCTGGATGTCTTCGCTCGCGCGCTTGACGCCGTAGAAGGGCTCGCCGGGCAGTGACCGGCTGGCGCCTACGCCGACGCCGGCGACCGCGGTGACGACGGCCGCGCCGGCGCCGATGGCGACCATGCGGCGCTGGAAGGCCCAGGTGGTGCCGGCGGCACGGACCCGCTGAAGGGGACGCTCGGTGGCGGGGCTGGTGGCCTGCACCGCGGCAACGGCGACCAGCCGTTGCCGCAGCGCTGCACGAAACTCGGGCCGCGGGCCTGGCACGGCCGGGACCTCGGTGAGCGCGTCGACGACCGTGAGCAGCGGGGCGGTGACCGGGTCATCGGTGTGACCCTTGGTCTCGAGCAGCCGCGCGAATTCGTCGGCGCGGCGCTGGGGCGTGAGCTTCATCGACCGCACCTCCTCCACACGTCCCCGCCGTCCGGCTGGACGGAACGGGTCTGACTGCTCAACGAGCCACCCCGGGTGGGGGTGACGGGCCATTTCTCCGAATAGTCCGATTGGGTCATCAGCGGCCTGGTCATCCGAGTAGGTCCTCCGGAAGCAGGCGCGACAACGACTTCACCGCGCGGTACTGCAGCGCCTTGATGGCGCCTTCGTTCTTGCCCATGATCGCGGCGGTCTCGGCCACCGACATCCCCTGCAGGAAGCGCAGCGAGACGCATTCCTGCTGTTCCGGGTTGAGCCGCTTCACCGCTTCCAGGAGCGCCTCATTGGTGATGCTGGCGAGCACCTCGTTCTCCGGGCCCTCTTCGCGGCGGTCGGCGCCGGCCTCGACCAGATCCGAGGTGGCGACCTCCATCCGGTAGCGGCCGGACTTGAAGTGGTCGGCGATGAGGTTGCGCGCGATCGTGACCAGCCAGGCGCCGAAGTCGCGGCCCTGCCAGGTGTAGGAGGTGATCCGGCGCAGCGCGCGCAGGAACGTCTCGCTGGTCAGGTCTTCGGCCAGCGTCGCGTTCGAGACCCGGTAGTAGATGTAGCGGTAGACGACGTCGACGTAGCGGTCGTACAGCTCGCCGAACGCGTTGGGGTCGCCACTTTGCGCCCGCGAGACGATGTCCATCACGGTGGCGAGCTCGCCGGTGGGCTCCGACGGCGGCGAGGGGCTCGGGATCGTGGGCATGACCGCGGCCTCGGTGTCGGCCGGCTTCGGCTCGACCGCGGTGGCGGTGGACCCGGCGGTGGCCGTGCGGGACAGCGAGCGGAAGGCGACCGCGTCGCGCGCCGTAGTGAGGCCCGGATCGCGGGTCACAGCGACGGCGAGGCGCAGCGCCGCGAAGCCACCCGGCTCGACCAGCCGGGCGCCGCTTCCGCAGCCGCGCGTAGTCATCGTTTCTCCATCGGCAGTAGTACGTGCGAACCCGACCCTCGTAAGGCCGTCGCTTGTTATGACACAACGGGCAAACCGGTCGGCACCATGGCGAATAAGGGCTATTTGTGACCTAGTCACCTGTTGATGAATCAGCGGGCTCAGGCGCGCGGCTTACCCTGCGGGTAATGACTGGGCCCACCCGCTCGCGCCCGACGACGGTGACGGCGGTTACCGCGCGCCGGTCGCGGTCGCGGCACGTACGGCGGCGGCGCCGCCAGGTCGTGCTGTGGCTGGTCGCGGCGGTCGTGGTGACGGCGACGACGTTCGGCGCCGGGTTGCTCGCCGCGCCGGTCGACTACGCGTTCCAGCCGCAGCCGCCGCAGGCCGTGCTCTTGCTGGACAGTCACAACCGGGTGTTCGCGACCATCCGCTCGCCGCAGGCCGAGGAGCCGGTCGCCAGCAAGGACATTCCGCAAGTGATGAAGAACGCGATGGTCGCGGCCGAGGACGAGCGGTTCTTCGCGCACAGTGGCGTCGACCCGCTCGCCGCCGTACGTGCACTGTGGCGGGACCTGACCGGCAGCAGCCTGCAGGGTGGCTCCACGATTACGCAGCAGTACGTGAAGAACGTCTACACCGGCGACCAGCGGACCGCGCTGCGCAAGCTGCGCGAGGCGAGCCTCGCGATCCGGCTCGAGCAGCATCTGAGCAAAGACGAGATTCTCACCCGCTACCTGAACACGCTGTATCTCGGCAGCGGTACGGCGGGCGTGCAGGCGGCGAGCCGGTTCTATTTCGGCGTACAGGTTCAGGATCTCGACCTGGATCCGCGGACCGGCACACGCGATCCGGCGTTGGCCCTCGGGCGGGCGGCGGTGCTGGCCGGGATCGCGCCGGCGCCGTCTGACTGGAACCCCGTGCACGACCCCAAGGCGGCGCGCAAGCGCGAGATCTACGTGCTCAACCGCATGATCAAGAACAACATGATCTCGTCGCAGCAGGCGTCCGCGGCGTACGGGAACGGGTTGCCGCGCATCGTTGCGCAGTCACAGCCGGACGCACCGACGATCGCGCCGGAGTTCCGCGACCTGGTCGAGCGCCGGCTGAAGAAAATCTTCACCGACAACTACGACAACGAGATGTTCGACAGCGGCGGCGTGAAGGTGCGGACGACGCTCGACCTCGATTTGCAGCAGGCGGTCGTCGACGCGATCCGTCAGGTGCTGCCGAAAGTCACCGACCCCGAGGCCGCGGTCGCCGCGATCGATCCGCGCAACGGCGACATTCGCGCGCTGGCGGAGAAGAAGGATCGCGGCTACCAAAAGGGCGGGTTCGACCTCGCGTCCGACATCACCCGCTCGTCCGGTTCGACGATCAAGCCGTTCACGCTTGCGGTCGCGCTGCAACAAGGGCACCGGTTGGACGAGGCGGCGTACGCGCCGGAGTGCATCCGGGTCGCGCCGGGCTACCGGCCGTGCAACGCCGAGCGCGGATCGTCGTACCAGACGTTGCGTTCGGCGCTGGTGAACTCGATCAACACGGTGTACGCGCCGCTCGCGGTGAAGGTCGGGCTGGATCGGGTGATCGCGCTGGCGGACGCCGCGGGAATGCGGGTCGGCGCGCTGAACTGTTTCGCCGCCGGAAAGCCTTGTGATTCCTACGCTTTGGGCATCCCGGTCGCACCGCTGTACGAGGCGACGGCGTACGGCACGTTCGTCCGGCACGGCGTCGCGCACGAGCCGAACAGCATCATCGACGTCAAGAGCGTCGACGACGGCGACGTGTTCGACAACGGCAAGGGCGGACCGTCGCATCGAGTGCTGCCGGCGCGGATCGCCGATCAGGTCGCGGATGCGATGCGCGAGGTCGTCGATCACGGCACGGGGACCGCCGCTCGGCAACCGGAGCCAGTGGCGGGCAAGACGGGTACGACGGACAACTTCACGAACGCGTGGTTCACCGGTTGTACGTCGTCGCTGTGCATCTCGGTGTGGATGGGTTACAACCGCGATTTCGTCAACGGCCGTCCGCACGAGATGAAGAACGTCGAATCGGTGCGCGGTGGCGTGTTCGGCGGGACCTTGCCGGCGCAGATCTTCGCCCGCGCGTTCGCCAACTACCGGTCGATCCTGGCCCGGCGGAACGCGCCGTCGCCGGCACCGTCGGCATCATCGACGTCGCATGGTGGTTCGCGATTCAGCCCGCGGCCGACGGTGAGTCCGTCGGCGACTTCGACACCAATCCGGCCAACGCCGTCGCCGTCGGGGCAATCTCCGCTGCCGCCCTCGGAGTCGCCGAGCCAGCAGCCGAGCCTGCTCCCGACCCCGCCCTAGCGGGCTAGTGCGTCAGCGTCGTGAGGTTGGTCAGGTAGTCGAACGCCTGCGAGACGGGGTCGGCCGACTGTGCGGCGACCGCGGCGGTGCGCAGCTTCGACAGCCGAGCCCGTAGGACGGCGGCGGACGGGCCCGCGGGGGCCTTGTGAACCGCTGGCCGCGCGGCCGGCCGGGCGACGGTCGACTGCGTGTAGTGGTGCACCGGCGCCGACGTGTAGTGGTGCGTCACCGTGGTCGTGGTGTGGTGCGTGGCCGGCGCGCTGGTGGTGGTCTTGGTGGTGGAGTGCATCGGCTGGCGGAAGTCCTCGGTGACCCACACCTGGCCGCTGCTGTCGACGGTCACGCCGACGCCGACCTGCGTGTAGTCGTGGTCGAGGATGTTCGACCGGTGCTCCGGGCTGTTCATGAACGCGGTGTGGATGTCGCTGACGGTGGGGCCGTCGCCGACGTTCTCACCGACGGCCTGCCAGTTCTGCACCTGCGAGGTGAGGCTGCCGTTGTGGTAGAGCTGCCCCTTCGACGCCATCTGCGCGGAGTGCTGGCGGGCGATCGAGGTGAGGTCCGAGGACACCGTGTACGGGCGCAGGCCGTTGGCCTGGCGAGCGGCGTTCATCTTCGCGACGAACTGCGCTTCCATCGACGAATTGCTGGCCAAGGCCGCGGTCGGCGCGACGATGGCAGTGACCGTGCCCGCGATCGTGGCAAGGACTGTCGTCGCGACAATGCGGGCGGTCGCCCGTCGTACGGCACGCAGCACGCGGCTACCTCCGGCTAAGGCCGGGGACGGTCGCCGCGACGGTGATGACGGTCACGGACGCCTGGGGGGCGGCCTTCGACCTTCGGCGGGCCGGCTAACTGCCTCTCTGCGATGTGCAGAGCGCAGTCCCGTGCCTTTGCGGCCCGTGCTCGCGCACGGTGTGCTCTTGTCGGGTCGGCGGTCGTCCCGGCTTGGGTTGCTTGCAGTACGGGCATCGGGCGGTTGCGGGCCCAGCCTTAGCCGCCATCCGGGTGACATCTGTCACTCGGGGCCCTGGTTGGGGTGCTTGCAAATGTGAAACACTCGCCCTTGATGAGCGCTGAGCAGTCGGTTGCCGAACCGCGAAATCTCGCCGAACTGGTGAGTCGCGCCGCCGCGCGGCATCCGGACAAAGCTGCCTTGGTTGCGGGCGGACGCACGGTGTCGTGGGGCGAGCTGGATGCGCTTGTCTCCGCGCTGGCGTCGAGCCTGGTCGCGCGCGGGTTGCCGGCCGGGTCGCGGGTCGGGCTGTTGCTGCCGAACAGCATCGAGTTCGCGGTCGCGTACTTCGGCGTACTGCGGGCCGGGCTGGTCGCGCTGCCGCTGAACACGGCGTACACGGCGACCGAGCTCGGCTACCAGCTGAGCGACTCCGGTGCGTCGCTCGTCTTTGCGTCCGGGCCGTTCGCCGAGTTGGTGTCGTCGGTAGAGGTCGTCGTGACGGGTAGCGAGGCGTGGGAGTCGCTGCTTGCCTCTTCTTCAGGCGGTGCGGCTTCAGGCGGTGCGGCGCGGGCGGGGGCCGAGGACACCGCGGTGTTGCTGTACACGTCGGGCACGAGCGGCCGGCCGAAGGGCGCGATGCTGACCCACCGGGCGCTGCTCGCGAACCTCGCGCAGCTTTCGCGGAT
>JAVEEG010000016.1 GCA_030840585.1 Frankiaceae bacterium | reverse complement strand
TCAACCCGGTCATCACGCTCGCCGACCGCGTGCTGGGCGGCGTCGACAACCGCGCGGTCGCGGCGTACCTCCCGGCGCAGTTCGCCGGCGGGTGCACCGGCGCGGTCCTCGCGAACTTGATGTACGGCCTGGACCCCGTCTCACTGTCAACTCACGAGCGAAGCAGCGGCGGGCTCTGGTTGTCAGAGGTGTTGGCGACCTTTGGTCTCGTCGTACTCGTCTTCGGTCTCGCCCGAGCCGGCCGCGCCGCGATGGCACCTTTCGCGGTCGGCGCATACATCACCGCGGCGTACTGGTGGAGTTCGTCGACCAGCTTCGCCAACCCGATGATCGACGTCGCCCGCACGCTGTCGGACACATTCGCCGGCATCGCGCCGTCGTCCGTACCGATGTTCGGGCTGATGCAGCTCCTCGGCGGGGGCGCGGCGGTGGCCGTCGTACGGCTGCTCTATCCGGACGTCGCGGCGACGGCGGACGACGTGGTCGTGCCGCACGAGGAACTGAGGCTTGCCCGATGAGCCGGCCCCAGGTGCTGTTCGTCTGTGTCCACAACGCCGGCCGCAGCCAGATGGCCGCCGGGCTGCTGGCGCATTACGCGGGCGATGCGGTCGTCGTCCGCTCCGCCGGGTCCGACCCCGGCGCGGCGGTGAACCCAGCGGTCGTCACGGCGTTGGGCGAGGTCGGCATCGACATCAGCCGGGAGTTTCCGAAGCCGCTCACGACCGACGCCGTGCAGGCGTCCGACGTCGTCATCACCATGGGCTGCGGCGATGCCTGCCCGGTGTTTCCCGGCAAGCGGTACCTGGACTGGCGGCTCGACGACCCGGCCGGTCAGGACGTCGAGACGGTACGGCGGATCCGCGACGAGATCGACGCATTGGTGCGGGACTTGCTGGGCGAGTTGGGGGTTTAGCTTTTCTTACCCCGTGGTAAGAGTGACTCTGCGGCGCTGGTGACCAGCATCGCGACTGCGTCAGGGGACGGTCCACTTGCGCCGGGTGCGGGTTTCCGCGACTTCGCCACGAGGCGCATCGACGACGATCGAGTTGGACGCCGACGCCCGATCCGCAGGTCGGGCCCGCGCGGTGCTGGGCCAGTTCTGCGGCACCGCCGGGCTGTCCGGCGAAGTCCGCCGGACCGCGTCGCTGCTGGTCAGCGAGCTGGTGACCAACTCACTTGTGCACGGCCGGTCGGCCGCCACGGTCGACATGGAGCTACGTCCGGAAGGCGTGCTGCGGGTCGCCGTATCCGACCGCAGCTCGGCGCCGTTGCCGGCGGTCGACCTGCACCCGGAAACGTGCGCGGAGGGCGGGCGCGGGCTGCTGATCGTGTCGCTGCTGGCCAGCCGGTGGGGCTCGGCGCTGTCCCCGCGCGGCGGCAAGACGGTCTGGTTCGAACTCGACGGCTGAACTCTGGCCGCCGAGCTGCCGATCATGGCATCATTAGCAGTCGAGGCAGCCGAGTGCCAGCCGGCTGCTCGCGTCGAGGAGGGCGGCCCATGCCGACGTATCAATACGCCTGCACGGAATGCGGCGAGCGCCTCGAAGTCGTGCAGAAGTTCACCGACGAGCCGCTGACCGTGTGCCCCGCGTGCGAGGGCCGGCTGCGCAAGCTGTTCTCGCCGGTCGGCGTCGTGTTCAAGGGGTCTGGCTTCTACAAGACCGACAGCCGCAGTACGACGAAGAGCGGTGGCGCGCCGGCGAGCGGGTCGACCTCAGGCAGTTCGGCGGAGTCGAGCAAGCCCGCGACCGAGAAGTCGCCGTCGTCGACGCCGCCGACCCCGCCGCCCGCGCCGTCCTCTCCCCCGTCGGGTGACGGGACGAAGGTGGCCTAGCCCGCCCGGGCTGTCCACAGCGGTCGGCGGCGTCCACAACTTGACGTCAGCCGTGCGCCGGTGACCTCGATCGGCGCCAGCATTGCCGCGTGATCGTTTCGCTCGTTCGTCGCCTGGCCGGACAGCCGCGCCGGTTCGCCGCCGCGGTGTGTGTCGGGCTCGCGCTGCTCTGTTCGCTGCACGTGTTGCGCCCGCGCCCGCCAGCCGGCCGGCTGGTGTGGGTGATCGCCCACGACCTGCCCGGCGGCGCGCCGCTGACGGCGCACGATGTCAAGGCCGAGCGACTGCCGCTGCCGGCTGTGCCGCGTGGCGCGCTGCTGGTGCGCGAGCGCGTCGTCGGCCGGTTGGTCGCCGCGCCGATGCGCGCCGGTGAACCGGTGACCGACGTCCGGCTGTTGGAGCCATCCCTGCTCGCGGCGCTGCGCCAACCCGGGCTCGTCGCGGTGCCGATCCGGCTCGCCGACGGATCCGCCGCGGCCGCCCTCACCCGGGCCGGCGACCTCGTCGACGTGCTCGGTACGGCGAACGACGATGGCGGCAGCGGGACGGCCCGCGGCCCGACCACCCGGGTCATCGCGGCGGGCCTGACGGTGCTCGCGGTTCCCGCCCGCGACGCCGGCTCGGACGACGGCGCCGGGCTGGTGGTGGTCGCGGCGACCAGCGCGCAGGCAGCCCGACTGGCCGACGCGGCGACCACGACTCGGCTGTCGCTCGCCCTGCTCCGCCGATGAGCACGAGCGGTTGCGGGTTGATCACCGGAGCGGCTTTGGGACAGGCTGGCGCCGACGTATCCCCGGGCAGTGAAAGGTGCGCGCATGAGCGGCTTCCGGAAGTTCCTGCTTCGCGGCAACGTCGTCGACCTCGCCGTCGGTCTGGTGATCGGTGCGGCATTCGGCGCGGTCGTGTCCGCCTTCGTCGCGTCGTTCATCACGCCGCTGGTCGGCTTGGCCGCCGGTGCGAGCGGCGACTTCAGCAACAGTGGCTTCAGGGTGGGCGGGCACCCGGGCCACCCGGGGACCGTCTTTCCTTACGGCAAGTTCATCACCGCGCTGGTGTCGTTCGTGTTGATCGCGGCCGTCGTCTACTTCCTCGTCGTGCTGCCGGTCAACCGGCTGATGGAGCGGTTCAAGCCGACGCTCGACGAGCCGACGCTGGTCAAGGACTGCCCGGAGTGCCTGTCGTCGATCCCCGCGGCCGCACGCAAGTGCGCCTTCTGTGCGTCCGCCCAGGCGGCCTTACCGACCGGTTGAATGAGGGCTGCGTCCGGCGTTCGAACCGCGCTCGTCAGTCGCGGTCGAGGTGGTGCGGCGGTACTTCGTCGGTGAGCCGGCGCAGGTCGTCGTCGGCGAACGGCTCCCCGTCCCCGGCGGCAGCGTCGCCCCAGCCGACATCCGTCTCGTCCGACGTACGGTCCGGCAACAACGGCTCGGGCTCGGACATCAGTCCAGGTCTCCGGCTTCGATCCGGGCCAACCGGCGTGACCGGACCAGTTCGTCCGCGGGGATCGCACCGGACTCGGGCTCAGCCCCGAGCGCCGCGAGTACGCCGCACAGGTCGCGCTGGCTCACCATGCCGACGATGTCGCCGCCGTCCACCACCGGCAGGTGCCGGATCCATCGGGTGGCCATGTGCCGGGCCGCTTCGTGCAACGACGTGTCCGGCGACACGGTCAGCACCGTGGTCGTCATCACCGCACTCACCGGTGTCGCGTCGAGGTCTGCGCCGCGGGCGACCGCCTTCATCACGTCGCGCTCGGTGATGATGCCGAGCAGCCGCGCGCCGTCCATCACCAGTAGCGATCCGGTCTGCTGCGACCACATCCGATTTGCCGCGGCGCGCAACGGATCGGCCGGCGACTCGGTCACGCTCGCCCGCGTCATCACTTCGGCCACCCGCATCGGGACAGCGTAAGCGTGCGCCCGACCGCGCTGCTCGCCACGGCGGATTCCTGCGATCCGCCGAAGGGTCAGGCCTCGAACTTGTAGCCCAGCCCGCGCACCGTCAACAGATGTCGCGGCAGTCCCGGGTCGGGCTCGATCTTCGCCCGCAACCGCTTTACGTGCACGTCGAGCGTCTTCGTGTCACCGACGTAGTCGCTGCCCCACACCCGGTCGATCAGCTGCCCGCGGGTCAACACCCGGCCGGAGTTGCGGAGCAGGAACTCCAGCAGCTCGAATTCCTTCAACGGCAACGCCACGGCGGCGCCGTTGACGCTGACGATGTGCCGATCCACGTCCATCCGGACCGGGCCGGCTTCGAGCGTCGCTGACGCCGCGGCATCGTCGGGCTCGCCGCGGCGGCGTAACACCGCCCGGATCCGGGCGAGCAGCTCGCGGGCCGAGAACGGCTTAGTGACGTAGTCGTCCGCGCCGATCTCCAGCCCGACGACCTTGTCGACCTCCGCGTCCTTCGCGGTCAACATGATCACCGGGACGTCCGAGCGCTGCCGCAACTGCCGGCACACCTCGAGACCGGACAACCCGGGCAGCATCAGGTCCAGCAACACCAAATCGGCGCCGGCTTTGTCGAACTCCACCAGCCCGTCCGGACCACTACTGGCGACCGCGACCTCGAAGCCCTCCTTGCGCAACATGTATGAGAGCGCGTCGGAGAACGACTGCTCGTCCTCGACCACCAGGATTCGCGTCACGCCGGCGACGCCCCCGTCCGCGCAACCCCGTCCGTGCCGGCCCCAGCCGAGCTGGCCGGGCTCGCCGGCAGCCGCAGCGTGAACGTGCTGCCGGCGCCGGGCTGGCTCCATACGGTGATCTGGCCGCGATGGTTGCTGACGATGTGCTTGACGATCGCGAGACCGAGGCCGGTGCCACCGGTGTCCCGCGACCGCGCCGGATCGACCCGGTAGAACCGCTCGAAGATCCGCTCGTGATCCGCGGCGTCGATCCCGACACCCTGATCCTTCACCGCTATCTCGACCATGTCGCCGCGGTGATGCACGCCCACCGCGACTTCGGTCCGCTCCGGGCTGTACGCCACCGCGTTGTCGAGCAGGTTCGACACCGCAGTCACGAGCTGGTTCTCGCTCCCCACGACAACGCAGCCGGTGTCGCCGCCGCGGACAATCTCGATCTGCTTCACCTCGGCCACGAGCCGGCCGCGGTCCACCGCTTCGTCGATGACGGCGTCGACCGAGACGTCGGCGTCCGCGGGCGGCGTCTCGCCACCCTGCAATCGCGACAAGTCGAGCAGCTCCTGCACCAGCCGGGACAGCCGGCTCGCTTCGCGCTGCATCCGGGACAGGAAGTGATGCACCGCGTCGGGATCGTCCTGCGCGTCCAGCGCCGCCTCCGCGAGCAACGTCAACGCGCCCACCGGAGTCTTGATCTCATGCCCGACGTTCGCTACGAAGTCCCGCCGTACCGCATCGACCCGCTTGGATTCGGTCAGATCGTCGACGACCAGCGCGACCTCACCGTCGTCGAGCGGTTGCGCCCGGGCGCCGACGGTAAGCACCCGGCGCGGGAACCCACCCTGGTCGATCGCGAACTCGGCCGTCTGCGACTCCCCGGTCCGGCGAGCCGCCCGAGTCAGTTCACCGAGTTCGGAGACCACAAGCCGCTGCCCCTTGACGATGCCCATCGACACGGCCGCGCCGTTGGCCATCCGTACGCCGTCGTCGCTGTCGACGAGGATCGCCGCGGTCGGCAACAGCGCCAACATCCGATCGGCCGCCATCGCTCGCGCGCTCCTCGCTTCGTCCGCGCCGGAAGCCGGCGCCCCGGCATCGGCTGCCCAGCGTGCTTTGCGTGCCCGGCGGCCACGTCCGACGAGCGACACCGTCACGACCCCCAGAAGCGATCCGCGCACAGCGCCGTACGGCCGCCGTACCGGGTCAATGATAAAGACGAGACAACCCATCCCCAGCGTTCGTACGACGCCGGCACACGCGGCGCGGCATCAATGTTCACCAACCGCACGTACAGCGTTCATTCAACGATCACGTGACGTTGTCGCAGTGCGATGGCAAGCGTTGCGTCCCGGCGTAGGCTCCGACCCGTGCGCGACCAATACCACGACGAACTCGACGCGATCACGCAGTCGCTCGTCGACATCACCCGGCTCGCCGGTAGCGCGATCAACCGCGCGACCACCGCGCTGCTCGAAGCCGACCTGCAAGAGGCTGAAGCGGTCATCTCCGGCGATGCGGCAATCGACCAGCTGTACGCCGACATCGAAGCGCGTGCACTCGATCTGCTGGCCCGACAGCAACCGGTCGCGAGCGACCTGCGCATCCTCATCACCAGCCTCCGGATGGTCGCCGACATCGAACGCATGGGCGACCTCGCGCTACACATCGCGAAGGTCGCGCGCCGCCGTTACCCCGCCTCTGCGATCCCACCCGAGCTGCACGCGACCGTGCTGGAGATGGGCCAGGTCGCGCAACGGATCTGCGCGAAGTGCTCGAGCGTCATCGCCGGCCGCGATCTGCAACTCGCCGCCGAGCTCGAACGCGACGACGACGTCATGGACGACCTGCATCGCAAGTTGTTCCGGGTGCTGCTCGACGACGCATGGCAGGGCGGGATCGAAGGCGCAATCGACGTCACGCTGTGCGGCCGCTACTACGAACGGTTCTGCGACCACGCGGTCTCGGTCGCGCGCCGCGTCATCTACCTCGTCACCGGAGAGCGCGTCACCGTCGAGAGCTGATTCATCTCGCCGTCCTCGGCTGTTCATGTGTCGTTCATCCTGGCGGGGCCGACCGGTCGGATTGCCTCCCTACCTTTGGGCGCATCAACGGCTCACGGCCCGTGAGCCCGCCCCGCCCGATGGAGGTAACACCCCCGTGAGATCTGCGCTACTGCTGCGAACCACTGGCCTCACCGCCGTCGCAGCCATCGGGCTCGCTGCCTGCGGCAGCGACAACAACGGCAGCTCGAACACGCCGGGCGGCTCCTCGCCCAGCGCGTCGTCCTGCGCGACCGGCAGTGTCATCGGTCAGGGTTCGACCTTCCAGGCCAACATCGAAAAGCAGTGGATCTCCGACTTCGCCGGCCAGTGCTCCGGCGCGAACATCACCTACACCGGCACCGGCTCCGGCGCGGGCATCCAGCAATTCGGCTCCGGCACGATCGACTACGCCGGCTCCGACGCGACGATGAAGCCCGACGAGCAGGCCGCCGCGGACAAGCGTTGCGGCAACACCGCGCTGCACATCCCGGTGACCGCCGGCGGTGTCGCGATCATCTACAACGTCAAGGGTCTCTCGTCGCTGAACCTGTCGGCCGCGACGCTGGCCGGCATCTTCAACGGCAGCATCAAGACCTGGAACGCCGACCAGATCAAGCAGGACAACCCCGGCGTCACGTTGCCGCCGACGGCGATCAAGACCTACCACCGCAGCGACGGCTCCGGTACGACGAAGGTCTTCAGCGGCTTCCTCGACGCGGACGCGCCGTCGGTGTGGAAACTCGGCAGCGACAAGAGCATCAACTGGCCGTCGGGTCTCGGCGCGAACGGGTCGAGCGGTGTGGTGCAAGGCGTGCAGAAGACCGACGGTGGCATCACGTACGCCGAGGTCAGCTACGCGAAGCAGAACAACCTGCCGACCGCCAAGGTCAAGGGCGCCCAGGGCGACTTCACCGACATCTCGTCGTCGACCGTGAGCCAGTCGATCGACTCCGGCTTCACGGTGACCGGCACCGGCAACGACGTCTCCGGCAAGCTCGACTTCACCAAGATGACCGGCTACCCGATCTCGACCGTGTCGTACGCGATCGTGTGCAGCCACTACTCCGACGCCGGCAAGGGTGCGCTGATCAAGGCGTTCCTGGCCTACGCGGTGACCACCGGCCAGCAGCAGGCGGAGGCGCTCGGCTTCGCGCAGCTGCCGGCCAGCCTCGTCAGCAAGGATCAAACGGCGATCAACTCGCTCGCGTAACCGAAGTTTCGACCGCAACGGTGCGGGGTCGTGGCGTCCGCCGCGGCCCCGCATTCGCACTCCCGATCCGAGAGCAGGCAGTATGACCGCGGTGAGCCCCGGCATCGACGCGGTACCGCTGCGCGACGTCCGCTCATCACGGCGCGGCGACCGCATTTTCTCTGGATTGACGCTGGTGTCGGGTGCGCTCGTCTTCGCGTTGCTCGGCGCGATCGCCGTATTCCTCGTCGTCAAAGCGTTGCCCGCGCTCCAGCACGACAAGTCAAACTTCTGGACCGAGAAGATCTGGGATCCCGACGGCACCGGACACTACGGCGTCGCCGCGCTCGTCCTCGGCACAGTGTTGTCATCGCTGCTGGCCTTGGTCATGGCCGTTCCGGTCGCACTCGGCGTCGCCATCTACACGGTGGAGTACGCACCACGCCGGTTGGGCCGCATCCTCGGCTACCTCACCGACATGCTCGCCGCCGTACCAAGTGTCGTCTACGGCTTGTGGGGCTTGTTCTTCCTGCTGCCACACCTGATCGGCACCCAGGTCTTCCTCAACCGCTGGCTCGGTTGGATTCCTTTGTTCGCGGGCGCAAAGGGCGACGTGAACACATTCAGCAAGTCGGTGTTCGCGGCGTCGGTGATCCTCGCCATCATGATCCTGCCGATCGTCGCCGCGATCAGCCGCGAAGTAATCCGGCAGGTCGATCCGGCCCAGAAGGAAGCAGCTCTCGCCCTCGGCGCGACCCGATGGGAGATGCTGCGGACTGCCGTCTTCCCGCCGAGCCGACCCGGCATCGTCAGCGCGGTCATGCTCGGTCTTGGCCGCGCACTCGGCGAGACGATCGCGGTCGCCCTCGTGATCGGCAACACCTTCGACATCAGCGCGCACGTGCTGACGCCGGGTGGCAACACGATCGCCGCGAACATCGCCAACCGGTTCGGCGAAGCCGGCGGCCTCGGCCGGTCCGCGCTGATCGCCAGCGGCTTGGTGCTGTTCGTCATCACCCTGCTGGTCAACCTCATCGCGCGGTTCGTCATCTACCGCTCCGGGGTCGAGGAACGGAGTGCGGCGGTATGACCGCGGACCTCGCCGCCACCGGCCTTCGATCCCGCAGCCTCACCACTCGGACGCTGCCGCGGTCGGGGCTGGCCGGCGCAGCGGTCGGTGCGGTCGCCGTCACGTTCGTGCTGTTCGCGGTGACACCGCTGCAAGGAGTCGCCGACTTCCTCGTTGCGGCGACGTTGCTCGTGATCGTGACGGTCACGACGTTGACGTTGGCGGTCGAGGGCCGCCGGCGCGCAATCGACCGCCTTGCCACGAGCGGCGCGCTGCTCGCGCTGGTGCTGACGTTGCTGCCGCTCGGCTTCACCCTCGGCTATACGGCGTACCGCGGCGCGAAGCGACTCACCGGTGACTTCCTCAGCCACTCGATGGCCGGAGTCGGCCCGCTGTCACCGAGCGGCGGCGTCTACCACGCGATCATCGGCACGCTGGAGCAAGTGCTGATCGCCAGCCTCATCGCCGTACCGCTCGGCCTGCTCGTCGCGATCTACGTAACCGAGTACGGCCGCAACGTTTTCGGGACCGCAATCCGGTTCCTCATCGACGTCATGACCGGCATCCCTTCCATCGTCGCCGGCTTGTTCGTGCTCGCGTTCTGGGTACTGGCTCTACACAAGGGCTTCTCCGGTTTCGCCGGTTCGCTCGCGCTCGCCATCCTCGAATTGCCGATCGTCGTACGGTCGGCCGAGGAGATGATCCGGCTCGTCCCGGCCTCGCTGCGGGAAGCGTCGTACGCCCTCGGGGTGCCGCGGTGGAAGACGATCCTTCGGATCGTGCTGCCGACCGCCGCGACCGGCATCACGACCGGCGTCATGCTCGCGATCGCGCGCGTGGCCGGTGAGACCGCACCGGTGCTGCTGGTCGTCGGCAACAACAACTTCATTCACACCAACGTCTTCAACGGGCCGCAGGCGTCACTGCCGCTGTACGTGTTCCAGGGCGCGGGATCGTCGAGCAACTTCGACATCGACCGCGCCTGGGCGGCGGCCCTAACCTTGATCCTCATCGTCATCGTCCTGTACGTCGCAGCCCGGCTGCTGACCCGACGTAGCTCGCTCGCCCGGAGGTAACTGCACCAGCCATGGCCAAGCGCATCGAAACCGTCGGACTGTCTTGCTTCTACGGCAAGACCAAGGCGGTCGACGACGTCTCGATCGCGATCGAGCCGAAGAGCGTCACCGCGTTCATCGGCCCGTCCGGCTGCGGCAAGTCCACGTTCCTGCGCGCGCTCAACCGAATGCACGAAGTCGTGCCGGGTGCGCGGATCGAAGGTCAGGTGCTGCTCGACGACGAGGACATCTACGCGCCGGACATCGACGCCGCCGCAGTCCGGCGGACCATCGGCATGGTCTTCCAGCGGCCGAACCCGTTCCCCACGATGTCCATCTACGACAACGTCGCCGCCGGGTTGCGGTTGAACGGCGTACGGCGCAAGTCCGAGCTCGACACCGCAGTGGAACGGTCGCTGCGCGGCGCGAACCTGTGGGACGAAGTGCGATCGCGGCTCGGCAAGCCCGGTGCCGGACTGTCCGGCGGCCAGCAGCAGCGGTTGTGCATCGCGCGCGCGATCGCGGTCGAGCCGCAGGTGCTGCTGATGGACGAACCGTGCAGCTCGCTCGACCCCATCTCGACGTTGGCCATCGAAGACCTCATCTTCGAGCTGAAGGACCGCTACACGATCGTGATCGTCACGCACAACATGCAGCAGGCTGCGCGAGTGTCCGACATCACGGCGTTCTTCACCCTGCGCGGACCGGGCGAGCCTGGGTACCTCGTCGAAGCCGACACGACCCAGAAGATCTTCACAAACCCCAGTGAGAAGCGCACCGAGGACTACATCACCGGCCGATTTGGCTGATGGCGCATGCTGGTGGGGTGACCCGCGCCGAGCCCGTGCTCATCACCACGGCGCCGCCGAGCCCGGCGCAGGAGCGCGACGCCCGGGAGCGCCGCTACCTCATCACGATGGGCATCCGGTTGGTGTGCTTCATCCTCGCGATCGTGCTGTTCAGCCTCGGCATGCCCTTCTTCGGCGGGTTCGCCGTAGCGGGGTCGCTGATCCTGCCCTGGGTCGCGGTCGTCGCGGCCAACGCCGGCCCGACCCGCAACCCCGCGGCGGCGCCTTCCCTCTACGCCGCCCGCAAAGCCGCGGAGCTCGAGGCCGGCCACGACCCGCGAGCCTGACCGAGCCCAGGATCATCGCGGGCTCAGACAGCCATCTGCGCGCCGAGAGACTGCCTGGTCGCGCGACGATCATGCTGCAGCCGCCGTACCGACCGACGAGTTCGCCGAGTTGTCGCACAGTCGTCGCCAGCCGGCCACCAGCCGGGACCCCGTGGGTTCACGTCGGGTGCCGACGATCACCGCATCAGCGACGAGGAGGCGGCCATGAGCTCGGACACCCAACTCCACCTTGAGGCGACCAAGACCGAGATCGACAACGCCGAACAGCAATTGATCGCCGCGCTCGACTCGGCCCCCGACGACGAGACCGCGACGGAGCGAATCACCGCCGCGATGACCCGGTTGCGCAACGCCCAGGCCCGCCACACCGCCGCCGTGTCGGGGTTGCCGCACCTGCCCGACCTCGTCGGCTGGGGCTGATCGCGTCAGCGCTGCGCGTCCCACCACTTCAGCACTCGCGCGGCGCGCAACGTGTTCCACCGGCTCGGCCGGCCGTCGCCGTCTTCCAGGACGATGTGCACCGCGCCCGGGCGGGTGTTCTCCAGCAACCACGTGCCGTCCGGCCGCTGCTTGGAACGCATCAGTTCGACCGCTTCACCCAGCCGCGGATGCCGGACGTCGGCATTGCGGAAGTACTCGAGCGCGCGCAGTACGTCGTAATGCCAGCGGGTCGGGAACGAGAACTGCAGCCAGCCTTCGACCGCGACCTCGCCGGTGCTCTTACGACGGAACAGCGAGCGCTCGAGCAGGTACTCCTCGCCGCGACGCCGGGCCGCCGCCACGTCGGGCGAAGCGGAGCCGCCCATCGCGTGCTCGTATTCGAGCAGCCCTTCGAGCACACAGATCGTCGAGTTGAACGAGGACACCGTGGCGCCATGTTCGGTCCAGCAGTTCCACCCGCCGTCGTCGAGCTGGTCGTCGAGCAACCGCGCGACGATGCCGCTGACATCGGCGCCGAAGTACGCGCCGATCGTGACCGCGCGCCCGTTGATACACGCTTCGACTTCGCCGTCGAAGAACAGCGAGCCGTCGTACTCCCACCGGCAGTTCGCCGCGACCGACTCGGTCATCTCGCGCGCGACACCAGTGGCGGGATCGAGACCGAAGTCGTAGAGCTCCATCAGCACCGGCAACGTCGATGTCCACGGCTGGCTCTCGCGCGTCGGCGGATCACCGCGGCCGTCAGCGGGCATGAACGCGCCGCCCATCCATTGCCCGTCCGGATCGCGAGCGGTGAGCAACTGCGCACCCCAGCCGTCGGTCGCCACCCGCGCGCGTTCGGCCGCGACCGCGTCGTCCGGCGCATCGGCGAGGTCGCGCATGACCTGCCAACGGATCGCCGGGTCGGCGTCGACCAACCAATCGATCGGGACAGGCGGCGTCACGCGTCGAACGCTAGCCGCCTAGGACCACTTGCGTGACTCCGTACACGGCGGCGGCAACGAGTGCCGCCATCGGCAACGTCAGCACCCACGCGGTGAGAATGTTGCCGGCCACGCCCCAGCGGACCGCCGAAAACTTGCGGGTCGCGCCGACGCCGAGCACCGACGACGTGATGACGTGCGTCGTCGAGATCGGCGCGGCGTACACGTACGCCGTCGTCATCAGCACCCCGGAGGCGACGGTCTGCGCGGAGAACCCGGCCGCGTTGTCCAGCTTGAACACCCGGCGTCCCAGCGTGCGCATGATCCGCCAGCCGCCGCTGTAGGTGCCGAGCGCGATCGCGACGGCGCAGGTCAGTTTCACCCACGTCGGTACGACGAACGTGCCGAGATGGTGCGTCGTCACCAAGGCCAACGTGATGACGCCCATCGTCTTCTGCGCGTCTTGCAATCCGTGCCCGTACGACATCGCTGCCGACGAGATCCATTGCCCGTACTTGAAGCCGCGGTTGACCCGGCGCGGATTGGCCCGCCGGAACACCCACAACACGATCAACATGAACAAGAACGCGAGGATGAACCCGACCAACGGTGACACGATCATCGGTACGACGACCTTCTTCACGACGCCGTGCCACTTGACGGTGCCGCTCGACGCGATCGCCGCTCCGACCAGCCCACCGATCAACGCGTGCGACGACGACGACGGCAGGCCGAAGTACCACGTAACGAGGTTCCAGACGATCGCGCCGACAACGGCAGCGAACACGATCGTCAGCCCTTCGTGCGTCTTCGGCACCTCGATGATCCCCTTGCCGACCGTCGCCGCGACCTTCGTCGACACCAGCGATCCGGCGAGGTTGAACACTGCGGCGAGAGCCAGCGCCGTACGCGGGGTCAGCGCGCGGGTCGACACCGAAGTCGCGATCGCGTTCGCGGCATCGTGGAAACCGTTCGTGAAGTCGAAGCCGAGCGCGACGACGATGAGCAGGATCAGGCCGAACGTCTCCACGCCGGCTCAGGACTCCTTGACCGCGATCGTCTCGATCGTGTCGGCGACGTTCTCGAACGCGTCCGCCGCCGCCTCCATCTCCTCCGCGACCTCCTTGAGCTTCAACACTTCCAGCGCCTCGAAGTCGCCGGCGAACAACCGCGCGACGAACCGGCGGTAGAGCTTGTCCGCGTCGTTCTCCAGCCGGTTGATCTCGATCCAGTAGTCGGACAGCTTCGTCAGCGACCGCAGCCGCGGCATCGCGAGGCTCGTCAACTCGGCGGCCCGGACAAGGATGTCGGCGAGGTCCTGGATCTCGCGCGGCAGCGTGCCGAGTTGGTACAGCACGATCAGGTCACCCGCGGCCTCGAAGAAGTCCATGACGTCGTCGAGCCGGCTGGCCAACCGGTAGATGTCCTCGCGGTCGATCGGGGTGACGAACGTCGAGTTGACCTCGCGCAGGATGCTGTGGGTCCGGTCGTCGCCGTGGTGCTCCTGTTCGCGCAGCTTGCGGAACAGCTGATCGCGCTCGTGCGGCTGCGCGTTGATGAGCTCGCGCAGCGTCTTCGCGCCCTCCAGGATGTTGGCCGCCGACGCGGTGAACAGGTCGTAGAAGACGGTTTCGTGTGGCGTCAGACGCAGCCGCATCGGCTGGGCTCCCGATTCATCTGGCGTTCACCTTGGTTGGACCGCGTCAGGATAGGGGTCCGGCACAGCCGGTTGCGAGCCCGACCCTCAGGTCTCGCGCCAGCGCGACTCCGCGAGCGAGTACGCGCCGAACGCGGCCAACCCGACCGCGACGATCGCAAGCATCGCGGCGCCGAGCGGCGCACGCGCGAGCGACCGGAGGGCGCCGTCGAGGCCCTGCGCTTTCTGCGGGTCGTAGCGGATCGCGGCGTCGACGAAGAACCCGCCGACGACGGCGAAGACGACACCGCGTGCCGTCTGCCCGCCGACGCCGAGCACCGCGACGACGGCCTCGGTGCGCTTGCCCATGTCCTTCGTGCGCAGCTTGCGCTCGAACTTGCGCAGCACCCCGCGTGCCGCCAGTGCGATCCCGGCGATGATGAACCCGGCGCCGAGCAGGATCACGGCGACCCGGCCGCCCGAATGCCCGAGCAGTCCCGCGGTCGTCTGCTTCGAGGTCGAGTTGGATCCCTGTCCGCTCTCTCCCTGCACCGCGGCGCGCATGGCCGACCACGCGAAGACGCCGTACAGGACCGCCCGGCAAAGCGATCCGCCGCGCTTGACCCAGCGCGCCGCGCCGTCGTCGTCGCGATGGCCCCACACCACCTCGGTGAGCCGCCAGATCGCGTAGCCGGCGAACCCAAGCGCCATCACAACGAGCACGATCTTGCCCGGAGTGTTGTGCGCGAATGTCGCCATCGCGCCCTTCCGGTCGGCTTCGCCGCCACCGCTGCCGCTGCCGGCCGACGCGATGCGTACGGCGGTCCACGCGATCAGCAGGTAGACCAGGCCGCGCGCGGCCAGCCCGAGCCTTGCCAGCCGGTCGACGACAGTCATCGCCTCGGCGCCCGGCCGCGGCGTCACGGCGCCGGCTCCGGTTCGGCTTCGAGCCCCGGCTCCGCGGACCGGCCGAGCAACGCCACCGCCCAACCGAGCACCAATCCCGCGGCGACGTCGGACGGGAAGTGCACCCCGAGCAGCACTCGCGTGGTCGCGACGGCAACGGGTACGACGACCGCGACCGCCACGAGCAGGGGACGCCACCGCCGCCGCAGCACGCTCGCGGCGACAACGGCAAGCGACGTGTAGAGCGCCGCGGCACCGAGCGCGTGCCCGGACGGGAACGAGTAGCCGCCGGCATGCGCCACGGGTTGCGCCAGCGCCGGCCGGGCCCGACCGACGAGTTCCTTGACCGCGTAACCGATGGCGA
>JAVEEG010000103.1 GCA_030840585.1 Frankiaceae bacterium | reverse complement strand
CGCCCGATGAGTTCTTCACGGGTGTATCCGGTGAGGGTCAGGAACGTCCCGTTGACTTTGATCAGGGTTCCGTCGGACGTCGTCGACAAGTAACCGCACGGCGCTCGCTCGTAGAGCATCTGCGCGTCGTCGTCGAGCAACGCCTCGATGAACCCGTCGACGAGGTCGCCGTCCCCGGTGCTCATCATCACTGGCCGGACGCCTTCAGGAACCGGTCGATCGCGTCCGCGGTCTCTTCCGGTGCGGACAGATGCGGGCAGTGGCCGGTGGCGTCGAGCAGCGCCATCGTCGCGTTCGGGATGTGGTCGCGAACGTACTCACCCACCGCTACCGGCGCGATCACGTCGTTGGTGCATTGGATCACCAACGTCGGCGCCTGCACCCGCGCCAGGTCGGCTCTGTTGTCGGACAGGAACGTCACGTGCGCGAACCGGCGGGCGATATTCGGATCGGTGCGGCAGAAACTCTCCTCGAGTTCGGCGGTCAGATCCAGACGGTCCGGCCGGCCCATGATCACCGGCGCGATCGCCGACGACCAGCCGAGGTAATTGCTGTCGAGCGATGCCAGCAACTCGTCGATGTCCCGACGGCTGAACCCGCCGACGTAACCGTCGTCGTCGACGTACCGAGGCGATGGCCCGACGAGTATCAACGACGCGAACGTATGCGGCGCCGCCGCGGCCGCGAGAATTCCGATCGTCGCCGACACCGAGTGGCCGACGAAGATCACGTCTTCGAGCGCGAGCGCCTCGCATAACTCCAATACGTCCGCCGCGTAGGCGTCGAGTGCGCCGTACCGCACGGGGTCGTACGCACCGAGATCCGAGTTGCCGGCTCCGATGTGATCGAACAACACGACGCGGTACCGGTCAGCGAACCGTGGCACCACGTACCGCCACATGTTTTGATCGCATCCGTAGCCGTGCGCGAACACCATGGGCTGCGCGTCGGCTGGACCCAGCACGTGGACGTTGTGTTGCTCGGGCCGGCCCATATACAGGAACCTACGCGCGACCGACCGGAGCGCTGGTAGTCTGTGCTTCATCGGCCGCGCTTTTGCGTGGTCGGACTCCCGCGGGCGGGCCGCCCGTGAGGTCGCAGAAGAAGCGTTCCCGTCATTGGTGAGCCTTGTTGTGGCCTACCGATCGACGTCTTGGAGCTTCACATGCCTGCCCCCGCCCGCCGCCGTCCCGCGCCCGCATCGCGGACCCGTCGCCGACCCCAGTCGCCCGCTCGTCGCGGTCCCGCGCCGCAGCCGGTCCTGTCCCAGCTGGATCGGATGCTCGACGAGGCACTCGCTCTTCCGGAGCCGGTTGCGTCGTCCTTCGCCGACATGGGCGTACCGGCCACGCTGGTCACTGCGCTCGCCCGCCGTGGCATCACCGAGCCGTTCGCGATCCAGGTACGCGCGCTGCCTGACGGCATCGCCGGACGGGACGTGCTCGGCCGCGCACAGACTGGTTCCGGCAAGACGCTCGCATTCGGCCTGCCGATGCTGGCCCGCCTGGCTGGCCGGCGCTCGCAGCCGCGCCACCCGCGCGGCCTGGTGCTGGTCCCGACCCGCGAGCTCGCCATGCAGGTCGCCGACGCGCTGCGCCCGCTCGCCGACGCGGTGAACCTACGCATCGCCGCCGTTTTCGGCGGTGCGCCGTACGGCGGTCAGCTCGCGGCACTCGATCGCGGCATCGACATCGTCGTCGCAACCCCCGGCCGGCTGATCGACCTGATCGACCGCCGCGCCTGCTCGCTCGCCGACGTATCGGTCGCGGTCCTCGACGAGGCCGACCACATGGCCGACCTGGGCTTCCTGCCTGCGGTCATCCGGCTGCTCGACGACGTACCCGCCGGCGGCCAGCGACTGCTGTTCTCCGCGACCCTCGACCGCGGCGTCGACAAGCTGGTCACCGCGTATCTCAGCGACCCGGCCGTGCATGCGGTCGCGCCCGCTGCGTCGCCGGTCGAGTCGATGGATCATCAGGTGTTCTTGCTGGAGCACGCGGACAAGGTGGCCGTGGCCGCCGAGATCGCCGCGCGACCCGGCCGGACGCTCGTATTCGTCCGGACCAAGCACGGTGCCGACCGGCTCGCGAAGCAACTGTCGAAGCTGGGTGCCGACGCCGCCGCGATTCACGGTGACCTCGCACAGAACGCTCGGCAGCGCGCGCTCGCTGGCTTCACCGTCGGTCACCCGCGCGTGCTCGTCGCCACCGACGTCGCGGCCCGCGGCATCCATGTCGACGACGTCGATCTGGTCGTGCACTTCGACCCGCCCAACGATTCCAAGGATTACCTGCACCGCTCCGGTCGTACGGCGCGGGCTGGCGCGACCGGCACCGTCGTGTCGTTCGTGGTGCGCGATCAGGAGACCGCGGTCACCCGGTTGCACCGCGACGCCCGCGTCACGCCGACATCCGTCCGGGTTCGCCCCGGTCACCACGCCGTCCGGCAGATCGCCGAATCCGGTACGCCGGTCCCGCCGCCTCCCGCTGCGCCGCCCGTTGCAGCGCGCCGTCCGCACGCTCAGCGCCGCCGCCCGCAGGGCAAGCCGCGCGGCCGCCAGCGCGCCAACGCGGCGTAACCGCAGGAGGCTCGGCGCCTCGCAGTAGTGGTGGCATTCTCGTCACCGTGACCACCGGCGAGGTACGAGACGAGCTCATTGCGCGTGGGCTGCTCGATCCGGCAAGTGAGTTGGCGGAGCAGCGCTACAAGGCCCTGACGCTGCTGCTCGACCGCGGCGCATCGCTGGACGACCTGCAGACCAACTCGCACGACCTGGGCTATCTCGCCTCACTCATCATGAACGGCGGGCCGGCGACGATGACGCGGGCCGAACTCGCGAGCAGATGCGGCGTCACGATCGAAGCGCTGACGAAGCTGTCGTTGGCCGCCGGGCTGCCCGACCCCGGCGCGGACGTACCGTCCGCCAACGACGATGACGTCCCGCTCGTCGAGACATTCGTCGCCGCTGCGGAAATCTTCGGTGAAACCGCTGCGCTTCAGCTGGCCCGAGTAGTAGGTACGGCGACCGCGCGCATGGCGGACGCGGTCGCATCGACATACCGCACGTCGATCGCGTTCCACGCGCTGGAAACCGACGCGTCCGGACTGTCGATGGTCGAAGCGAATCTGGAGCTCGAAGCTCTGCTGCCGCTGTTCATGTCAGCAGTGCAACAACTCGTCAGGCGCCATGTCGCCCTCTCGACCCGGCCGATCAATCCCACCGACCCGCGGGCGTACGACGCGACGACGTTGTGCGTTGGTTTCGTAGACCTCGTCGGCTCCACGTCGCTCGCGCAACAACTCGAACCTGAGGTGCTGAACGCTGCGCTCTCGGAGTTCGACGCGGCCGCATGCGACATCGTGGTGGAGACGGGCGGGCGGGTCGTCAAGCTCATCGGTGACGAGATCATGTTCACTCACCCGCTCGTGGACGCCGCCGTCACAGCCGCCGAACAGATCCTCGCTTTCGTTCGGCGGCACCACACGCTGACGCTCGCCCGTTGCGGTTTGGCGTACGGGACGGTCTTGACCCGGGACGGCGACTGTTTCGGGCCTACGGTGAATCTCGCCGCTCGGCTCGCAGCGGCCGCCGCCAGCGACGAGGTTCTGGTCGATGCGGCCACCGCCGCGGAGCTCCACGGAACTGAGCTGGCGGCTATCCGGGAAGTCACCCTCAAGGGGATCGGCGGACCCGTGCGGGTCGCGACGCTGCGACCGCCGGTGTCGGCGGGTTGACGGCTACCCGGTGCGGGCGGTGCGGCCTCGTCTCGCGCGTAAGTAATCGCTGACGACGTACTCGCCCAGCCGGTCCGCGTCGCTTGCGAACACCCGACCGCCGTTGCGGCGCGCGACCGATTCGACGAAGCGGACGAGGCCGGGCTCGTCGTCGAGCATGAAGATGTTGATGGTCGCGCCGCGCCGGGTGATCCGCTCGACCTCGGCCATCGTCACCGCAAGCGTCTCCGGGTGCGTCGGCCAGTCGAACCACGCACTGCCATCGGCCAGCAGATGCGCGGTCGGCTCGCCATCGGTGACGACTAGTACGACGGGCTCGGCGTCGGGATGCCGCGCGAGGTGGCGCGACGCCAGCATCAGCCCGTGTTGCAGGTTCGTGCCTTGCACCATGTCCCACGACAGCCCGGCCAACTCGGCCGGTTGCAACACTCGCGCGTACTTCGAGAAACCGATCACCTGGATCGCGTCCTGCGGGTACTTGGTCGCGACCAACGTGTGCAGCGCCAGCGCAGTCGACTTCGCCGCCGCCCACGTCCCACGCAACGCCATCGAGTACGACAAGTCGACCAGCAACGCGACGCACGCGCCGGATCGCCGTTCGGTCTCGACGACCTCGAAGTCATCTACCTGCAACCGCAACGGCTTTGTGGCACCACGCAGCACCGCGTTGCGCACCGTGCGTACGACGTCGAGTGGTTGCTCGTCGCCGAACTCCCACCGCCGCGACGCACCGGTCGGATCACCGGCCGCGCCCGCGTCGTGCATCTCGTGATCGCCGCGACCTTCCGCGTGCAACTTCGCGAAGATCCGTCGTAACGCGTTCTCACCGAGCCGACGCAGGCCACGCGGCGTCAGTTGCAACTCACCGCCGGAACGTTGCAAGTAACCCTGCCGCTGCAACTCTCGCTCCAGCCGGCGCAGCGATTCAAGGTCGTCGACAGCGTTACGACCGAGCGCGCGTTCCAGCAACTCGGGGTCGACGTCATCGAGGGATGCGCCGGCATAGTCCTGTGACAGCGCCGCTTCGAGCTCGTCGAGATCGGCGACCTCTTCCAACGCGGTCGTCGCATCGCCAAGACCGAGCGGGGTGTTGCCGCGCATGCGTTCCCGGCCGTTCCAGTCGAGCTCCGGCCGGCGCGCGCGCAACTGGTCCGCGAGCCGGCCCATCTCGCCGGCGAGCCCCGCGTCCGACATCGCCTGCATCATCAGCTCGGCGAGCTCGGCTTGCTGTTCTGGTGACAGCGAGTTCATCAAGCGCTGCGCCGCCGCGGCTCGCCGCGCGAGTGAGTCGACGAGCTCCTCCAGATTCGCAGGGTTGTCCGGGAAGAACTCGCCGTACTCCTGCATGAACGACGCGAACGCCTCGGTCGTGTCCTCGCCGCGCGCATCGGCATCGAGCATGTCGTTCAGCGCGGCCATCATCGACCGCACCCGCGCCATCGCCTCCGGGTCGGCCGACTGCAGTGCCTGCTTCATCCCGCGGAACTGGCTGTCGAGGACCTCGCGCCGCAACAGCTCTTGGATCTCTTCGTACGCCGCCCGCGCTTCCGGCGACCGCCACGAGTAGTCGGCGAGTTCGCGTACCGCTCGCGCCGTGTCCGACGGCAGCGCATCGAGCCGGGTCTCGGCGAACCGCGCGTCGTCGGACGGATCCGGGAACAGCGCGGATCGCTCCGCCGCCACCGCGCAATCGAGCAGCTCGCGGACCTGTTCCAGCGTCCCGTCCAGCCGCCCGGCGCGACGAGCCGACTTCTGCCGCTTGCGCACCTCGCGCAACAACTCGTCGAGGCCGCGCCGGTCACCGAGCCCCTGGCGCATGAGGCGTTGCATCGCCTCGGCCGGTGTCAGCCCATTGAGGACATCTTCACCGAGTTCGTCGAGCGCGTCCGTGACGTCGTACGGCGGCGCCAGCGGATCCGCGCCGCCGCGCCACTCGCCGTACCGGGACCGGGTCATCGAGATCCGTAGACCACCTTGTCATCGACGGACTCTTTCGACAGCCGGCGCAACAGATAGAGGCCTTCGAGGGCGAACTCGACGCCGGCCGCGGCCAGGCCGGGGGAGTCGACGTCGTCGATCCCCAATGCCGACAACAACTTCGCCAGCCCGTCGATCGGCCCGACATCGGCGAGCAGCGCCGCTGCGGGCACCAGCTCACCGGTCTCGACCATCGAGCCGTCGTCGAACCGCGCGACCAGTGCGGACAGGTCGACGACGCCGAGTCGGGCCCGGAACGTGTCCGCGGTCGCGCGCCGGAGCAGGTGCTCAAGCACCTCCGCCTCGCGGCCTTCCTCCGACGACTCGAACTCGACCTTGCCCTGGATCGCCGGCACGATCGCCGGCAGGTCGGCAATCCGCGCGACCGCTGCGTCCTCACCGGCCAACGCAGCACGCCGTACGGCGGACGCGGCGACCGTCTCGGCGGCGGCTACGGCGAATCGCGCGGACACGCCGGATCGCTGGTCGACCGCGGGCGAGTCGCGCACGTGCCGGGCGAACCGCGCGACCACTTCGATCAGGTGATCGGGCAGCGCGGCCGACACCGCGTCGTTGCCCCAGCCGACGACCGCCTCCTGCCGGATCAGGTGCAGCTCGTCGTCCAACGACAGCGGGTAGTGCGTGCGTACCTCCGCACCGAACCGGTCCTTCAGCGGCGTGATGATCCGGCCGCGATTCGTGTAGTCCTCCGGGTTGGCCGACGCGACCAGCAACAGGTCGAGCGGCAGCCGCAACGTGTAACCGCGCACTTGGATGTCGCGTTCTTCCAACACGTTCAGCAACGCGACCTGGATCCGCTCGGCCAGGTCGGGCAGCTCATTGATCGCAACGATGCCGCGATTCGTCCGCGGTACCAGCCCGTAGTGCACGGTCTCGGGATCGCCGAGGATCCGGCCCTCCGCGACTTTGATCGGGTCGACGTCACCAATCAGGTCACCGACCGACACGTCCGGCGTCGCGAGCTTCTCGGCGAACCGTTCGTCCCGCGGCTTCCACGCGACCGGCGTCTGCTCGCCCTTCTCGGCGACCAGCCGGCGGCAGCGGGTGCAGACCGGCTCGTACGGGTGGTCGTTGATCTCGCAACCGGCGATGACCGGAGTGACCTCGTCGAGCAACTGCACCAGCGTGCGGATCAGCCGGGTCTTGCCCTGCCCGCGTTCGCCCAGCAACACGATGTCGTGGCCGGCCAGCAACGCCCGCTCGACCTGCGGCAACACGGTGTCGTCGAAGCCGACGATGCCCGGGAATCGATCGGTGCCGGCGGCCAACCGGGCGAGCAGGTTGTCGCGCAACTCGGCCTTGACCGACTTCTGCCGGTGACCTGAAGCGCGGAGTTCGCCGAGCGTGGATGGGGCGTTCATCAACCCACGTTACGTCCCTGTTTTTGCGCGGCCGAGGCAGACTGTCCGCATGGCACGATTCGGCGCGGGGCTGGCGGTGGACGCCGACCTCGTCGCCGCGGCCGAGTCCGCGGCCCGGCAGGCCCTCGCGCCGCTGGCCGGACGTACGCCGGACCTCGCGCTCGTGTTCGTCTGCGGCGTGGACGACGAGGCGGCGGCCGCCGCCGGCGAACGAGCCTGCGCGCTGACCCATGCGACCTCGACCATCGGCTGTACGGCACCGGGTGTCATCGGCGCCGGCACCGCGGTGGAGGCCGCGTCGGCTGTGGCGGTGTGGTGCGCCGTACTTCCCGACGTCCATGTCCGGACGTTTCACCTCGAGGTGATGCCGGCCGCCGAGGGCATGGCCGTCGTCGGCCTGCCGGAGCGGCAGCCGGACGACGTCGTCGCGGTACTGCTCGCCGACCCGTGGTCGTTCCCGGTCGACGGCTTCGTCGAGCGATCCAACGACTCGCTGGCCGGGTTGCCGTTCATCGGCGGGCTCGCGTCCGGGCTGCACGGCCGCGGCTCGACCCGGTTGTTCCTCGACGGCGAGACCCTCGAACGCGGCGCCGTGGGCGTCATGCTCGGCGGCCCGGTCGGCGTTCGCACCGTCGTGAGCCAAGGCTGCCGGCCGGTCGGCCCGGAGATGACCGTCACCGCGGCCGACGGCAACGTGCTGCTCGAACTCGCCGGGGTCGCCGCGCGGGACAAGTTGGAGTCGCTGCTCGGCGACCTCGACCCGGCCGACCAGGCGCTGGCGTCGACCGGTCTCGAGATCGGCATCGCGATCGACGAGTACGCCGACGACCACGGCCAGGGTGACTTCCTGGTCCGCGGCATCGCTGGCGTCGACGAGATCCGCGGTGGTTTGGTAGTCGGCGATCTGGTGCCGGTTGGTCGCACCGTGCAGTTCCAGTTGCGCGATGCCGCGGCGGCTGCGATGGATCTGCGCACCGTGCTGGCCCGCTTCCGGGCCGGCAACGGCCTCGACACCGTGGAGGGCGCGTTGTTGTTCTCCTGCAACGGTCGCGGCGCCGCGCTGTTCCCGGATCCCGCGCACGACCTGATCGCCGTACAGGCCGGTCTTGGTACCGCGGACGTCGCCGGGTTCTTCGCGGCCGGCGAGATCGCGCCGGTCGGCGGCCGCAATCACGTGCACGGCTTCACCGCGGCGGTGCTCGCGTTCGGATCCGGCGCGCATGCCGATCGAGGAACAGGGACCGCCTAGTGGACACGCCGTACGTCGGGCTCGACGAGATCAACGCCGCGCGCGAGCTGCTCGACGGCGTGGCCAGGCTGACGCCGGTCGAGGGATCCCGGCCGCTGTCCGAACGCGTGGGCGGGCCGGCGTTGCTCAAGTGCGAGAACCTGCAGCGCACCGGATCGTTCAAGATCCGTGGCGCGTACGTACGGATCGCGCGGCTGACCGCCGAAGAGCGCGGGCGGGGCGTCGTAGCCGCCAGTGCCGGCAACCACGCACAAGGCGTCGCGTTGGCCGCGTCGCTGCTCGGTACGACGTCGACGGTGTTCATGCCGGCCGGCGCGCCGCTGCCGAAGGTCGAAGCGACGAAGGCGTACGGCGCGGAGATCCGCTTCGCCGGTGTCACGGTCGACGAGGCGTTGGAAGCCGCGGCGAAATTCCAGGCGGAGACCGGCGCGGTGCTGATCCATCCGTTCGACCACGCGGACATCGTGGCCGGGCAGGGGACGGTCGGGCTGGAGATCCTCGAGCAGGCGCCGGAGGTGCGGACGGTCGTCGTCAGCGTCGGTGGTGGCGGGCTGATCAGCGGTACCGCGGCCGCGGTGAAGGCGGTCCGGCCCGATGTCCGCGTCGTCGGTGTGCAGGCCGCGGGCGCGGCGGCGTACCCGGCGTCGCTGCGAGCCGGCCGGCCCACGCCGCTGGACAGCATGGCGACGATCGCCGACGGCATCGCGGTCGGCTGCCCCGGCGACCTCACGTATCGCATGGTGCGCGACCTCGTCGACGGCGTCGTCACGGTGTCGGAGGAGTCGCTGTCGCAGGCGCTGCTGCTGTGTCTCGAACGCGCGAAGCTGGTCGTCGAGCCGGCCGGTGCTGCCGCGGTCGCGGCGGTGATGGATCAGCCGGAGTTGTTCGAGCCGCCGGTCGTCGCGGTGCTGTCCGGCGGCAACATCGATCCGGTGCTGTTGCTCCGGGTGCTGCGCCATGGCATGGCCGCCGCCGGCCGCTACCTGTCGTTCCGGTTGCGGATCCCGGACCGGCCGGGTGAGCTGGCCAAGTTGCTCGGCGAGCTCGCCGCGTCCGAGGCGAATGTGCTCGATGTCGAGCATGTCCGCACCGGCCCGAAGCTGCACCTCGACGAGGTCGAGGTCGCCGTACAGCTGGAGACCCGCGGGCCGGATCACTGCGCCGCGGTGCTCGCCTGGCTCCGCGCCGTCGGCTACCCGATCACCCTCGACTAACTCAGGTCCCGTAGGCCTTGACGTCCTTCAGCTGCAGGGTGATGTCGCGGCCGTTCGGCGCGGTGTAGCTGACCGAATCGCCGGGCTTCGCGCCGGTGAGCGCCACCCCGAGCGGCGACTGCGCGGAGTAGACGGTGATGTCGCTGATCGCGGCCTCTTCCCGGGAGCCGATCAGGAACGTCTCCTCGTCACCGTCGGCGAACGCGACCGTGACAACCATGCCCGGACCGGCGACCCCGGCGACCGCGGCGTCGGGCTGGCCGACCCGCGCGACCCGCAGCAGCTGGGTGAGCTGGCGGATCCGGGCCTCCATCTTCCCCTGCTCGTCCTTGGCCGCGTGGTAACCGCCGTTCTCCTTCAGATCGCCCTCGGCGCGGGCGGCGGCGATGCGCGCGGTGATCTCGACGCGGGCGGGTCCGGACAGGTGGTCGAGCTCGGCCTGTAGCCGGTCGTACGCCTCTTGGGTCAGCCAGGTCACGCCCTCGGTCATGACTAAGGAGGCTACCCACGGAACAATGGGGGTGTGTCCGACGAGACGCTCCGGCTGCTGGCCGTCCATGCCCACCCCGACGACGAGGCGAGCAAGGGCGCAGCCACCGTCGCCCGCTACATCCGCGAGGGGGTCGAGGTCCTCATCGCCACCTGCACCGGCGGCGAGCGCGGATCGATCCTGAACCCGGCGATGGATCGGCCGGACGTCGTTGCCAACCTCGCCGGTGTCCGCCACCACGAGATGGATCGCGCGATCCAGATCCTCGGCGCGCACCATGCATGGCTCGGCTTCGTCGACTCCGGCCTGCCCGAAGGCGATCCGCTGCCGCCGCTGCCCGAAGGCTGCTTCGCATTGGAGCCCATGGAGCTCGCGGCGGAGCCGCTGGTCCGGCTGGTCCGGACGTTCCGCCCGCACGTGATGACGACGTACGACGAGAACGGCGGCTACCCGCACCCGGACCACATCATGTGCCACCGGATCACGATCGAGGCCTACGACGCCGCCGCCGATCCGTCGCGCTATCCCGGCACTGGCGAGCCGTGGCAGCCGCTCAAGCTCTACTACCACATGACATTTCACAAGCGGCGGTTCCAAGCACTGCACGACGTCATGGTCGAAGCCGGTCTGGAGTCGCCGTACAGCGAGCGGTTGGAGAAGTGGGAGGAGAGCGACGACCACTGGGCTCGGATCACGACCCGGGTGCCCTGTGGCGAGTACTTCGACGTACGGGATCGGGTGCTGCTCGCGCACGAGACGCAGGTCGATCCGACCTCGTTCTGGTTCGCCTGCCCGACCGAGTTGCAGGCGAAGGCATGGCCCACCGAGGACTATCAACTCGCTCGCTGCGAGTTCGAGGCGCCGGTGCCCGAGGACGACCTGTTCGCCGGTGTCCGTGAGGTGATCCGCTCGTGATCGGCTTCCTGGTCATCCTCGCGCTGGTCATCGCGTCGCTGTTGCTGTTCCGCTCGATGACGAAACACGTGCGCAAGGTGCCCAAGTCGTTCGACGACGACCCGCCGCCCAAGGACCCGCAGAGCTAGTCGTCGGTCGCGCCGCGGTTGCGTTTGATCTCGCTACGGCGGCGCTTCGCGGCCAACCGGCGTTCCTTCGCCGCCTTCGTCGGCCGGGTCGGCCGGCGCGGTGCCGCGGGTGGCGCGACCGCCGTACGCAATGCGTCCGCTAACCGGGCCAGCGCGGCCTGCCGGTTGCGCAACTGCGAGCGGTGCTCGCTCGCGGTAATGGTGAGCACGCCGTCGACCAGCCGGTCGGCCAATCGCTGCAACGCGCGATCGCGCAAGAACGGCGAGAACGCCGTCGAGTTTGCGATGTCGAGACTGAGCTCGACCCGGCTGTCGGTCGTGTTCACGCCCTGACCGCCAGGACCGCTCGCCCGCGAGAACCGCCACTGCAGTTCGTGCGGCGGTACGACGACTGTCCGGGTGACGGCGAGCGGCTCCACGCCTCTAGTGTCGGACCTCAGGCAACGACTTTCTCCAACTCCGCCAACGAGTTGTCGAGGCCGGCCAGCATCCGTTGCACGTGCGGGACGCTGCGCCGGCACGCGGTCAGGCCGATGCCCATCTCACCGGCGTAACTCGTCGCGGTGATGTTCATCGCTTGCCCGTTGGTCGGGATCGACAGCGGGTAGAGGCCGGAGAGCCGGGCGCCCTGCAGGTACAGCGATTCCTGCGGGCCCGGCACGTTCGAGATGACGATGTTGAACGGCAGCGTGCCCCAGCGGTAGAGCCCGGCGAAGCTGTTCACCGCCATCGGCAACATGACCCCGGCCGACAGCGCGGTCACCTGTAGCTGGTTCAGGCCCTCGAGGGTCGCCTTTGCCCGCGTCGTCGACTCGGCGATCGCTTCCAGCCGTCGTTGCGGATCGGCCTCATTCGTGGCGAGGTTCGCAAGGATTGCGCCGACGGCGTTGCCGGAGGATTGCTCGTCGTCACCGCGGCGCAGCGACACCGGCGTCATCGCGACCAGCGGCGCGTCCGGCAGTGCGTTCTGCTCCAGCAGGTACTCGCGCAAGGCCCCCGCGGACATCGCCAGCAGTACGTCGTTCAGCGTCACGCCGGCGGCTTTCGCGACGTGGCGCATCCGCTCCATCGAGTACGACTGCGCGGCGTAGCGCCGTGAGCCGGTGATGGCGACGTTGAGCATGCTGCGCGGTGCCTGCCCGGGCAGTGTGGCGGCCTGCGAGCGCAACGCCTGCTCGGCGATGGTCAGCAGCCGCGGCGACAGCTTCGCCATGTCCGCGAACGCTTCGAGCACCGTCTTCGGCATCGACAGTAAGGGGTTGTGACGCTCGCGCGGTCGCCGTGGGCGTTCGGATCCCTTGGCCCAGAACGCCGGCACCACCTCGGTGTCCGGCTCGGTCGACAGGCTGTTCTGCAGCAGCCGCATGCCGGAGATGCCGTCCATGACCGAGTGGTGCAGCTTGCTGTAGACCGCGAACCGGCGCCCGGCCAGTCCCTCGATCAGGTGCAGCTCCCACAGTGGTCGCTGCCGGTCCAGCAGCGTCGAGTGCAGCCGCGAGACCAAGGCGAGCAGCTCGCGCACGCGCCCTGGCTGCGGCAGCGCGGAGTGCCGGATGTGGTGTTCGAGGTCGACGTCGCGGTCGTGCGTCCACGACCACTGGCCGAGGGTCGACAACGATCGCTGCGCGCGGCGGGCGAACAGCGGTGCGACGTCGGTTTCCGCGAGCATCCGCTCGTACGCCTCCCGCAGGATCGACGCGTCGGCGCCGTCCGGCAGCTCGAACAGCTGAAGCCCGCCGACGTGCATCGGCTGCTCGCGGGATTCGCCGAGGAGGAACAACGAGTCGGTCGGTGACATCAACGCCATGGGCAGCTTTCTACCCCGCCGGTGGTGAAGATGCGACCGCCGCCCGGTCAGAAGTTGCCGTACGGCGGGCAGTCCTGGGCCGGGTTCAAAGTCAAGTTGAGCGGGTCGGCGATGTAGACGTCACCGTCAGGGCGGATCGTGATCGGCCCATACGTGCCGGCGTGGGCAGCCAGGACCGGGCAGAGACGCGGGTCCACATCCCAGACGAAGACGTTGTCGACGATGCCACTGACGAAATCGAGCGTGTCGCGCAACTCTTGCGGCGGCAGGATCAAGTTGTGCGCTGTCGCGCAGCTCCAGCCGGTGTCGGTGTTGTCGGCGTAGACCGTACGTTGGCAAGGCTGGATGACGTCGCCGTCGTCGGCCTCGAACGACACCCGGTCGGCGCCGGCTTGCTCGCCGTAACCGAGGTAGCTGAACGTGGTGCCGGGCGCGTCGACGCCGTTGACCTCGATCTTGCAGCTCACCGTCGCCCCGATGGGCAGCCCGGACGGGTCGTGCGTCACGGACAGCTCGTAGGTGACTCCGGTCCGCGTCGTACCGTC
>JAVEEG010000280.1 GCA_030840585.1 Frankiaceae bacterium | reverse complement strand
CGTACGCAGCCGGGTCGACCCGGCCGACGATGTCGACGGGGACGAGGTCGACCGCACCGCCATCCCGCTCGTGCATTTGTGCAGCGGCGAGTACGGAGCTGTGCTCGACCGCGCTGGCGACCAGGTGCCGGCCGCGCCGCTGCCCGGCGGCCAGCGCGCCGAGGACTCCTAGCTGGGCCGCCGCGGTACCCGAGGACGCGAACGTCACCTCGTCGGGTCGGGCGCCGATCGAGGTGGCGATTGAGGCGCGGGCGGTGTCGAGCAGCCGGCGGGCCCGGCGGCCCTCGCGGTGGAGCCGGCGCGGGTCAGCCCAGCCGCCATCCAGGGCGGCGTCGAGGGCGGCCTTGGCGGCCGGGTGCAGCGGCGCCGTCGTAGCGGCGTCGAGGTACCCAGACACGCCGTGACGCTAGCCCGGACCTGCGCGTCCACGCTCGGGTGCGCTGCGTTAGTGTTCGCGTCGTGCCTGCACCTCGCCGCACGCTGACGCGCACGCGCACCCTCACCAGGATCCTCGCCCTTACCGGCTTCGCTTTGCTCGCCTCCGGCTGCAAAGGCCAGTGGAGCCGGTTGGGTTGGCCGGCGCCGGTCACCCAAGAGGGACGGAACGCCCTCGGCGTCTGGTACGGCTCACTCGTCACGTCCGCCATCGTGGGCGGGTTCGTGATCCTGCTGATCCTGTGGGCCGTGTGGCGGTTCCGGCTGCGTAACCCGGACGACCTGCCTCGCCAGGTGCGCTACAACCTGCCGATCGAGGTGCTCTACACGGTCATCCCGATGATCATCGTCTCGATCCTGTTCTACTTCACCGCCATCCGCGAGAACGACACCGACCAGCTGGGTCAGAAGCCGGACCTGCGGATCAACGTCGTGGGCTTCCAGTGGTCGTGGCAGTTCAACTACCTCGACGACGGCGTGTCGGTGACCGGCCGGCCGGGTGAGCCGCCGCAGCTCGTCGTACCCGTCGGCGCCCGGATCCGGTTCTACGAGCAGTCCACCGACGTGATCCACGCGTGGTGGGTGATCCCGTTCTTGTTCAAGCGGGACGTGATCCCCGGCCGGGTGAACGAGTTCCAGGTCAAGGTCGACCACGCCGGGCTGTTCCAGGGCAAGTGCACGGAGTACTGCGGCGTCGACCACGACCGGATGCTGTTCACCGTGCTCGCGCTGCCCAAGGACCAGTACGACGCCCGGCTCGCGCAGATCAAGCAACTCGCGCAGTCCGGCGCGGATGATCGGTACAGCGTCTACACCGGACCGACGACACCAGTTGAGCCCAAGCCGGGCAACAACCAGAGGAGCCACTCGTGACCACGGTCGAGCCGGCCCGTCGCGTGCGGCCACGGCGCGTCCCCGTCGCGCCGGGCAGCCGCTGGGTGCGTTACCTCACCACCACCGACCACAAGGTCATCGGTCACCTGTACCTGATCACGTCGTTCGTGTTCTTCCTCGTCGCCGGCCTGATGGCCGAGTTGATGCGGACCGAGCTGGCCCGCCCGGGCCTGCAGTTCTTGTCGAACGAGCAGTACAACCAGCTGTTCACGATGCACGGCACGCTGATGCTGCTGATGTTCGCAACGCCGCTGTTCGTCGGCTTCGCGAACGTCGTGATGCCACTGCAGATCGGCTCGCCGGACGTCGCGTTCCCGCGGCTGAACATGCTGTCGTACTGGTTCTTCCTGCTCGGTTCGCTGATCGTGATGTCCGGCTTCCTGACGCCCGGCGGCGCGGCCGACTTCGGTTGGTACGCCTACTCGCCGCTGACATCCGCGGTGCACTCGCCGGGTCTCGGCGCGGACCTCTGGATCATGGGCCTCACGCTGTCCGGCTTCGGCACGATCCTCGGTGGCGTCAACTTCGTCACGACGATCATCTGCATGCGCGCGCCCGGCATGACGATGTTCCGGATGCCGATCTTCACCTGGAACATCCTGGTCACGTCGATCCTCGTGCTCGTCGCGTTCCCGGTGCTCGCGGCCGCACTGCTCGCGCTGGAGGCGGACCGCAAGTTCGGCGCGCATGTCTTCGACGCGAGCAACGGCGGATCGGTGCTGTGGCAGCACCTGTTCTGGTTCTTCGGCCATCCCGAGGTCTACATCGTCGCGCTGCCGTTCTTCGGCATCATCACCGAAGTCATTCCGGTGTTCTCGCGCAAGCCGATCTTCGGCTACAAGGGCCTGGTCTTCGCGACCATCGCGATCGCCGCGCTGTCGATCACGGTGTGGGCGCACCACATGTTCTCGACCGGCGCGGTGCTGCTGCCGTTCTTCTCGATCCTCACGTATCTCATCGCCGTACCGACGGGCGTGAAGTTCTTCAACTGGATAGGCACGATGTGGAAGGGAGCGATGACCTACGACACGGCGATGTTGTTCGCCATCGGCTTCCTGATCACGTTCCTGTTGGGCGGGCTGACCGGCATCATGCTGGCGTCGCCGCCGCTGGACTTCCACCTCACCGACACCTACTTCGTGGTGGCGCACTTCCACTACGTGCTGTTCGGCACCGTGGTGTTCGCGATGTTCTCCGGCTTCTATTTCTGGTGGCCGAAGATGACCGGCACGATGCTCGACGAGACCCTCGGCAAGATCCACTTCTGGTCGCTGTTCGTCGGGTTCCACACGACGTTCCTGGTGCAGCACTGGCTGGGTGTCGAGGGCATGCCGCGCCGGTACGCCGACTATCTCGGCAAGGACGGCTTCGCCGCGTTGAACACCGTGTCGACCATCGGCGCGTACATCCTCGGGCTGTCGATGATCCCGTTCATGTACAACGTCTGGCGGTCGTGGGTCGGGCGCAACGAGCGGGTGATCGGCGACGACCCGTGGGGCTTCGGCAACTCGCTCGAATGGGCGACGTCCTGCCCGCCGCCGCGGCACAACTTCGTGTCGATCCCGCGGATCCGGTCGGAACGGCCGGCGTTCGACCTGCACTACCCGCACGCCGCGGGCCTCGCCGATTACCACGCCACGCCAGAGCTCAGGTAGGGACTGCCGGACATGAAGGTCGAGGGCTACCTCTTCGCGTTCATCGCGGTGTTCCTGGCGCCGACGGACATCGTGTACTGGTACTACTCGCACGACCCGACGGGTACGACCGCGCTCGCGCTCGGTGCCGGCCTGGGCGCGCTGATCGGCGTCTACCTGCTGTTCACCGCCCGCCGCATCGAGCCGCGCCCGGAGGACCTCGAGGACGCCGACATCAGTGACGGAGCGGGGGAGTTGGGGTTCTTCTCGCCGTACTCGTGGGCGCCGCTGTGGTGCGGTCTCGCGGCCGCGACGACGTTCCTCGGGCTGGTGTTCGGCTGGTGGTTGTTCTTCATCGGCGCGGCGTTCGCGATCCCCGCGGTCGGCTCGATGCTGTTCGAGTACTACTCGGACGAACCGCTGCATTAGCCGCGGGGGATGCCGCGCTGGAGGCTCAGAGCAGCCAGTCGACGGGCGTTTCCGTGTCCGGTTCGTAGCGGCAGACGCTGCCGGTGCGTACGGTACGGCGCAGCAGCCGCGCCGTCGGCTGGTCTTCGGCGTCGATGCGGTCGAGCGCGGCTGCGATCGCCTTGCGTACAGCCACTCTTGCGCGTTCAGCCGAGCCACTCATGGTGCGCGCCCGGCCGCCCAGACCGGTCGCGCGGGTGAGTTCGCGCAGCAACGCGTCGCGTTCGGCCTCGACCCGCTCGACCCGGGCCGGGTCGTTCCAGGTGTGCGCCTCGTCGAGTTCTTCGTCGATGTCACGCAGCCGGTTGCGATATGCCCTCAATGCCCGCCGGTCCAACGGCTCGCCAAGGTCCTGACTGGCGATCGCTGTGCCGTGACCAGCGACCAGTGCGGACAGGTCCAATGCCGCGATCTCGACGTTTGGGCGCTGCAGCAACGCGCGCAGGTAGTGCAGGCCCTTCATG